>CAYUHN010000098.1:0-12403 GCA_964444495.1 uncultured Roseibacillus sp. | reverse complement strand
TGATGGCTCGGGGCGATGGCGGTAAATTCATTTTCAATGATGACGTTGACGCGGCTGTTTTTGAAATGGTTAAGCGAAGTTTGTGAGACCAAAATCATTCTCCCATCTAAAGCTGAAGAATTCACTAATTTTTCTGGCTATGAAATTCCATCGGATGTGAGGAATCTTCGCTATTCTACATCTAGCTACGATTTTTTCGCTGACCATGATGGAACATTTTCGTTCGAAGCTTCGGAGGCTTCACTGAGGGAAATTGCCGCAGAGAAATTCAGAGGTGAATTTTCTTGGGCCGAATCAGAGAACGGTAGAATGTTTTCCTTAAAATGCGAACCTAGATACGACCGATCAGTAGAGGGCGTAATCGATCTCAATCAGAAAACACTGCGCATCGAATATAGCACATGGTGAGCTAATATTCAATCTTATCCGGGTTGAGCCAGTCACACTACTTAATAAATATTAAATAAATTAAAGCCGTAAATAAAGTGGAAATTTTGAAAGCTCCTGGCTCATCTTTTTACGATCTGATGTAAGCAACGAAGAGATTTCCAGCGTTGGGTTGCAGTATGAGGATAGAGGTAGTTAGCTAGCGACATGACTCCGGCAGCGGAAACCCACCGCCTTTTTCTTCTCGATGGCATGGCCCTTGTGTATCGTGCTCATTTTGCGCTGATCCGTAATCCTATCATCAACTCGCGAGGCTTTAATACCTCTGCGCTCTTTGGCTTTACCAATACTCTTCTTTCTATCATCGAGAACGAGCAACCGACTCACCTTGCAGTCGCTTGGGACACTTCGGCACCAACCCCTCGACATGAACGATATCCTGAATACAAGGCTAACCGGGAAGAAATGCCGGAGGATCTGCGGGAGGCTATTCCCGCTTGTAAAGAACTCTGTCGCGCCTTTCAAATACCACTCCTCGAAGTCGATGGTTATGAGGCCGATGACCTTATTGGCACTCTTGCACTCAAGGCAGATGAGGAGGGCGACTATCACACCTTCATGGTGACCCCTGACAAGGACTTTGCTCAACTCATCTCACCAAGCAGCACCATGTGGCGCCCGGGTCGAAAAGGCTCGGATCATGAAGTCATCACCTTAAAAGAGCTTCCAGAGTTCTGGGGAGTAGAGACTCCCGAACAGATTATTGACCTCTTGGGCCTAATGGGAGACAGCTCCGACAATATTCCCGGAGTTCCTGGCATTGGTCCAAAAACCGCAGTCAAACTCATTGCCCAATTCGGCTCAGTTGAAGGCTTGCTGGCAAATACTGCGAAGCTTAAAGGGAAGCAGAAAGAAAAAGTCGAAGCCAATACTGAACAAGCACTCTTATCCAAAGAGCTGGCTACCATTATCCGCGACGCTCCAATGGAGGTTACTTTCGAGGAACTTACTCTTTCCCCCTATGATGAGAATGCAGTCCGAAAGATCTTTGACCACTATGAATTCCGTTCTTTAAGCAAACGCCTTTTTGGAAAATCGGCTGGCGCTGATGAAAACACGAAAAACACAGACTCCGAAGCAGTAGCTCGTAAAAACCGTGAAAGCGAAAAGGCCCACTATGAGCTCGTGAATAGCCCTTCGCAGGAGAAGAAGCTCTTTTCCGCCCTCATGTCTGCAGAGAGATTTTGCTTCGATCTTGAAACCTCTTCTCTTGATCGTTTTAGCTCCGAGATTCTTGGTATCGCATTTTCCTTGAAAGCAGGAGAAGCATTCTACCTCCCCTACAATCGAGTCCATCACGCTACTCTTCAAGAAATCTTCGCACGACCAGTCGAGAAAATTGGCCATAACCTCAAATTCGATCTTCATATCCTGCAGAGCAAAGGTTTGGTCGTCGCTGGCCCGTTTCACGACACACTCCTCATACATGCCCTCCTCTATCCTGACCAGCGACACACAATGGATCGGTTGGCCGAAACTCTTCTCAACTACGAGACCATCAAGCTAGAAAGTCTGTTCGAGAAATATCACAAAGAAGAACCGCCCCAAGAAGAGGATGACCTTTTCTCCTTCGCAGAAAAAAAGAATGCTTCGAGCGAGACCGAGAGTTCAAAAGGAGCGGAAGCAAAGATGAAAAGTATTCCCCTGGAAGCGCTGGCAGACTATGCTGCGGAGGACGCCGACATCACCTTACAGCTTGCAGAACTCTTAGAACCAAAATTAAAAGAGAATGGACTAAAGTCTATTTACGAAGAGATCGAGGCTCCTTTGTTGTCGGTGCTAGTCGAAATCGAAGCGAACGGAATCGCCCTCGATCAAGATCGTCTTGTAGAAGTAGGCGGAGAATTACAGGCACGTATCGATGGCCTACATGAAAGCATCACGAAGGAAGCGGGATGCGAGTTCAACCTCAACTCACCGAAGCAACTCGGAGAAATGCTGTTTGATACCATGAAATTGGTAGATAAACCGAAGAAGACTCGCACAGGACAATATCGCACAGACGAGCAAACTCTCTCTCAGCTGGCAGGAGAACACCAAATCGCGGCGCAAATTTTAGAATACCGACAAGCAAACAAACTTAAGAACACATACGTTGATTCTCTTCCCGAAGAAATATCTCCTCACGACAACCGAGTTCATACTCATCTCCACCAACACATAGCTGCCACCGGACGCTTGGCCTCCAGCGATCCCAACTTACAAAACATTCCAGTCCGCAGTGAGCTAGGTCGCGAAATCCGAAAAGCCTTCGTCCCCCGACCAGATGGAGATCATTGTCTCTTCGCTGCTGATTATTCTCAAATCGAACTACGTATCATGGCTGCCTTATCGGGCGATGAAGCGATGATCGAAGCTTTTGCCAATGATCGAGATATTCATACCGAAACGGCAGCGCGAGTTTACAGTATCACCAGTAAAGAGGTCACCAGTGAACAGCGACGATCGGCAAAAATGGTCAACTTTGGAATCATCTATGGGATCTCGCCTTTTGGTCTCGCGCAGCGTCTCTCAATCCCTCGGTCTGAGGCTAGTGAAATCATCAAATCTTATTGGAAAGAATTCCCAAAAATCAGAGAGTTCATGGACAAAACGATCGAATCCGCAAAAAAGCTTGGCTACACGGAGACGTTGCGTGGACGCCGCCGCTACTTTCCCGATATCAATTCAAGCAATGGCACGGTCCGCGCAAATGCGGAACGAGCAGCCATCAATACTCCTATTCAAGGAACTGCTGCCGATATGATCAAGATTGCCATGATTGAGATCTCTGCACTGCTGAAACGTGAAAAAGTGAAGAGCCGCTTGTTGCTTCAGGTTCACGATGAACTACTCTTTGACTTACATAACGAAGACCGCGAGACGCTTCCTCAAATGATCCAAGAGACAATGGAAAATGCGCTCCCCCTTCCTCATCAAATTCCAGCTAAAGTCGAAAGCGGAAGTGGTCAGACATGGTTGGAGGCTCACTAGCACCATTGAATACGGGCCACTAGAGTTTGTCGATGGCGAGGAGTTTAGGAAGAATTTTTCTAACAGGAGAAATCAGAGGAAGGTCATCTAGTTCGGAAATTGGAATCCATTCCTCTTCGCTCCTAGAAGAGGCCTTGGCTGTCTCTCGATAGACCTGCAAGGTCACGCGATAACGAGTAATCGTATAGCGACTTTCACTTAAAAGCTCCAAATCTGCGGCCTCCTCTTCGCTTCGAAGCGGTAAGCGGTAAAACCCTTTTCGTCGAGTGCCACTCTCTTTTGCTAGAAGCAGCTGAGATCCTCGACGACTCCAAAGCGCAAATTCCTTTCGCTGACTCAGAGCAATTTTCTTTTTTTTGCGAGGAAGCTCATTTGGCAGCTGAGTGTCACAAGAAGTCTGGATAGGGCAAGTCAGGCAAAGAGGGTTTTTCGGACGGCAAACTTTTTGCCCTAATTCCATTAAAGCAGAATTGTAAATTCTTGGTTTTTTTTGATCGACCAAGATCTCGGCCGTTTCCCACAACCATTTCTTCCCCTCAGAAGAATCAATGGGGAGTTCTTGATCAAAAATTCTCGTTAAAATCCTAGCAACGTTTCCATCGACAAGTGCGGCAGGAATATCAAATGCGAAGCTTGCGATCGCGGCTGCGGTGTAGGGACCAATGCCAGGTAATTTCTGTAAATCATCGATGTTATTGGGAAATTTCCCTTCCCAATCTTCTAGAACAGCAACCGCTGTTTTCTGTAAATTTCGTACCCGATTGTAATAACCCAGTCCCTCCCAAGCTTTGAGGAGAGACTCCTCAGAAGCAGAAGAAATGGCCTCCAGAGAAGGAAATTGCTTCAAAAATTTTTCAAACCGGCGGTTTTTGATCACCGAAGTGATCGTGGTTTGTTGAAGCATGACTTCAGAAATCAAAATTTCCCATGGATCCTGAGTTTGGCGCCAAGGGTAGTCTTCGCCCTCTACTTCGAACCAATCTATCAAGTTTTTCGCTACTGAGAGCTTCTGCCGCGAAACCCCGTCCTTCTGCATAAAGGCTCTTTAAATATTGATTAAATCGAGGTCAACCCTCGGAAAAAATTGGCATCTTGATCCCGACGAAAATAAAAATGGCAAAAATTACAAAACAATTTAAACTCATCGCTGATTCAGATTAGATTCATAGGAATCAATTGTATTTAATTTGCACCGATCTGAAAACTGGAGACTATTGATTCAACTAATCAGCCCTCTCTAATAAAATTCAACCTCCTCAAAGATGCCTACGATAACCAAGCGAGACCTAGTCAACCGAGTGAGTAACATCACTGGGCTCACTCAGCAGCAAGTTTTTGAGGTTGTGCAGACCACTCTCGACGAAATCACCACAGACCTGTCTCGTGGTGATACTGTTGTTATGCGCAACTTTGGAACTTTCGAAGTTAAAGTTACCAAAGCGAAAATCGGTCGAAATCCCAAGGACCCCTCTCGAACTGTTCCCATTCCTCCTCGAGCAGTCGTTAAGTTCAAGCCTGGAAAAGAGATGAAGGAGCAAGTCGCTCCGATTCTTCCACTCGTGGAACAGCGAGAAAATTGAGAATAGGCTCGAAAGAACCTAGGCTCTGAACCTCTTACCGTAGCTTTTAGCTAGGAAAAAAGCTAATTGGAAAGATGGCTTGCATCGCAAGCGATAGGAAAAAATTGCTGATGAGAATCGCAAGGGAAGAAATCACCATGGCCTGGGTAGTTCCTTGCCCCACCCCCACAGCTCCATCGGTGGCCTTGAGGCCTTGATGACAGCTAATCAAGACAATCAGAATTCCAAAGACGATGCCTTTGATGAAGGCGATGAAGACATCGGCGAGCTTAGAGTAATGGGACACATTCTCCCACCAAATGGCCTCTTCTACCTTAAAAAGAGGTACTCCAACGAGATAGGAAGCCAAAATCCCACAAACTGCGGATTGCGCCAATAGAAGCGGTACTGCTGCCACCATTGCCATCAGGCGTGGAGTAACAAGAAAATCAATCGGATGCACCGCCATCGAGCGTAGGGCGTCTACTTGCTCACTGACCTTCATCGTGCCAATTTCAGCCGCCATTGCCGAACCAACCCGGCCAGCGAGCATCAAACCAGTAATCACGGGTCCTAGCTCTCTAAGCATGGCGGCACTCACCACTCCTCCAGCAAGGCTCTCCATTCCTAAAAGACTAAACTGAAAGAGGGCTTGGGCGGTTAAAACCGCCCCAGTAAAGGCGCCGGTGATGATAACAACGGGCTGAGAACGAAAGCCAATCTCGGCCAATTGGCGAAAAAACTGTGCCCAGCGCTTTCTCCCCCGAAGGAGAGACACCACAATATCACGAATAAGAAACCCGAGCTCACCCAGAAAGGAGAGAAATTCGAAGGCATAAAATCCGATTGACCGAAAAAAAAGCATATTCCCGTAAGACCCAGAGAGGTCGATGACTTAAACTAGAAGCAACGAGCTTCATTTTACTCCAAAGAGCAAGAATTCTCACAAAAAAAACCGCCTGACTCCGAAGCCAGACGGTTTTTTAAAAAAGAGAACAACTCTATCTCTCGCTTAGAGTGAGTTCTTTAGGGTAGAAGAAGGCTTAAAGCCGACTGACTTAGAAGCTTTGATCTTCATTGCTTCACCAGTCTTTGGGTTGCGGCCCATACGAGCGGCACGCTTTTTCACTTCAAATGTTCCAAATCCAATAAGTTGGACTTTTTTGTCTTTCTTCACTCCTTTGGCAATAGATTCGAGGACAGCGGCGACGGCATCTTCGGCGGTACGCTTGGTGGTATCCGCACCCATTGCCTTCTGGACGGCTTCAATAAGGTCTGCTTTGTTCATAGCGCCGAGCTTTTTGAGTGATTTTTAGTATCTTGGCAAAAAGAAAGTGATCCTTCCTGAGCCTTTGTGTCATAGGCTTTTCTGCTTGCACAGGCCGTCAAATTGTGGCTGTAGCCATTTCCGCATTCCTTGAAACAATAATGGAATTGAGCTGTTAGATCCTGTTAGGGATTTAAAAACTCAATCAAATTTGCCCTTCTAATTTTCCGAGAAGGACAATTCCCGTAGCGAACCCATTTGAAGCAGAAGCAACTCCCACTCCAATTTGGCTATAATCGCCTCCAAGCCAATTACGCTGGAGAGGATGAGCAGCCCAAGCGTTTACGAGGCTTTCGCCAAAGTCAGGGCCTGAGAAGGCTTTCCCACTAAGAGTGAGCATTCGCTCGTATCCAGTTTGTTGGCGAAGATCGGCGAGACCGAGAAGCTCTCCGCTGGCTTCACCATTGTCGTTTGCCATTTGATCCCGTGCTGCCTCGCGAGCCAAATCAGTTAAAACAGCGTCGGGTTGATAAACTACACAACCTTCGCCTGCTCGATAAGAATTTAAATGAGATAAAAGGGACTGCTCATCAGATGAGAGATGCGCACTAGATACAGGCCTAGAAACACAAGAATGCATTAGCACGCTTCCAACACTCCCACTAGCGAGGGTCACGAGATTGAGGAATGATCGTCGTTTCATCCTCAAACGAGGATAAGATAGAGCTGCCAGCACGTGCAAAGAAAACCGCGAGAAATATCATTTGGGAGCTTTCACGAGTCCTGCTACGTTCTGACTCGTGCGAAAAATTAACCGTGTGCTTGTAACTGGCGGAGCCGGCTTTATCGGATCCCATCTGGTGCGCCAATTGTTGAACGAAGAAGAAGTCGAACAACTCCTCGTTGTCGATAAGCTCACCTATGCTGGCTCACAGAGCCATCTTACGGTTCCCCTACAGGATTCACGCTGTCAATTTGTTCAAGGCGATATTTGTGATCGCGAGCTGATGGCAGGCCTCTTTCAAGAGCATCCACTCGATGGTATTTTCCATCTAGCGGCTGAAACTCATGTCGATCGCTCCTTAGTCGATAGCTCTCCCTTCATCCGTAGCAATGTTGAGGGCACAGGCAATCTTCTTAATCTCGCCCATGAACATAGAATTCCGTTTCTGCATTGCTCTACAGATGAAGTTTACGGTCCAATTCCTTCACCCGAAAAGGCGACGGAGAAACAAGCTCTCAATCCAAGTTCACCCTACGCCGTGTCAAAAGCAGCGGCAGATATGTTGTGCCTAAGCAAACACCGAAGCTATGGGAGTGATGTTGTCATCACACGTTGCACGAACAACTACGGCTCTCGCCAATTTCCAGAGAAACTCATTCCTTTTTTTGTACAACGAGCTCTCCGCGACGAACCGCTCCCGCTTTATGGTAACGGCCTTCAGATTCGCGATTGGATCCATGTGGACGATCACTGCCGCGGCCTCATAGCCGCCTTTCGACGAGGAAAGTCCGGCGAGGTTTTTCATTTTGGGGGAAATTGTGAGCGCACGAACATAGGTTTGGCTCGCTCTATCTTAACGGCTTTACGTAAGCCTCACACACTAATTGAAACCGTCGCAGATCGCCCTGGGCACGATGCCCGCTACGCACTCGATATTACCAAATCACAAATGTGGTTTGGTTGGTTACCCGAGAAACGCTTCCCTGATGCCTTCCCCGATATCGTCCGAGCCCTCAGTGCGGAACTTGGTGCAACAGATATTTGAGCAAATCAAAGCGACTTCAATTTTTTCTGGTTCTGAGGAGCAGCCTCGATGGCATCGATCGTATCTTGCAATAAAGTTGGCCATTTACCGGGCTTCGTCATCGCAGCTCGAGCTTGTTTGAGCTCTGGAAGAGTGTCCTTTGCATATTCTTTGTATGTGAGCAGTAATTTCGCAGCATTGGGCATGCGAGCATTCCTCCCCCAACCGTCATCTGCCAATAGAAGAGCGGAGACCTCCATACCCTCGGCAAGGCGAAACCTGGTTAGCACTTCAGCAGAACTCACACGGAGTTTGTTGTTAAACATCACATTCCCATCAGTTCCCTGCTTAGCTTTCGCGTAGAGTAGAGGAAGAAGCTCGCGGGACTCGTTCTCAGGAAGAAAAGCCACCCCAGCTGCTACTCGGGAAGCAACCAACGCATCTTCATCATTGATAAGGCGACGAATTGCAATGAGGGCAACCTTGCGATCGGCAGGCCCATTCATTAAGCTACCAGCTTTAGGGCCGCTGATTCCAAGGGGAAAAAAGAAGCTTCCTACTTTTTGGGTAAACACTGGGAGTTCATCTGGCTTAGAAGCAAGGTGCTTAAAAACCGAGGCTAGGGCCTTTTTCTTATTAATCCTTGTGATTGCACGTAAGGCCTCGACTCGAACCACTATATCAGAGTCATTGAGCATTTTTTCAGCATCTTGATAGACAGTAGTCTGCTCCAAAGCAGCCATGCGATTGAGCGGATTCTCATCAGTAAACCCATAGCCTGATTCTCCACGCTCACCAGCGCGATGTCGAAGCTCTGCTCCACTTCTCTTACGAACAATCGGAGACCATGAGCTAAGCAATTCCTTCAGGCGCTTCTGATCAAGGTAACGATAATTGAGATCCCCTGCGTCTAAGGCCGCAACAATTTCCTGAGGAGAAAGCTCTGGACCGCAATTTACTGCTCTACCAGTAATTCGCAGGGCTTTCTTCGGAAGAGCAAAGTGCAAAAGATAGGCACCTGGGCAATACCAGCCAGCATGATGACTTTTCTCTCTCTGAGAGGGATATCCTTGGTAAGGAAAAGTCAATTTATAATCACGAGCCAAATCGTAATACCATCCAAACCTATCCATCCAAGCTCCTGTCGCAGTCTGACCACTGAGTGAAACTGCAGGTAGAGCCCAAAAGATGTTGAAGAAATTTCCAGTATGTCCCTGCTCACGATCGGCATTATGCGCCGCAATCGCAGAGAGACCATAGTAGCGAGTTGCAAAAGAGTCGCCTAAAAGACTGAACAAAATAGCGGCAGCAGAGCTTTTCCCATTGTCATCGTGACCATACTCAGTGCTTGGAGCACCATCACCATAAGGAATCCCCCCTATCCCAACATGCCGCCGGAAGTAGTTCGCTGACTTCGTCAAAGCCTCTTCAAGGCCATCCACTTCCACTTCGCATTCTACCGCTAACGCCAAGGAAATAGCGGCAGGCACTCCCACCGCATTAACTGCACCGTATCCCTTTAGATAATCGCTCTCTGGTGGCTTCATACTATGCCCCCAGGTACCCAGTGGACCTTGCCCCTTGACCAAATAACCAGCAATCTCGGCAATCTTGGCTTTCACCTGTTGATCGTTTGTTTTCAGGTAGTACTCACAAAGAAAAATATTAGCGAAGCTCATGTGCCATATATTTAGCTGCCGATACGGCTCAGTCTGGCTTTTGGAAAGTGCCTTAGCATACGAAGCCACACTTTTTTCGTAAGAGGGATCATCGGCGGCTAGCAAAGAAAGTGCGTTGAGATGGCTCGACAATTCGAATCGACGCCCAAGCCCTCGTTTCTCAATAGCATCGCAGCCTTGTTTTAAAATGAGAGCTGACTTCTCGCAATCAAATGGCGCTGTCGCCGACCACGGTGGCATTTCCGGCAGCGGAATGGCTATCGTCATACTCTTATCCTTACGAAAGACTTTAAGCCTCAATTTATGATCTGAAGCTCCTACCAAATTGATCGCCTTCGCAAAGGTTACCCTAGCGTCATCCTCAAAGTCCTCATCTCCCACTCCTACAATCACATCTCCTTTTTTTAACAGCCCGTCTGCCGGACTACCCGAAGCAACACTCGTAATATAAATTTGGCGAGACTTCTTGGTCGTTCCAGGAGCCCCCTGACGCCAAACTTGCACCCATCCTCGCGCACCAGTCGGCCCCAAAGTCCAATCATGAGAACGAGTTTTAGGCGGCTTTGCCCCAGTAGTAAAATCAAGTGTGCCCTTCACAAAAGGAGGATCCGGAGCTGCCTTCAAAGCTGAAGTGGTGGCTAATAGGGCGACAACTGGAAAAAATCGCCGCCACAATTTTCTCTTCAAATCGTCACTTTCTTTCATCTTTATTCCCTGAGCTGTTTGCATCTCCATTCTACTGCTAAATCTGAGCTATCATTCAAATTTAACAAAGCTTAGGCCATAATTAACCTAAAATGTCAGTTAGGGAATGAAACTTAACTCTTTTCGCCATCACAGCTTCCAGACTATGCTCACCGCACATGTCAAACGATGCTGAGATGAAGGAACAGGTCTTTGATGGGGAAGCGGTCTCCCCAGGCATTGGCTTTGGTCCTGTCCATGTGGTCGCACGCGGCTTCGCAGCACCCGAAGTCTATGCAGTTCCTCTACATCAAATCCCTGCTGAAAAAGAGCGATTTCGCCGGGCTCTTGAACGCACCAAGGACCATTTGTCCACTTTACGGGTTCAGATCGAGTCCATTTCAGGGGAAGCAGAAGGGCGAATCTTCGAATCTCACCTCATGATCCTGCAGGATCAAACCCTAGTCACTCGAGTAAACGAAGCCCTCACCATCCGCAAACAGAATGCTGAATTCTGCTTCTACGCGGTGATGCAAACATATCTTGAAGCGATGCGACGAGTTGCGGATCCTTATCTTAGGGAACGCACAAGCGATATTGAGGATGTTGCACAGCGAGTCCTTCAAAATTTCTCAGGAGCCATCACAGAAGAAGAAGCTAATCCTGATCATCGGCACATCATCGTGGCCTATGACCTCAACCCTTCTGATACCGCCAGCCTAGACCCTAACCGCACGGTCGGATTTGCTACCGAAAGGGGTTCCAGTATCTCTCATACTGCCATCCTAGCCCGTTCAATGGGGATTCCCGCTATTGTTGGACTGAAAAATGCCGTTCTCGCTATTCGCACGCTTAGCAACTGCATTATTGATGGCTATGAGGGTAAACTCATAGCCAATCCCTCACCCTCCACTTTAGCTCGCTATCAAGAAATGGCCAAAGAGCGGGCTGATTTTGATTCCACCCTGAAAGCAGAAGTAGGGTCTGAAACAGTCACTCAAGATGGACGGAGCCTCACTCTCTCGGCAAATCTCGAATTTGAGCATGAACTCTCGCAAGTCAGTCACTCTGGCGCCAAAGGGATCGGACTATTTCGCACTGAATTCTTCATGCTAGAAAGCGGAGAATTCCCTGACGAACATCGCCAAGCACGACTGTATGAGCGGGTGGTAAGCTCCGTCTCTCCTCAACAAGCCATCATCCGCACCCTTGACGTTGGAGGCGATAAGCTTCCAGGGGAACCACTCCCTGAACCCGAGCCTAACCCTTTCCTTGGCTGGCGAGGTATCCGCTACTCGCTTGACCGAAGAGATTCCTTTAAAGAACAATTGCGAGCAATTCTCCGCGCCTCGGCCGTCGGCAAGGTCGGAATCATGTTCCCTCTGGTCTCGGGAGTAAGAGAAGTCCGCGAAGCTCTCGGGGTTCTAGACGAATGCCGTGATGATCTTGCTGACCGCGGAATCCCCTTCTCCGAAGAGATCGAGGTAGGAGCCATGATCGAAGTCCCCTCCGCTGCCATCATGGCCGAAGATATTGCCGCCCATGTCGATTTTCTTTCCATCGGGACAAACGACCTCATCCAATACACCGTCGCTGTTGACCGAGTGAACCCGAGAGTTTCACAACTCTACAAGCCAGCTCATCCCGCAGTGATGCGCCTCATCAAGATGACCATTGACGGAGGCCACGCCCAAGGTAACTGGACCGGCATCTGTGGCGAAATGGCTGCTGACCTCGTTCTGCTCCCTATTATCCTCGGACTCGGGATCGATGAACTTTCCGTTGGTGCACCTCGCCTACCCAAAGTGAAGCATGCCATTCGTGCCCTCAAACAAAGCGACTGCGAAGCTCTTGCAGAAGAAGTGCTTAAAATGCGGGAATCGCGAGACATCATGCGCGCTTCCCGCGCACTCGCTCGTGAAAACTACCCCGAGCTGATCCAGTAGTTTCTGAGGCTGTTTCTAATTTCCGCTCCCTACTGAATGGCGACAGCCAGAAGAGAAGATCGCCAAATTACTTTTGGCTCATCGTAGCCATTTTACTCAT
>CAYUHN010000097.1:5418-12423 GCA_964444495.1 uncultured Roseibacillus sp. | reverse complement strand
CTCCTGTAGATTTTACTCCTTTTCACCCACAGATTCTGCGGAGGAGGCAAAAAAGCAATTGCATTTATTGCTCTAGACTGTGCTCAATCCCTCAAAGATGTCTTGTGGCCAGCTCTACCTCGTCTCCGGTCCGTCCGGCTCTGGAAAAACCACTCTTTGCCAACGATTGGCAGCCGAGGGACTCGCGTATTATTCCATTTCATGTACCACCAGAGCTCCGCGAGAAGGAGAAGCGAACGGCGAACATTATCACTTCCTCTCAGAAGATGAATTCAACCGCCGAGTGGCAGCAGGAGACTTTCTGGAGCACGCTCGAGTGCACAATAACCAATATGGCACTCTCACCTCCGAGGTCACTCGCTTCCTCGAAGCTGGAAAAGATGTCGTGATGGATATTGATATCCAAGGAGCTGCTATCGTTCGTGAAAACACAAACCCCATCATCCAAAAATCACTCCTCGACCTCTTTGTCATGCCTGCAAATGATGAAGAACTTGAGTCACGCCTGCGCGGGCGCGGGACTGACCCCGAAGAAGTCATCTCCCTTCGGCTAAAAAATGCCCGGGCCGAAATCGAACACTGGCCGCATTACACCTACCGGCTTCTTTCTTCGGACCGCGAAACGGACTTTCACCTGTTTAAAGAACTCCTCCTCACCCAGCGTTTACGTACCTCTCTTCAAGCATACTAACGAATTTTTTATGAAGATCATACTCGGCGTTTCCGGGTCCATTGCTGCCTATAAAGCCGCTGACCTCACCTCACAGCTCATCAAACAAGATCACGAAGTGCATTGCGTAATGACGCCTTCCGCCACCGAGTTCATTACTCCCCTCACCCTTCAGGTTCTCTCACGCAACCCAGTCCTCACCTCGTTGGAAGATGAAAAAACAAGCTGGAATCCCGGCCACATTGAGCTCGCCGACCAAGCGGAACTCTTCCTCGTCGCTCCCCTCACTGCCAATACTCTCGGAAACTTCGCCAACGGGCTCGCTCCTGATGCCCTCGCTTCTGTCTACCTCGCTCTTCCCCGCTCCACTCCCACTTTACTTGCTCCCGCAATGAATGGCAAAATGTGGCTCCATCCCGCTACGCAGCGAAATGTAGATCGCCTCAAGGAAGATGGTTGCCAATTCATCAACCCCGCCACTGGCCAACTAGCCTGTGGCTATGAAGGAGTTGGCCGCATGGCTGCCGTTCCAGATATTCTCACCGTCATCGCTGGTGGCTAAATTCGATAAGAGCTTAATCTCCTTCCCTATGACCGTTCTTATCACTGCCGGCCCCACCCGTGAACCTCTCGATCCCGTTCGCTATCTCACCAATCGCTCATCCGGCAAAATGGGTTACGCGCTCGCCGAAGCCGCACGGGAACACGGCCACCGAGTGATTCTCATTTCGGGCCCCACCTCTATCCCTGTTCCTGACGGCATCGATTTTATCCCAGTCGAGTCAGCCGACGACATGTACCAAGCCGTCCAATCCTGGATTAAGGAATGCCAAATCGCAATCTTCGCAGCTGCGGTAGCCGATTATCGGCCCA
Source organism: uncultured Roseibacillus sp. (assembly GCA_964444495.1). Classification (GTDB taxonomy): domain Bacteria; phylum Verrucomicrobiota; class Verrucomicrobiia; order Verrucomicrobiales; family Akkermansiaceae; genus Roseibacillus. Next base: position 10,880 of record CAYUHN010000097.1, on the reverse strand, counting down.
CCGAACTAGCTGCTCAAAAAATCAAAAAAAGCGGAGAACGATTGACGCTAGAACTCGTGCGCACTCGTGACATTCTCGCCTCTGCGCGCAGTCAGTTTGGATTTTCTGGCTATCTAGTAGGATTTGCTGCTGAAACCGAAAATGTTCTCTCCAATGCTCGTGGCAAGCTGGAGCGAAAAAGCTGCAATCTCGTCGTAGCCAACGACGTCAGCCGCCGTGATATTGGTTTCGATTCCGAGCAAAACGAGGTTCAACTCGTTTTCGCAAAACACGAAGAACCTGTTCCGAAGGACGAAAAATCCGCGCTCGCCCACCATATTTTCCGCCGCATCGAGGAGGAGCTCGCCACCACCCCGTAAATCAGACTCTTCCCAAACCCCACATCCTTGGCCACAATTCCGCCGTTGACCTCCAATTTAACATTTCTTGGCACCTCGACCTCTGTCGGGGTTCCTGTAATTGGCTGCGACTGCTCAGTTTGCCAATCGAGCCACCCCCGCAACAAAAGAACGCGCTCTTCGCTCTATTTGAAATCAGCAGGCCATCACATCCTCTTTGACACGGGACCGGATCTCCGTGAACAAGCCCTACGCGAAAATTTACACCAAATCGACCACGTCTTTTTCACTCACGACCACGTTGATCACGTCACCGGATTCGACGAACTTCGAGCCTTTTGCTGGCATCGAGAAGATGCGCTTCCTCTACATGCTTCCGCCCACACCCTCGCCACTCTGGAACGGATGTTTCCATGGGCTTTTGGCAACACCGCCCAAAACTACGTTCGCCCCGATCCTCGCTCTTTTGAAGACTGCGAAGCCATTCCCCTAGGGGGAGGCCTCTCCATCACCCCTTTTCCTGTTATTCACGCAGCTTCGCCGACTCATGGCTTCCTCATCGTTCTCCCCAGCAAGGAACGAATCGCCTACATTCCTGATGTGAAGACCGTTCCCGAGCAATCGATGCCTCTCCTTTCAGGCCTCGATCTTCTCATCATCGACGCCCTCCGACCTGAGCCTCATCACACCCACATGTCACTGCAAGAAGCCTTGCAATTTTCAGCAAGAATCAGTCCACGTCGGACAGGTCTTACCCATGTCACCCATGACCTCGATTACGAAATCACCAGCGCCGCCCTTTCCGAGGACGTCTTTCTCGCTTATGATGGTCTATCCCTTCAGTTCCCAACGCTATGAAACCTTCCCGTAAATCTTTGTCCTTACGTTTCCTCCTTGCCCTCCTTGCGGGATGGCTTGCCCCTCATTCACTCCCGGCACAATCGCCTCTCCCTGAGTATTCCCTTCAACCTTCGCAAATCGCCATTGTTTACCGCAAAGAAAGCGACGAGTCGAAAAAGCTCGCAATGAGCTACGCTCAAAAGCGAAACGTCCCCTTAGACAACTTAGTCGGCCTCTCTCTACCTGAAGAAGAGACCATTAGCCGAGAAGACTACGACAACCAACTGCGAGAGCCCCTCATCGCTTACTTCGACGAAAAAGGCTGGTGGCAACGCAAAAAAGACGTGAACGAAACTCTAGTCCCCGTTCAAGCTCGTATCAGATGTATCCTCCTCATCAAAGGAGTCCCTCTTCGAATCGCCCGTAGCTCAGAGCAAAAAGAAAACAAACCAGAACAACTCAAACAAGACGAGGCCTCAGTCGATTCTGAATTGGTCTACTTTGGACTCACCCCCGCCCCTATCTCGGGACCACTGAACAATCCATATTTTCAGAAAGAAACGGGAGCACTCGATACTAGACTGGGGCCCATTTTCCTCACTTGCCGACTCGATGCGGCTAGCTTCAAAACCTGCGAACGGGTCCTCACTGACTCGCTAGCAACCGAGAAGACTGGACTTTGGGGCTTCGCTTACCTCGACCATGCGCTCAAAGGAAAGAACTTTAAAATCGGCGACGATTGGCTACGAGAAATCGGCCTCAAGAACTTCGAAGTTGGCATCCCAACCATCACCCAACGATACCGCGACACCTATCCTACAAACTATCCCATGGGCCAAGCCGCCTACTACTATGGATGGTACACCGGAAAAGCTAACGGACCATTTCTCAACCCAAAAATGAAGCTCCAACCGGGAGCCATCGCAGTCCACCTTCATTCCTTCTCCGCAACCAGTCTTCGTCATCCAAAGAAACGCTGGGTAGCCCCTCTCCTCGAAAAAGGAGCTGCTGCCTCTCTAGGAAATGTCTTTGAACCCTATCTCACCCCCACCCATCACTTTAATATTTTTCATGATCGCCTCCTCAAGGGATATAGCCTCGTCGAGGCAGCTCACATGGCCTTACCTGTCCACTCATGGCAATCTATCGTAGTAGGAGATCCTCTCTATCGCCCAGGCCTAGCCTACCAGATCAAGAGTAAAAACCTACCCGAAGACCACCGCGATTTCCGCGCCTTCCGTCTTGGAATTGAGCAATGGGCAGGCCAACCCGACACCCTTGTCACCAAGCTCCGCTCCGCCGCGGCTCGCATGGGTTCGGGAGTCCTCTACGAGGCAATGGGACTACGACTCTTAGAAGAAAATAAAACCGAGGAAGCCAAAGCCTTCTTCAATTCCGCCTCGAAAAACTACCTTGGAGCCCCCGACAAACTCCGCCAAAGCCTTCACCTCATCGACATCGCTCGACAACAAGGAAACAAGACGCTCGCACTAGAACTTATTGACGAAGCGAAAGAGCGCTTTGGTAATATTCCCGAGACAAAGTCCCTCGTTGGCTTGCGAAATATCCTCAACCCTCCACCACCTCCACCAGCCGAATAGAAAGGACCACCGGAAACTGATGTTCGGATTCTTACAATCCCCCAGCCTCCCCTGTTGCGGACGTACTTCCAATCTTTGGCGGCAACACTTTTGCGGTCTCGCCACCCGCATGCATCAAGACTTCGGCCCTTGGTCACGCTTTCTTATCAATCGTGACTCCACCTTTCTCGCCCTTGCTGGAGCCGCTTCCTCTCCCACCGAAAGTCGCTTGGCTACATGTTGCAACCCTCTCGCACAACCCAAGAGCATCATTGATACAGGTCAAGCCATAGAGTATGCTGCTGATATCACAGTCTGCGCACTCGGCATCAAACTTGAAGACGACGCTAGCGACGAGGGCTGGGCTCGTCGCATTGCCTCAAAAGTTGGCCGCGCTAGCCTCCAACCCGCTATCGACAAGGCCATCGCTCGCCTGAACTCCAATGGCTTTCCAACCGAGCAAGTTGCCTCCACAATCCTTTCTCAGAACGAAGTCGAGTCTCGCCACCCTTCTGCTTGGCCTGCTTCCGAGCCAACCGCTCTCGCCTACGGAACAATCTTCCAACAGATTCCCGGAGCTAAGAGCTCAAACTGGCAAAAAATCGGTTCTTCTCTCGGGCGCCTCATCTACTGGGACGACGCGTGGCGAGACTGGACTAAAGATCGTAAACGAGGCCGCTTCAACCCTCTCTCCCAGACCAGCGCCCCAGAACTCCAAGAGTTGATGAACGAAGAGTTCACTCTCTTTCAACAAACCCTTCAAACCCTCCCAGACTCTCCCCAACAAAATACTCTCCTACAAGTTGCCAACGCAACGAAGACCTGGCTCCCCATATCAGGCGCTACTCCAGAAGACTCAAAGAGAATTCGGAAACAGCGAAGAAGAAAAAAAGAGAACCATTCCTGGTGCGATTGCTGTGACTGTATCGATTGCTGTAGTTGTGGCGATTGCTCATGTGACTGTTAGAACCAAACTCCTATGCCAAAGCCCGAACAACGAGCCCAACTCAAGAATGTCATCAAAGGACTTGATCGAGTCCTTGTTGCCTACTCTGGCGGCATTGATTCCACTCTTGTCCTTAAACTCGCTTATGACTACCTCGGCGACGATACCGCCGCCGCCATCGCAGTTTCACCCTCCCTTGCCCAACACGATCTCGCTGACGCCCGACAAGTTGCAGAAGAAATAGGCTGCCAACTGGTCGAGCTCAACTCTACCGAAACCGCCGACCCCCGCTACCAAGCCAACAACCCCGACCGTTGCTATTTTTGTAAAACAAACGTTTATGATACTCTTATCAACTACGCAGGGCAAGAAGGTTACCGCTGGATTCTCGATGGCACTAATGCCGATGACCTTGGCGATCATCGCCCAGGGCTCCGTGCTGCACGTGAACATGGAGTCCGCTCCCCTCTACAAGAAGCTAAGATTGGTAAAGACGCCATCCGAGCCTACTCTAAAGAACTCGGCCTCTCCAATTGGGATAAACCTGCTAATGCCTGCCTCTCCTCCCGCATCCCCTATGGCTCGGAAGTGAGCCCTGAGAAACTGGGGCAAGTGGAAAAAGCTGAACTCGTCCTCAAAACCTTCGGCTTCACTCAACATCGCGTCCGCCACCATGACACCATTGCCCGACTGGAGCTGCCCCCTGCTCAATTCGAAAAGGCCCTTACCATGCATCAAGAAATCGTCACCGCTCTGCAACCTCTCGGTTTTCTCTACATCACTCTCGACCTCCAAGGCTATCAATCAGGTTCGCTCAATCGCACACTTGCTAAAAAATAGTTCTGGCCCAGATTTCCCCACCTCTCCATTCTCCAATCATGCACGAAGAAATTGCTCTCACCCGCGAAGTTGATGCTATCCAGATTCCTTCTGGCGACACCGTCACCCTTCCCGCTGGCACCCCAGTTGTTGTTACTCAAACTCTCGGCGGCACCTACACCGTAGCGACCTCCGCAGGCCTCGCCCGCATCTCCAGCAACGATGTCGACGCTCTTGGCATTGACCCTAACGCCAAGGAGGAAAAAGACGCCGCCGACGCCGCTCTTGCCGATGCCCCCCTTGAAGAACAGGTTTGGCACCAGCTAAAACAAGTCTACGACCCCGAAATCCCAGTAGATATCGTCAACCTTGGCCTCGTCTATGACTGCTCAGTAAACGACGAAAATCCCGAAGCGGTGAAAGTGAACGTCAAAATGACCCTCACCGCTCCCGGTTGCGGAATGGGCCCCGTCATCGCTGCTGACGCTCAAGCCCGAATCATGACCCTCGATAAAATCGAAGACGCCGAAGTCGAAGTGGTCTGGGAACCTGCTTGGAATCAGGACATGATCACCGAGGAAGGGAAAATGAAGCTCGGGATGATGTAGCCGAATAGGCGAAACCAAAGGGGCGGATAACTACGCCCCAGCTCATTAAGTTCTGAAAATTTAACAAATCTATTCAGGCAAACTTCGCGACCATATCGCCTCGATTTCGTCGACGAACAAAAAATACCCCTGCCACCAAAGACAGTAGAGACACTGTTGGCTCGGGAACTGCAATCGTTAGAGTGGTCGGGTCGAAAGTCAGATTGGTGATATATTCCTCTCCAAAATCGACATCAATATCCCCCACAAAACTATCTTGAGGATTATCTCCTCCGAAGTTATCTGCATTTTGGATGAGCCCAGTTCCGTCCGCTCGAAGCTCGATGAAAAT
>CAYUHN010000097.1:0-5318 GCA_964444495.1 uncultured Roseibacillus sp. | reverse complement strand
TCCACTCACATTGTAACCAATTTCATTCAAAACAGGATCCGAAAACGTTCCAAAACGAAAATTCTCTGCCACATCTGCAGTAAAATCAAAGGTAGTCACTGAACTGAACTGCGGGCTCGTCCCAAAATCACTCGCCTCAAAACTCAGAACAAAACCGGAGACGGCCGACTGACTCACCAAGACTCCCAGAAGAAAATTCTTAAACACGGATAGTCCTTTATCAAAAAGGCCGTCGCAGAGCAACTTTTCTCTCTCTTCGCTTGGGGCGACTCAACGAAAGCTTCTCTTCTTCTATCTTCTTCCTTTTCACACAATCGCACTGACTTCTACCACAAGATTTCGCAGCCTCCCTAGTCCTTAAAAATCTCTTGATAGTATTCAAATAGTTCACTTTCCTGGACTTCCTCTCGAAAGATCTGAAACAAAACCTTTGCCTTATCCATCTCTTCCATATCGATGAGATAATCTAAAGAATCCTCGTAAAATTGCTCTTTCCAAGCCCCTTGCGCAAAAAGCTCGGCAGCTTCCGCTCGTAATTCCTTAACCGAGCTACAAAGAGCCCAGGTTGCAGCACACAAAGAAGCTCGCGGATTATCAGCCAAACCTCTCAGGGCCACCTCACGCGCTTTGGGAATATTCCCCTCAAAATAGTAACAATCTGCCAACAATCCCAAACTATCTGAATCCCAGCCCATAAATTTTGCATACGACTCCAACTCGTCAATCGCCTCTTTGTAACTTTCGTCCATCATCAACAAATTGGCTCTCAGATAATTCCAAGCCAGACTCGAAATTTTATCTTCTTTCATTTTAGCTAGAGTAGCCAATCCCTCTTCAATCTCCCATTCAAAGATATGAAGATTCACCTTCATCAAACTAATGAATCCTCTAAAACTCATGGGCAATTTTTCACTCTCATAGAGTTCCAATATCGGCTTTCCCATCGCCTCCCAAGCTTCAGGATCTTCCAATCCTTTTGTCTGCAAAATTTGAACAATCAGCATAAGAGGGTCTAACCATTCATCTAGCTCTCTCCCTTGCGCTAGGATTGCCTGATATCCTACTAGCGTCATTGCCGAAGTCCGAATACCTGAGTCTAGGTCCTCAAAATCATAACAGAGAAAACCCCTCTCATCGTCTTCGAGCAACCACCATCGAACTAAGAAAGAAGCGTTGTATAAATTATCGTAGTGGCGAACATAGACTAGGAAACGCTTCTCTCCCAATGACTCCAACCTTGCAATATGAAATTCATCATATGCCATCAACTTTATAGACGAAGCCAAACCCTTTACTATTAGCCCCTGAGCTATTCCAAATAGATCTAGTTTTCTTCCCTCAGCTGCTTGGTTTCGCTCCATTTCTTTTACAAACTCCTCCCCTGAGAAAAAATCGCTTCCTTCAATCGCTTTATCTCTTCGCGTCGCTTCTCCAAGTCTCCCAAAAAACTGAGAAATCTCAGAAGGCACTTCCTCCACAACTATCCCTTCTGTGGCAAAAAGCACTTGAGACGATTCGTTCGATTTTTCAACCAACTCAGTCTCCTGCCCATGCAACAAAAAGAAGCCACAAAGTAGATGAATCGAATGAAAAAAGAACAAGTCCGACCGTAAATTCATAGGATTATCCAACCATGAAATACCTACAAAAAAAAGCCACAATTCCTGAGAAAACTATGAGGCTACAAAACGAACCCAGCCGGAAACCTCGCTACATTAGTTCTTCTTCCCACAGCCACACGAACCGCTTCCACAAGATTTGGACTTCTTTCCACGACCGCGCAGAATAAGGTAAGCCAACGCTCCCACCACGAGAGCAAGGACAACGAAGGTTTGCCAATCAGCAAAGATATTTGCCAGACTTGTCATACGAACAAACGAACCAACTGAAAGGTCAACAAGGCTGCCAAATAGGCAAAAAGAGACATCCCGGCCAATTGCCCGACTGCCCATTTCCAAGACTTCGTTTCACGACTTACGACTGCGGTGGTAGGTAAGCATTGAAGAGCAAAAACATAGAAGACCAAGAGCGAAAGAACCGTTGCTATGGAATAGGTTTCTCGAAACTCTTCCCGCACATTCTCGCGCGTGACTTCCTCCTCATCATCCTCAATCGCATAAGAAATCGCGACCTGAGAATTAAAGACCTCACGAGCCGCAAAAGAAGCTAACATCGCAGTTCCCAATCGATGGTCCCATCCCAAAGGTTCTACGACCGGCTCGATCACTTTTCCAATTCGCCCCATCGCGGAGTAATTAAACTGATCTTGCTCCTCTCCCGAAGGAGCTTGAGGGAAGGTCGCAAGAGCCCAGAGGAGGATAGAAAGAGCAAGAATCACCGTACCCGCCTTTTTCAAAAAGCTCCCCGCTCTATCCAGAAGATGACGAAAAATGAATTTCCAGTCTGGAGCTCTATAACTGGGCAACTCCATCAAAAAAGTAGGCTGGTGCCCTTTCTCAAGACCAACCCTCCCTCGTAGGAAAAATGCCGCTAGGAAGGCCGTCGCAGTCCCAAGAAAATAGAGCGCAAACATCACTCCCCCTCGTGCAATGCTTCCCGTTACCAGAAGAGGAATCAGCAATACATAAACTGGCAAACGGGCCCCGCATGACATCCACGGCAAAATCAATATAGTAAGTAGGCGCTCTTTAGCGCTCGGTACTGAGCGCGCTGCCATTACTCCAGGTATAGCACAAGCATAGCCACTCAAGAGAGGTAAGAAACTCCGTCCGCTCAGCCCAACCTTACTCATCAGCCCATCCATGAGAAAGGCTGCCCGAGCCATATACCCAGTCGACTCCAGCACTCCCAAGAAAAAGAACAAGAAGAGGATTTGGGGCAAAAAGATAACCACCCCACCAACGCCAGCGATAATTCCGTCTACCAACAAATCAGTAAGCAGCCCAGGAGGAAGAACACCCGCCACCAATTCACCTAACTTTCCAAAGGCCCCATCAATCAAGTCCATTGGAATACTGGCCCAACTAAAGAGGCTCCAGAAAACCAAAAAGAAAATCCCTAAAAAACAAACCCATCCAAAGAAGGGATGAAGAAGAACGGAGTCCAGCTGGTCGGTGAGAGCATCATCGCCATCCCCTGCCGAAATCGTTACGGCACTGAGATCACAAACCCGGTCCCTTCGGACTTTCTCCATCTCTTCATCTAAGACCGTCTCACAGCGAGCCGCAATCTCCTGCGCGACAGCCTGAGCCTCGGACGAAATCCCGGTCTGTTTGTCAGTTCGATAAGACGGATCGGCTAAGAGCATCCAAGCCTGTCTTTCGGGCTGAGCCACCTTCAACTCCGCCAACTTTTCACTCAAATCCTCGCGAGCCTTCGCTACTAGTCCACCCTCATGCCAAACAGGATGAGGTGGTAAAGGAAGCGGAAAACGAAGAGCCTGTTTGAGGCCTAAAAGGCCTTTACTGGTATCAGCTTGGATTGGCACCACTGGTAAGCCGAGTTCTTCTGCTAAAAGTTCATGATTCACCCGAGTGCCGTTGGAAGCGGCGAGATCAATCTTATTGAGCACTACCAAAGTTGGTAGACCTAGCTCAACGACTTGAAGAGCCAAAGGCAAATGCCTTTCCAAAGCGGAGGCATCCAGAACCACCACAACCAAATCAGGCGCCGAGTCGGCCAAAAGAACATCTCTCGCCACCGCCTCATCAGCTGCTCGAGCTGTTAGCGAATGGCAACCTGGGACATCAAGCAGTTCAACTTTTTTGCCATGAGGAGTGAAAAATTCACCTGACTTATGAGCCACTGTCACTCCGGGATAATTCCCAACCTTGGCTTTCCCCCCCGTAAGGGCATTAAACAACGTGCTTTTCCCAACATTAGGGTGACCCACCAGCACCAAACGTGGCGTTTTCTCTCCATCCATAGCTATCCAAAAATCAGGAAAGTTGACGTACCTGAATTTGCTCGGCCAAGCGGCTCGAGATCGCCAAACGGCTTCCACAAATTGAGCAAATCAAATTGCGGCCACGATTGGTAATTTTTCGAAGGCGCATGCGCTCACAAAAACCCAAATCTCGCAACTGACTACAGTTCTCTCCCTCAACTATTTCCACCTGCAGTTCACAACCAGACGCCGCTTTGTTAAGCGAAACAGTGGTAGGACTTGGAGTAGAAACTTGCATGCGAGAACGAACTAGAGAAGAGCTAATCTTATTGAGACTCAGGTGCAACAACAAAGACCAAAAACATCGTTCCCAGAGGATATTCTCCCTAAATTAATGCTCAAATAAGCCTTTTCACCTTCACCTGAACTTCGATAAGAGCTCGCTTTGATGGACAGGGAAAGCGACGCTCCCTTAAAACCCAACCAAAGCCAACATGATTGCCGAAAATCTGACCGAACTGATTGGAAACACTCCCCTCCTCTCTCTCAGAGCCTTTGCTCCTGAGCACCACATTCTTGCTAAATGCGAGTTTATGAACCCAATCAGCATCAAAGATCGGCCGGTACGCGAAATCATTGCTCGAGCAGAAGCCCAAGGAAAACTCAAACCCGGCGACACCATCATTGAAGCCACTTCGGGAAACACCGGAATGGCTCTCGCCTCCATAGGCAATCGTTTGGGCTATCGAGTCTTAATCGTGATGTCCGAAATCCAAAGCCTTGAACGTCGTCTCACCATGAAGGCTCTCGGAGCGGAACTCATTCTCACCCCTGCGGAACTTGGAACAAAAGGAGCAAAGGCAAAACTCGACGAAATTTGTGCCGAACACCCCGATTATTTCTATCTTGGCCAACATCAAAACAAGGACAATCCCGTCGCCCACTACGCCGGAACAGGGCCAGAAATCTGGGAAGCCACAGGCGGGAAAATTGATCTATTTGTCGCCGCCCTTGGAACAGGCGGAACCATCAGCGGAGCAGGTCGCTACTTGAAAGAACAGAACCCTTCTTTGCAATGCATCGCTATCGAACCCGAGCAAGCTCCCTTTATTTCACAAGGAAAGTTTGAACCGCATCGCATCATGGGTTCCGCCCCCGGATTTGTCCCTGCTGCTCTCGATCGCGAAATCATTGATGCCTTCGAGCTAATCTCTGAAGAAGAAGCTTTTGCGACCTGTCGAGAAATTGCCGACACCGAAGGCATCCTAGTGGGAATCACTTCTGGAGCGAATGCCGCGGTGGCCAGACGGCTTGCCTCACGCCCCGAAAATGCGGGAAAGCGGATCGTTTGCATCTTTTGCGATACCGGACAACGCTACCTCTCAGTCGACGGACTTTTTAGAGAAAAGGCTTAGCTTAATTTTTCTTCACTCTTTTTTTCTCATAAAATCTAACAACTATGAGCATAAAA
>CAYUHN010000096.1:0-12455 GCA_964444495.1 uncultured Roseibacillus sp. | reverse complement strand
GAATGATGCGGGCGGAAATAATACCGGGGGCAATGCTGCTGGAGCTGAGGGAGGGCAATAAGATATGAAAATTTGGAATTCGAATTTACGTAGGGCTAGAGGTTCAACGCTTTTAGCGGTCTTTTGGCTGACTTCTATTCTTGGGGTCGCTCTTTTTGCGGTTTTGACCTTGATTGATTTCGAGACAGATTTGGTTGTTACTCATACCGAGAGTAAGAGGGCGGGGCACTTTGCTGAGATGGGGATCGCAATTGGCGCGCATTCTTCGGTGGAACGAGATGATCCTCTACTCAATTTCAATGCACCCGATGGAGCTGGAGGCTATCGATGCCGACTTTTTTCTGAAAACGATCGCTTTGATATCAACGCACTTCTTCTGAATCAGGATGTGGAACAGGATGACAAGGGGTGGCTACGAGAAGTTTTTTATGATTGGGGGATGGAGTTGGATGAAGCGCAGGAGCTGGTTGATGCGCTTGTGGATTGGGTTGATGCAGGTGAGCTCGAAGAGCTTAATGGTGCAGAGGCTCCTTATTATGAGGATTTAGGTTTCCCTGATCGTCCTTTCAATCGGCCCTTTTACAGTCTCGATGAAATGGAATTTGTAAGAGGAGTGGACCGCTTGGAGGCTTTGAACCCTGGATGGAAAGATTTTTTCACGATTTGGACTCAAGGAGGCGTTGATATTAATGAAGCTTCTCCTCAAATGATTGCACTCGCTCTAGATATTCAACCTGAAGAGGCTGAAATTGTTACTCAAACCGTGCGGGGTGCTGACGGTATTTTAGGGACGCAAGATGATGCTCCTTTCAATTCCGTCGATGAGGCCTTTGGGCCGTCAGGATTAGCTGCTGTTGATGAGCTTACTTTTAATCTCAATTCTCATCGTTTGACGACAGATGGGACGACGACCCGAATCGAGAGCACAGGTTGGTCAGGAGAAGCTAAAAGGCGTGTCACCTTGATTATTAGGAATCGCGAAGGAACTCCAACTTTGCTAGAACGTCGTGAAGAAGTCATCAACTAGCGTCTTCGCTAGTAGAGTGAACAGAAGAATTTTAGAAGGTGAGCAAAGAGCGTCAAAAAGGAAAAAAAGGTGATCGAACCCTGATCATGCCAGGATCTGCTGGCTGGGAAATTTGGCGAGGGCAAGAAGAGTTGGCTCTGCAAGTATCTCAAGGAGAGCAACTTGTGTCAGACTTGTCAGGCCTTCCTAAAAGTGGTCTTCATCTTGCCTTTCCCATTCGGGAGGTGACTGCTGCGCCCTTTGTTGCTGCCACGACCTCTGACGAGATGTTTGATGATCTTGCTCAGATGCACTTGGAGCGAAGTGGTCTCAAATTGGATGATTCAGCTGGTCGTCTGAATGATTGTTTTGTCATAAGCCGTCGTGAAGAAGAGACTTTACTTCTTCCTGTTACCCTCTCTCCGCCGGAAGAAACTGCTCTCCCAGCACGACCTGTTGAACATTTCGATGTTTCTGTTCGATGTTTGCCCATTCCGCCTGCAGCTATCGTGCTCTGGCGTGAGTTTGGTCGCTGGGTTTTTACCGTTTCTGACCCCTCGGGTGAGGTTCTCTATTTTCAGGCTCTACCTACTGCGCAGTTCGACCATCAGATGGTTCGAGAAGTGGTTCTTGCGCAAGTTCAGCTCTCGATGCAGGACGTGGTGCAGAGTATCGAGACTTGTCAGGTATGGGTTCAAGAAGGTGAAATCGAGCCAGGTGCAGATGCCACTCAGCTCTTAGGCGAGATGCTTGGCTTGAGCGTTGAAGTTTACGCCAAACCCGCTCCTCGATTTCCTGCAAAATTTTCTCAACTTCTGCCAGCCAATGTTCGTGCCGAGCGCGCTGCTCGTCGCAAAGGTCAGCAAATGAAACTGGCGATTGCTGCTGCGATTTTACTCTACTTGAGCTTTGTTGGTTTGATGGCTTGGCGTTATTTGCAAACAAAGAAAAAATACGAGTTAGCTGCTGAACGTGCTGAGAAAGCAGCTCCCGAAGCTAAGAAAGTGCAGACCTTTATCGCTAAATGGGATGAGCTTAAACCTCTTGTGGAGAATGATTATTTTCCTCTAGAGCAATACCTAAAAGCTTATGAGAAGGCACCCAAGAACAAGGGGCTTAAGATTACAACTGTTGAGATTAATAATAGCTTTCGTTACGACTCGAGTCGTGAAGAACCTCGTTTGAATCGGTCAATTTTTGTTGACGGAGATTCGGTTCAGCTAAAAGAAGCTCTCGATTTTGGTGCTGATTTACGGGAAAGCTCGTATTTTATCGATTTTAATTGGAATATTCCTGATCCTGTAGAGGCAAAAAATGGTCGCCAGAGCTTTACCTATGAAGGAAGGGTTGCCGTTGCCGAGAACTAAGAATTAGAAATGAGTAGTCGCGAAAGAAATCTTTTACTTGCTTTGCTGGCAATGGTCTTTGTCGGAGGGAATCTGCTTGCTTATAAGCGGTGGTATGAGCCTCGTATGGTCCGTCTAGAGAGTTCAATTCGCCAAAAAGAAGAAGAGGCGGAAAGAGATGGTGGAGTGGGGAATACTGTCGATGCATTGCAAAATGATATTGATTGGTTGACTGAAAAGGAGCCTGCTCCAACAAGAGCGGCTAACGTTAAAATTGAGTTAGCAGCTTTAGCCACTAGAGAAGCTAGTAAGAGTAATCTTACGGTAGAGAAGAAAAATTTTGGTACTTCGATAACGGATGAAAAATTAAATTATCATCTTGCCCGTTACTCAATGACTGTGTCGGGCTCTGAGCAGAACATATATAATTGGATAAACGCTGTTCATGAACCTGAGGAATTTCGTGCTGTTACTTATACCAAGATAATTGTGCTGCCTGATGATGCTACTAAGGCTCGTTGTTCGATCTTTCTTGATCAGTGGTATGTTCCCGGAACAATTTAACGTTAAAGATTTTTATGAAATTAACTCTTATTCTCAGTCTTCTCTTAAGTCTATCTGTTTTTGGAGATCCTCCTAAGAAAAAGCAGGCAAGGAAATTTAGTAGCCTGTGGCAGCAATCGCTCATTACGGAAGAGCCAGAGATAATTCCTGTGGACGAAAATAAGGTGAATCGTCTTGATGACTACGCTCTAACTGGGTGGACCCGAAATGAGCTCGGATTTTCAGCGGATCTTGTAAATACTAAAAATCCTCAAGAGAGAATTTCAATTACCCCTGGGCGTACAATCGTTATTCCTGAGAATGTTGGAGGGGAAGACTATGAAGTGCTTAAGGTTAAAAAGCATGATTTTGATTATAAGAAAACCGAGTTGTTGGTGAAAGCTGGCAACGATGAGAAGTGGCTGACGTTTGATGAACGATTTTTGACGCCTAGACAGCCAGTTCAGAATAATCGTCGCCCAAATAGCAACTCGAATAATAACAATCGGGGGAGGTCTAACGGGGCAAACAATAACCGTAACCGTAACCAGAATAATAACAATCGTAATCAGGCTAATCCTTTGAACTCTATTCAGCAACAGCAACAACAGTTGCAGCAACAACAGTTGCAGCAACAGCAACAACAACGGACTAATCAGCAGAATGGCGGGCGAGGTGGGCAAGGGCAAGGCCAGTCCGCTGAACGTCGTCGTACTCCTCGAGTGCGTCGCGTTCCGACTCCGCCAACAAATTAATTTATTACTTTCTCACCTCTTACTCTTTGTCTTGTCATGTTTAAACCTCGCTTTCTTTTTTTGGCGTCTCTAACCGCTTCATTCCTTACGCTTTCGGCGCAAATTCCAGGTCTTCCAGGTGGAGAGGAAGAGAATCCTTCTCCAGTTCGGAATCTTGCAGCTCCAGCGAAGAAGCTTGAGCCTGATGCTATTTATCCAGATCCTATCGTTTTCCCGACTGCGACAGTGGAAAACGTGGCGGCGATCTATAAGCAGGTTTCAGGTAAATACATTCTGTATTCGAGCACTATAGCGCAAAATGTGTTTCCTCTTGTTATCGATGAAGGGCTTACCAATCGGCAGGTTAAGGAGATCATAGAAAAACAAATTAATCTCGAAGGTTATCAGCTGAACCCCTCTCTACGTAATCCCGATATTGTAACTTTGGCTTCAGCTTCTCAGCCGGGTCCAGGAGGCTCTCCTGAATCGGTTGAACCGGTGAAGGTTGTCTACGATGCCGCTCAACTAGCCTTAGAGAACGGTACTGTTACTTATATTATGAAGTTTCAGTATTTGAAACCGGATGAAGCTCAGCAGATCTTAACTGCGGTGTATGGAGGGCAATTGAGTCCTGGGGGGACGATTTCCGTGGTGCCAAATGCTTCGAGCTTGGTTATCACTGATCGAGCGGAATTGATTCAGAGTTTGGTTAAGCTCAAGGAGAATGTTGATGTGGCGAGTGCGGAATTCGATACCGCATGGATCGAGATTGAATATGCCGATGTGCAAGAATTGGCCGCTCAGTTAACTGAAATGTTTGGTGGGGATGGCGGTCAGTCTGGAGCTGCGACGACTCGAGTGCAAAGACCGAACAACAACAATAACAACAATACTCCACCGATTCCAGGTTTGGCTAATAATGTTGGCGGAGGTGCTGCGAGTGCGGAAGAAAATCCACCTAGTATCATTGCAGATAGTCGCACCAATCGTCTCTTTTTGATGGGACGCCCAGTTGATATTCAGTTTATCAAGGAATTGGTCGCGGACTGGGATTCACCAACTGACCCGGGGAATTTTTTGCGGCGGAATTTACAGTATTTGCCAGTCTTTGAATTGATTCCAATTGCGCGAAGATCGATTGAGGGTACTTTAGGCGGCGATGCCGCTGGGGGTGGAGCTCAAGCCACTGGAGGAGCTACTGCTCCAAATAACAATAATGGTAACAACAACCAGAATGGTAACAATAATAACCAAGGTGGAGCAGGTGGAGCAGGTGGAGCAGGGGGGACCGGGGCTTCTGCTGCGGCTTTGACGAGTGATGTTCGACCGACTCAGCCGGAAAGTATTCTTGTGGGTAATACTTTATTGGTTGCTGATAACGTTACGAATAGTATTTATGTTCAAGGGCCACCTCATCACATCGAACTTGTGGAAAATCTGATTGATCAGCTGGACGTTCCGAGCGATCAAATTGCCATTAGTGCAGTTTTTGGGCGGTATGGAGTGACCGATAACTTAAGTTTTGGAGTGAACTTAGGACAATTGCTCAATGGTAATGGAGTTGGTTTTGCTACTGGAAGCACTAATCCCTCCGCAGGAGGAATTATTGAGGCCAATGCGATTACTCAATTCACCAACCTTGTTTCTCCTGGAGCTGGTTTGGCTCTCTCTGGAGTTTCGGGTGATTTTGGTGTCTTTGTTAGTGCTCTTGAAACTTATACTGATTTTACCGCAATTGCTCGCCCTACTCTCTATACAACAAATAACCGGGAAGCACGAATTTCTTCAGGAACACAGATTGCGATTCCAACTTCTACTCAGACTGGTTTCACCAACGCAGGGGTTAATACTCAGGTCGATTTTCGTGACGTAGTGTTAGAGCTTTTAGTGCGACCTTTGGTGAATTCAGATAAGGAGATTACTTTAGATATTTCGATTGCCCGTTCAACAGTAGGACAGGACCGACAGGTAGGAGAGCTGCTTGTGCCTGACCTTCTTCGTGATGAGGTGCAAACGTTTGTTACCGTTCCTATTGGAGCTGCTGTTTTAATTGGTGGATTGATCGAAGAAGATGAGGGCTCTACTCACAGTGGTGTTCCTATTCTTCGTTCGATTCCACTTCTAGGACAGCTTTTCAAAAACAATATCGATGATTTTACTCGTTCGGAGCTTGTGATCATGGTTCAGCCTACGATAGTGAGAGGAGCAGCTGATTTTCAAAGTTACCAAAATTCTTACGATTACTCTAGTAATAACAGTAGGGAGGCTCGTGAGACTTTTAGCGCACCTCGTTACAAACCTCGAGTAAATCAAGCTGCAGATCGAATTTTTCGCAGACGAGATACATCTCGGAACCAAGGTAATACGGAGTCTCAGAACCAGAGAACTAATCAAGAGGCTGTTCGTTCTACTGCTACGTCGCCGCTACAAAAGGCTATCGAAAATAAGCGACGCCGTCTTGCTGAAAAGAAGAGCCAGTAATCTCATATTGCATCTTAATTTTCCTGTGGGGACTTGGGTTGAAGGGCTAAGATTAGATGCTTTTGAGGCTTAATTATCGCACCTGAATTTTCAGATATTTAGATATTTGTTGGATTTTTGCTTCTTTGATCCTTGAAGGAAGTCTCCGATGAGGCTAACAAATTCCCCCGAGTTAAGACAAATTGAATGAATTTGTTTAAAAAAACTAAATCAGCTCAGTGAGAAATATTCCCCAACAATTTCGGCCTTTTTCCGGCAATATTCTGATCTTTTGTCTCGAATTACTGAAAGGGGGGGGCGGTGAGTAAACGTGAGCGCTACGTCATCCCCCGAGGCCGCTACTTTTTTGTAGCCAACGCGTTTTTGTTGCAACGGCTGACAATGGTTGTCTTTCCCATTTTGATTGTTCTTCTTTTCCTGGAGGGAAGAGATTCTTCACCTCTCATGCTGTGGGGAACTGTGGCTGCATTCGGAATTTTTGTGATAACCTCACTAATTTTGTTGGCAAACCAGCGTAGAGTTACTTGTCCACTTTGTAAGGCCTCGTATTTTAGTTCTCGTCGAGCTTTGTCTCGAGGCAAAAAAGTTCCTCGAGTTTTTGGTTCTGCGAAGATTCCCTTGGCGCTTGCTTTGTTGACTTTTCCTAAGGTGATTCGTTGCGCTTATTGTGCAGAGAGGGTGAAGTTGGTCCGTACTCCTAGGTGATTACTTGGCCTCCTTTAAGCGATTACTGATTCGTCTTACTGTTTCAGGAGAAGCTTGTAGTTCTTGGACAAGAGCTTCGAAAACCTGAATAGTTGGGCTTGAGATGTGGTGCTCCATGCCCTCAACATCATTGTAGATTGTTTGTTCGTCGAGTCCGAAGAGTTCTAGAAAATCGGTCAGGACTTCGTGGCGTCGAATAATGAAGTCGGCGACACCTCGGCCACGGGCAGTCAATGTCACTCCGTGGTAGCGTTTATAGTGAACGAGATCTTCTTGAGCCAATCGTTTGACCATATTCGATACGCTTGCCTGTGAAATGGAGAGGCGTTCTGCGATATCGGCTACTCGTGCTTGTCCTTTTTCGGCAATCAATGCAGCGATTTGTTCGAGATAGTCCTCCATGGCGGTGGAGCCAATTCGAGACATGCTTTCTGAAGGACAAGATGAATTCACAGGGTCTGGCAACGCTAGCTTCTGTGAGAAGAGCTTTGCAACCGCTTTTTCACACGGGACCTCTATAGGCTAGTGAGTTTGTAGCCCTCCGAAACGTCGATCGCGGCTGGAGAAATTCTCAACGGCTGCGATTAGGTCTAATTTTTTGAAATCTGGCCAGTATTTCTTCGTCGAATAAATTTCGGCGTAGGACAATTGCCAGAGAAGGAAATTTGATAAGCGGATTTCGCCAGAAGTGCGAATGAGTAAATCGGGGTCAGGAAATTCTGCCGTGTGTAATTCTCGTTCGAAGGTCGTATTATCAATGTCTTCGGGAGCGACCTCTCCAGCTATTGCTTTTTTTGCTAAGCTTTGGCTGGCGGCAACAATTTCCTCACGACCTCCATAGGAGAGGGCAAGGATGAGGTTAAGCGCCGTATTCCCTTTGGTCTCTTCCTTAGCACGAGTGAGTCTCTTTTGGCTTTTTTCCGGCAGGCGCTGAATTTGACCAATGGTGTGTAAGCGTACGTTTTGGCGATTTAGATCCTTTATTTTTTCCGAAAGAAAGCGATCCAGAAGTCGCATCAGAGCATCAATTTCATCTTGCGGGCGGCTCCAGTTTTCGGAGGAAAATGCGTAGAGGGTGAGGTAAGGAATTTTAAGTTCGATACAAGTCTCAACCGCTTCTCGAACAGATTCAGCACCTGCGCGATGACCATCGCGCCTTGGGAGTCCTCGTTCTTTTGCCCAACGGCCGTTCCCATCCATAATGATGGCAAGGTGTTCCGGTTTGTTGGGCTTGGAGGCGGGCATAATTTTAATGACCTGATGAAGTGGGTATTAACAAACGATAGTCTGATCTCTTTCCGGACCAATGCCAATATGCGAAATGGGAGCACCCGCGAGTTCTGCCAAGCGGTTGAGGTAAGCTTGAGCCGCTTTGGGAAGCTCGTCCCACTGACGGCAACTAGTGGTATCACTTTGCCAGCCAGGAAGAGTCTCGTAGACTGGTTCGATACGATTCCATGCATCGCGATCGGCTGGAGGGTAGTCGTGGCGTTCTCCGTCAATTAAGTAGTGAGTGCAAACCTCGATGGTCTCTCGTTCGTCAAGTCCATCAAGGTTTGTTACGGCGAGCCCAGTAACACCATTAACCATGCAGGCATAGCGGAGAAGAACTGCATCAAGCCATCCACATGAGCGGGCTCGCCCGGTGGTGGCACCAAATTCACGTCCTAACCCATGGAGATACTCGGCGAGGTCGCCATTGTCGGTTGGAAAGGGACCAGCTCCAACACGGGTCGTATAGGCCTTGCAGACTCCGACTACGCCTTCGATTGCGAGGGGCGGGAGTCCTGAGCCAGTGGCGCACCCTCCCGAAGTGGTATTTGAGGAGGTGACGAAAGGATAGGTTCCAAAGTCGATATCGAGGAAGGTTCCTTGCGCTCCTTCAAAGAGAAGAGTTTTCTTCTCGCTCCAAGCTTTGTGAAGGATAGGAATGATATCCTGGATGTGAGGGCGCAAGCGGTCGAGAGCGTCCTTCAATTGAGTTTCAACTTCTTCTATAGTGAAGGTCTGAAGCCCGAGAGGTTCAAGAACGGCGTTAGCTTCCGGAATGCGAAGCTCGAGGAGCTCTCGCAATTTTTCCGGACGGATCGCGTCGGCCAAGCGGATGCCTTGTCGATTGGCCTTATCGGAATAGGTTGGACCAATTCCTCGCTTAGTGGTGCCAATCTTGCTATCTCCCAGTTTCGCTTCGCGTGCAGCGTCAAGCTCACGATGGTAGGGGAGTACGAGGTGGGCTCGGTTTGAGATGAGCAGCCGTTCGGGAGTGATGTTAACTCCTTGACTTTCAAGGGTTGTGATTTCTTCGCAAAGGCTAATGGGATCGAGAACCACTCCATTGCTGATCACGTTGAGTTTCTTTTCCCAAAGAATACCGGAAGGAATGAGGTGTAGGACGTATTTGCGGTCTTCTACAATAACGGTGTGACCGGCATTTGCTCCTCCTTGTCCTCGAATGACGACGTCTGCATCCGAGGTCAGTAGATCAACAACTTTTCCTTTTCCTTCGTCACCCCATTGGAGGCCTACGACAACAGTATTCATGGTAAAAGGCTCTTCGAATGATTCCGAAGGGCGAAAGGTGGTCATGCCTCGAACGGCAGGAAATTTCTAGTGAAAACTAAGTTCTTGCTAAATTTCGGGTCTTAAGATCGCTCTAAGCGACTATGACCCAAGAGGCTTAGGCATTTCGAGTCATCTCAATGAGTTTGACGAAATCACCGAAAAAATTGGCGGCATCATTAGGCCCTGGGGCAGCTTCCGGGTGATGTTGTACTGAGAAGATGGGGTCAACAGTCGAGCGAGTGCCTTCCACTGTCTGATCATTGAGGTTGATGTGAGTGACCTCGTGATTTGTGGGTAAAGAGTCACCATCAGTAGCAAAGCCATGGTTCTGAGCCGTGATGGCAACAGTCCCATCTCGAAGATCCTTCACTGGCTGGTTACCACCGCGATGGCCAAATTTGAGTTTGTAGGTTTTTCCTCCACAAGCGTGAGTCAAAAGTTGGTGTCCAAGACAAATTCCAAATAAAGGAATTCTACCAACCAATTCCTGAATTTCTTTATGAATGCTGGTTAGCGAAGCGGGATCGCCAGGCCCATTGGAAAGAAAGATGCCATCGGGCTTACGAGCAAGAACATCTGCGGCCGAGGTTCCGGCCGGAACGACGGTGATTCCGAACCCTTCCTGGCGTAGACGTCGAAGTATATTTCGCTTAATCCCGAAATCATAAGCTACGATATTGTAGCGTACTTCGGAGAGGGGTAGATAGTTGTCGGGAATGTTTTGGGCGACCGAGGGGACGGTCCACGGACGTGATTCGTCAGTCCACTCATACTCTTTCTGGGTAGTCACTTCAGAAACAAAATCGGCTCCGACCATGGAGCTAGATGATTTTGCCTTCTCAATTGCCTCCGCCTCGGAGAGTTCGGTGGTGAGGCACGAGCGCATCGCGCCTGCCGAGCGAAGATGTTTAGTGAGAGCTCTGGTATCGATGTCCTCGATACCCAGCACTCCCGCTGCAGTGAGATAGTTGTCTAGAGTATCTTGGGAGCGCCAACAGGAAGGGACTTCGCAAAGTTCTCCAATCACAAAACCACGAACTTGAACTTGGTCGGATTCCGAGTCTTCCGAGTTGATTCCATAGTTGCCGATTTGAGGATAGGTCATCGTCACGATTTGGCCTCGATAGGAGGGATCGGTGAGAATTTCCTGATAACCGGTCATTGAGGTGTTAAAACAAACCTCCCCGGTCGTCGTTCCAGATTGCCCAAAGGCCGTGCCGTGAAAGACTCGACCATCTTCAAGTGCTAAAAGAGCTGATTTTCGCATATCTGCAGGGTTTTGCGGTTTCCTCGCTTGCGAGGACGGAACGTGGACACTCGGGTTGTCACTGGCGAGAGTTATTTTTTAAAATAGCGTGGTTTATTTGCGGATTGGAGCTCTTCAGTCGGAAAAAGCTCCGTCATGACCCCTTCTTCTGCTATTTCTTCGAAATGCAACAACTCTTCCTAAGGTTTTCGATTCTTGCGGCAGTCTTGAACTTGGCTTCTTGTGCCGGTGAAAATCTTACTGTTGTAGAGGAAGTTGTTCCTCTCGCTAAAGAGGAAGCTGTTCCGGATTTGATTGCTGGGAAATACGTCGTGACCTCGACTCAGCGAGGGAAAATGTCATGGTATTCCGTTAAAACCAATGGAGGCACCACGACCGCTTCGGGAAAGCCCTTCCGTAATGACGGAGCAACGGCTGCTCATCGTAAGCTTAGCTTTGGAACTAAGGTGAGAGTGACGAACTTGGGTAATGGGAAAAGTGAAATCATCACCATTACCGACCGTGGCCCATACATTGATGGTCGTATTATTGATGTCTCGATTGGAACTGCTCGTAAACTCGACTTTGTCAACGATGGGGTCGTGTCCTGTAAGGTTGAGGTTCTAGGCGAACCTTAGTCTTCGGAAAGCTTCCTCATTTCCTATTGGATTTTGTGGGCGGAAAACTCTCTTCCCAATCCAAGAGAAATGCCGTTCATTCCGAGCACATGAACTGCGTTTTGTTATTTGCGGGCCAAGGAGCCCAGAAAGTTGGAATGGGGAAGGACCTTTATGAAGAGAGTTCTGTTGCGCGTAATCTATTTGACCAAGCAAATGAGGTCCTTGATCGCGACCTGCTAAAAATTCTTTTCGAAGGCCCTGATGAGGAACTCACCAAGACCGCGAATTGCCAACCGGCTCTTTTTGTTCATGGCCTCGCGCTGTGGGCGATGTTGAAGGAAGCTTGTCCGGCTCTTAATCCTGTAGCTGCGGCGGGTCTTTCGCTTGGTGAAATGACCGCTCATACTTGCGCGGGTAGTTTTACTTTCGAAGAAGGACTTCGAGTTGTCGCTCAACGCGGTCTGCTAATGGATGAGGCTTGCGCCGAGACTGAAGGAGCTATGGCTGCGATGGTGGGAGGAGATGAAGAAGCTGTCAGAGCCTTAGCGGTCGAAAATGATATCGACGTAGCCAACCTCAATGCGCCAGGGCAAATCGTTATCTCTGGTGCAGTGGCAGGGGTAGACGCTGCTGTAGCAGGAGCAAAAGAGCGCAAAATCAAGTTAGCGAAGAAATTGAAAGTAGCTGGCGCTTATCACTCTCGTCTGATGGCAGGAGCGGAAGCCAAACTTGGACCTGTTTTAGAAGGGGCAGAGATTACATCTCCTAGTTTTCCCGTGGTATCGAATCAGCGAGCCGAAACCGTGTCCGATCCTTCTGACATACGGGAAACCCTCCAGAAGCAAGTGACAGGGTCAGTACGATGGGTCGAATCGATGCGTCTCTTGCGTGAACAGGGGAATGATCTCTTCATTGAATTAGGGCCAGGCAAGGTTCTGGCCGGTCTCATGCCTCGGATTGACAAGGAAGCGCGGATTGAAACAGCGGGAGATTTGGCCTCATTACAAGAGTTGATCAGTAAATTGACATAAATTTCTAAATTTAGGCCTTTTTTGGGTTGCGCGTCGCAGGTCGAGTCGCTAGCTTGCGCGCCCACGCAAACAAAGCCCTTCTGGGAAGCGTTTGTCACTACTAGGAGCGGTAGTTCAGTTGGTTAGAACGCCGGCCTGTCACGCCGGAGGTCGCGGGTTCGAGTCCCGTCCGCTCCGCCAC
>CAYUHN010000095.1:0-12613 GCA_964444495.1 uncultured Roseibacillus sp. | reverse complement strand
GAACAAGTTATTTAAGAGAAAAACTCTTAAATAAGGGCTTTCTCTTCGAGGAGAGTAGCAGAGAGGGCGAATGTGGTCAAGATGCTGGCTTTTTTCATTCTATAAATGCTCTTAATTGAATAAACTAAGCGCCGCATAGTCTCTTCTTGCATCGAATTCCTGAACGTGTTGAGGTGGTTTTGAGGGCGGAACTGGGTCGTCGAAGAGTGAGGGGGCCTGATTTGGGAAGTGCGCTGAAATGGTGCCGATTTTTTATCGATTTTTGTCTAAAGACGGAACGCTTGCCTCGGGCGTCGGATTCGGTGGCTTCTTTTCTGACTAGATTGGCGAGTAAGGGGCAGGGGGCTTCCAAGTAGGTACAGGCTCGGAAGGCGGTTACGTGATCACTTAGGAAAGAGGTCAGTTGCCGGAACACCCTATTGAGGGAGCGCACTTCGAGTATACTCTGGAAGATCCTGATTTACTGACCCCGCTTGGTGTCTTGTATATCAGCCCAAAGAATCTGCTGAGTTCTGTTGATTTTGAAGAGCATATCCCTAAAGGAATCGAATGTAATGAGGCCTTCTTCGCTTAAGAAGATAGTGCTCTCAAATTTTAAATCTGAATCGCCATAAGGCTTTTCTGAAGAGGTGTATTTTTCGATTATGGTGCCGAATCTGAAAAATGTGGTGGGGCTAGGAAGAGTCCGATTGTTCCGATTCCCTGGATGTTTGCTTTTATGAGATCTTGCTTCGCTGGTTTTAGTTTTGTGCTACTTTCTAGTTGATCTGCGATCTCGAAGAGATGGGCATACATAGGTTTATTGTCGATTTTACTTTGTAAGTTGATCGGCTTACCGCTGTTTTCTAGAGCTGTCCAAGTGTTGCGAACGGTTTTCCAAAATTCGCCAGTTTTTTCCCAATAGTTTTCGGCGAGCTCCAAGGAGGGAGTCGTGATTTGCTCATAACGAACAGCTCCGATTTCTGTCGCGAGCATCTTTTTGATTTCGCCCTTCTTGGTTAGAAGCTTTTGGTTGATTTGAGTGTGAAGCCATCCGGTGGGAGTGATGGTGATTTCGTGATGACCACTAAGAACGTTGTAGTCGTTGCGGGCAGAAAATTCACGGCGAGGAAGAGGACGCCAGAAATTTTTGGTCCGGAAAATAGACATGCCTCCTTGGTGTGTCCATTTGCCTACTGCTTGGTAGCGAGGTGAATCGTCTACTTGGTAGACGGCTTGGACCCAAGTTCCCTTTTGCTTATGAAGGGTTCGTTTTATCCAGGTTTTTTCGCCTTGGTATTCAAGAAGGTCGCGGTCCTGAAAACTCCAATCTTGTCGCCAGTGTTTCATTACGAAAGGTCCTTGCACCTCACCTTCTTCATTAAGGTATTCCATGACCATGATGTGTTGGATGGAGATGAAGTTTTTCTTTTCTTTGATGACGAAGGCCCGTTCGGTGGTCCAAGAGAAGTAGGGGCGTGGAGGCTGATAGTCCTCGGTGGAAGAGGCGACTTCGATAAAATCGAAGCTAACCCGGTGATCGCCGACGAGCGCTAGAATAGCGCGGCGATCTTGCTCCTTTTTTGAGAGGCCTTTTTCGTAAATCGCGTTAAAGGACGCTTTTGTGCTGGTATCGAGTTCGGTTGGGGTGGCTTTTGTGGTGCCTCCATAGGGTTGCATGTTCTCCCATCCCACGAAGGGCCAAGAAAAAGGATGACCGGACGATTTGGCTTTTGCTTCCTCCTCAGCGAGGAGAAGAAGAGGCTGTATGAATACGAGAACGATGAGCAGAAACGTTTTCATCGCAGAGAGTTTGCCACAGATTTTTGATGTGGCTATTGAAGATTGACGAAACTTCCACTTTGAGCATTCACTTTTGAGCTAGCGTCTGCTTAAGAAAGGAAATCGAGACAAAGAAACTACAAGTGGTCCTTTAGGGCTCCTGTAAGGATTCCGCCTTGTCCTTAATGTAGTCCATATTGGTGAAAGGCTTGTGGCCTAAGGTGAAGATTGCCCAAAGTTAGCTAAGTCTGCTAGGTCGGCCAAAGCGATTTGAGCGAGGGTGAGGCCGAAAGTGCCAATTACGGGAGTGGAGGTGCCATAGCCGGCATCACAGCGAAGGCCGCTGGGGAGATCGTCGGGGCGTTCATGGGAGGTGCAGCCATCAGAGGTGGGGAAGCGGGGCTGCTCAGAGGAGAAAACGGCGGAGATGCCAAAAGGCTTGGCCTTCCCTGCTCCTCCACTAGGGAAGCCGTAATGTTGGCGAAGATTTTTCCGGACTTGGCCTAGCAAGGAGCACCCATGAGTGTGTGCCAGATCGGTGGTATTGATTTTTTGAGGAGAAAGTCTCCCTCCTGCTCCTCCGGAGGAGTAGGCGGAGAGCTTGTTGTGGAAGCAGTGGGCGAGAAGAGCGCACTTAGGTCTCATGGAGTCGATGCAATCGAGGATTCCGTTGAGGGTTTCGGGGAGGAGGGTGGTGATATTGTCGGAGGTTAGAAAAGAGTGCTCAAGAGTGAGTTCGATCGCTGGATTAATTTCTTTAAGCCGAGAAGCCATCACTTCGATTTTGGGTTTTCCTACGCTCTCGGTGGTAGCGTGAACTTGACGGTTGAGATTAGTGAGGCAGACGTCGTCGAGGTCAATGAGAGTGAGGTGACCCACGCCAGAGCGAGCGAGAGCTTCTGCCGCCCAGCCTCCAACTCCACCGATACCTACGATGGCAAGATGGGATTGGGCGAACGCTTCGAGAGCGGCAAGCCCATAGAGGCGGGCAATGCCGCCGAAGCGTTCAAGGTCAGGAGTCATGAGAGAGAGGTGCGTTTTTCCAAGCGAGTAGGCCTTCTCGTAGGATCCAGACTTCTAAGAGTAAAGTCAGAAGAGCGAAGCTGGAGAGGAGGAAATTGGGTTCGTCGCCGAGAAGCCAGGCGCTCGGGCCATGAAGGAGATTGAGGAGAAGCGCAATGCCGGGAAGAATGAGCATGAGAAGAGTGGGAGGGATAAGGAACCAAATGGGTTTGTTGCGAATCTTGAGCCAGAATAGAATAACGAGAAAGGAGAGTCCGCCGAGAAGTTGGTTGGTGGCGCCAAAGAGCGGCCAGAGGAAGAGTCCGCCCTTGCCGAGGTTGTTGAGTTCCCAGGAAGTGTTTGGTGCGGGAAGAGCTGCGATGATGGCAGCGAGAGTGATCGCGAAGAGGGTGGCTCTGTGTGTGTGTTCCAGTGGGCGGAAGCGGAGTTGGCTTGCGAGTTCTTGGGTTACATAGCGTTGGAGCCGGCAGGCTGTATCGAGAGTGGTGGCCGCAAAAGAGGCGACAAAGACTCCCATCATAGCAACTGCGAAAGTGGCGGGGAGGCCAAGCGCCTTTAGGAAGTTGGCAGCTCCGTCAATAAAGGAGCCGACCTTATCGGCTAGTCCTTGTGCATTTTGCCAAGATTCGTAGCGAGCATCGTAGGCGGCGGCTCCGGTGAGGAGGCGTCCGGTCGTTTTGTCTTCTAAAACTTCGGGGATGCCGAGTCCAAGGCCTGCAACGCAAGCGAGAATGACGATTACGGCTAGAAAGCCTTCGGTGAGCATGGCTCCATAGCCCACAAATTGAGCAGAGCCTTCGTTATCGAGCTGTTTGGAGGAGGTTCCAGACGAAACTAGGCAATGGAATCCAGAGATCGCTCCGCAAGCAATGGTGATGAACAAGAATGGGAAGAGAAACGGTGCTCCAGTGGGGTGCCAACGTATGGCTGGAGCGGCAATTTGGAGGGTTTGCTTACTGCCTCCTTGTTCTAGTCCGAAAAAGGCTGCGACCACGAGTCCCACTGCG
Organism: uncultured Roseibacillus sp.; assembly: GCA_964444495.1. Classification (GTDB taxonomy): domain Bacteria; phylum Verrucomicrobiota; class Verrucomicrobiia; order Verrucomicrobiales; family Akkermansiaceae; genus Roseibacillus. The sequence continues at coordinate 8,822 of CAYUHN010000095.1, read as the reverse complement.
ATGAGAGCAAGAGTAGAGACGAGTTGAAGGGAATTGATGTAGTCTCTTGGTTGCAGAAGAAGCCAGACGGGAAGAACGGAGGCGACGTAGGAGTAGATGAGAAGAATTGCGACCCAAATGATTACGGGCCAGGAGGCGAGGTGGTTGTTGAATTTGCCAAGGAATCCAGTATTGCCGTAGTAGACCGTGAGGTACATCAAGGCGAGTGCCACGAGTGAGGGAATCAGGAGCGAGATTTTTCCTTGGTGAAGAAAATTACCGATAATGATGGCGAGAGGAATTTGGAAAAGACAGGGAAGAATGGCTTGGGGATAGGCCTTAAATACCGCAGCGATGACGAGTCCGAAGATGGCGAGGACAATTGTTAGAGCGAGAAAGAGGATGCAGAGGAAAAGAAGTTTGGCGCGCTTGGAAAGAACGCTCCCTGCGACTTCTCCTACCGTTTGTCCGCGATGGCGAAGCGAGACAACGAGCGCTCCAAAGTCGTGAACGGCTCCCACAAAAATAGAGCCAAAAAGGACCCAGAGGAGAGCTGGAAGCCAACCCCAGATGACGGCAAGAGCCGGTCCAACAATCGGACCTGTCCCGGCTATGGAAGTGAAGTGGTGGCCAAAAACGACTGACTTGTTAGTGGGGACATAATCGCATCCGTCTTCTTGCGCTACTGCAGGAGTGGTTCGTCTAGGGTCGAGACCAAATATTTTCTGAGACAACCACTTTCCATAGGTGTGGTAAGCAATAAGGTAAGCCAGAAAAGCTCCAATTGCGATCAGGAGAGTGAGCATGAGTCTGTTAGCGATGGAGGATTACGATTAATAGGCAAGCTTCTTATTTCCGGTCAGATTGAGTCTGTTTTTTGAGGATGCTTGGGATTTTGAGTTCGCTTGTTCTGCGGTGCAATTTAGTTGTGTCGATATTAAGGTAGGAATGAATTTATTGAGGGGGTTGGATTTTTCGCACTCATTTTTGACAAGCAAAGCGTTTTTCCGAGAATTTTGATATTTCTCTAATGGCAAGAGACGTATGATCGTTTCATTGGTGCTTTAATAGCTAGAAATAGCTAGAAATTTAACTGGTTTACAGCGATTGAGCAGCGACAAGTTCGTTATTCTGTGAAACTGTCTTTAAATTAGCTGTTGTGCCCGAAGAACCTCCAAATTTTTTCCCTCTAGAAGAAGACTCTCCAAGTGATGGGATTAAGCCGAAGGGCCCCTACGACAGTCCGTTGTCGGATATGTTTGTTCCAGATAGCGGCCCCGAGGAGTCTGGGATGAAGCTGTGGATGATGTTTCTTTGGGGGATTGCAATTTTCTTTGTGTGGCAGTTGGTCCAGGGGATTGTGTTAGGTGCGGGACTTGCTCTTTCAGGGGCGGGACTGGATTTCTCGTCCGAGGCGATCATGAGCAATGGTGACCTAATAGGTGCTGCTGGATTCATTTCAGCGGCAGTTGCGTGTGCGATGATAGTCGGAATCGTCAAGTTTCATGGACTGACTCTTTCTCAGGGGCTTGCGTTGCGTTTGCCGAAAAAGTGGTGGATGTGGCTTTTGGTGATTCCTGGTTGGTTAGTGGGGATGGTTGTGATTTCGTTCTTAACAGCTCCCTTTAAAACTGACAATTCTGTCGATGATCAGCTCCAGATGATGGAGATGGTTAAGAATACCAAATTTTTGCCTCTCCTCGTTCTTGGGGTTTCGGTAGGAGCTCCTTTTTTTGAAGAGTTTTTTTTCCGAGGCTTTATTCACGAACGGTTGCGTCAAACGTTTTTGGGGCCTTGGGTTTCGGGGGCGTTGATAGGCTTAGTGTTTTCCCTAGCGCACCAGCAATATCAGGCACCTGGAGCTTTCGTGGCTCTTTTTCTTTTGGGAATGCTCTTTACGGTAGCTCGTGAGTTGTCGGGAAGTCTATGGCTTGCTATCGCCATGCATGCTGTTCAAAATTCGGTGGTGACTCTATCGCTTGTCTTTTTCATGAGTGGCTCTGCTCCTGAAGAGATGGTGCCAGAAGAAATAGGGGAAGCCCTACAGCGCTTGAATGACGGAGAAATAGAGCAGAGTAATTAAATTACTGGAGGTGATTACGGAATGAAGGAAGAAATCATAAAACTGATTGATGCGGCGTTGTTAGAGGATATTGGGCCGGGAGATGTAACCTCCGAGTATTTTGTTCCTGCAGATCGTCAAGCGAAGGCGGAGTTGCGGGCGAGAGCGTCTGGTGTCTTGGCTGGGGTCGAAATCGCAAAAGAAGTTTTCTGTAAAATCGATGGGCAATTGGATGTTAAAACCATTCTGAATGATGGTTCAGCTTTGGAAAAAGGAACGGTCGTGATGACGATTGAAGGAGCCGCTCGTTCGATTCTCACTGCGGAGAGAACTGCGCTTAATTTCCTACAAAGGCTTACTGGCATTGCGAGTTTAACCAATCAGTTTGTTACGCAGACAGAGGGGACGAAGGCAGTGATTCTCGATACTCGAAAGACGACTCCAGGGTGGCGTTTTCTTGAGAAGAGTGCGGTTAAAGCGGGTGGGGGCCAGAATCACCGCATGGGTCTCTACGACCGGGCGATGGTGAAGGATAATCATCTTGTTGCAGAAGGGGGAATTGCAGCTTTGCAAGAGGCCATCAATCGTCTCAAGACTGAGAAGCCTCAAGTGGAGGTGGAGTTGGAGGCGGATACTCTGGCTCAAGTGAAAGATTTTCTCGGCTTGAAAGGGGTGGATTATATCCTCTTGGACAATATGACGAATGATGAGCTACGTGAAGCTATTGAGCTACGTGATACGGTGGGGAGCTCCGTTCCTCTAGAAGCGAGTGGTGGGGTGAATCTGAAAACGGTCGCTGGTATTGCTCAAACAGGGGTTGATTTTATTTCGGTCGGCGCCATCACTCACTCGGCAGTGGCTCTTGACCTTGGATTGGACTTTGTGGTTCTTGAGAACTCATGAGTTCGAGGTATGACCGAGTTTATCTCGAAGAGGCTCTAGGAGGTCGTCTGTGTTTGGTTGATCAATGCGAGTCGACCAACGATCTCGCTTTCGAACTGGCAGCAGAATCGCGAGATGAGAGTCTTGTTGTGCTGGCGAGAACTCAGACTAAAGGGCGAGGGCGCCGCGGGGCTGCTTGGATGAGCGAAGGCGAGGGGGGAGTGGCGATGAGTTTGGCTTTGCGTCCCAATTTTCCTCGAGAGCTTTGGCATCGCTTAGCGTTAGGCGCTGGGGTTGCGGTGGCTCAGGCGGCGGAAGAATTTGGAGTGCTTGCAGAAATTAAATGGCCCAATGATGTTTGGTTAAATGGGCACAAGCTAGCCGGGGTGCTTGTTGAGTCGCGAGATGATGTGGTGGTGGTGGGCGTGGGGGTCAATGTTGCTGCGGGTGCTTATGGAGGTGCCCTGCAGGGAGAAGCGACGAGTTTGCAGGAAGCTGGAGCAGAGGGTGTGAGTCGAGAAGATTTTTTAATACGATTTGTTTCGTATTTTGATTCTGTGGAGAAGTTGGTGGCGAATGATTTTGTATCTGTTGTTGCTTCGGCTCGGAGCCGTTGTGCGCTAAAGGGGAAGAGGATTTCGTTTCGAGTGGGAGGGGTGGAAGAAGAAGGAGAATGTCTGGGGATTAGTGATGGGGGAGAGTTGTTGGTGAGGTTGGCGTCGGGAGAGGTGAAGAGATACCTGGCACTCGATGAGGTGAGGCCTATAGAGTGATTTTTTAAACCACGAATCTCACTAATCTTCACGAATGGTGAGTTTGTCAGGATTTCGTTGAGAGAATTTGTGCTCTAGTCTCTTTGGGAGAATTTTGTTGCTGTTTCTTGAAAGAGAAAGATTGGGGTGGTAAACCTCTTTTCTAATGATTTGGGTTTGGTCAAAGTTGTCTGCGGTTAAGTGGATGGATGCTTGGGAGGAACGTTTTTACGGAAATGAACACGTGGTGATTAATCTTCTTAAAGGGGGAGATAAAATTCGCGTGGAAGCTTTTTGCGAGACCGAAAAGGAGGCTAATCAGCTGCGTGAAGATTGGGGTGGCTCGGTGAGGAGCTTGAAGAATGAGGATTGGGTGGCTAAGTCGACAAAGGTGAAGCCTCCGCTAAAGATTCGTGATTGTTTCCTTGTTACTATGGAAGGAGATGGTCCGGCTCTCGATACTCTTCGTGAAGAACATCGGGATCGTACGGTCTTGTCAATCCCTCCTGAAATGGCTTTTGGGACTGGTGATCATCCGACGACTGCGAATTGCATGCGCTTGCTAGTAGATGAGTCTCGTCGTCGTGAGCCCGGCTGGCGTTGCTTGGATCTAGGGACGGGTTCTGGGTTGTTGGCAATCGCGGCACGCCATCTCAAGGCTGGTTCGATTCAAGCGATGGACTTTGATGAGGCTGCGATTAAGGTGGCGAGACAGAATGTAGTTCGCAATGGGCTTGCTTTAGCAAAGAATGATTTCGAAGTTGAAGTAGCCGATGTTTTTGAATGGGATCCTACGGCGCAAGGGGAAGTTCTAGTAGCGAATTTATTTTCAGATATTTTGATAAAAGCAATGCCTCGAATGTCGAAATGGTTGGCTCCGGGGGGGACTATTATTTTGTCGGGTATTCTCAATGAGCAATGGCCAGCGGTGCTGGCTTCAGCTGAGAAAGAGGGGCTTTCCTTCGAGGAGCCCATTCAGCGTGGGAAGTGGACCACTGCTCGTGGGCAGTGGGCCTAAGAGGTTTCTTAAACTAGAGAGGTTCTCTAGTAGCTGCGGCCCCAGAGGGCGCGTTGCGAGGTGTTCTCTCCCGAGAGAATACAAGGAGCTTCAACCGGTTCGCTTTCTGAGAGGGGGAGGCAGCGAACGGCGATCTTATGTTTTTTAGAGAGCTCTTCTTCTTGTTCACGTGAGCCTGCCCAAGGGGTGAGCAACCAACCAGGATTGTCGCTAGCAGACCAATGTTTTTCAAAGCTTTCGAGGTCGAGGCATTCGGAGGTATGGTCTTTCTGGAAAGAAATTGCTTTCTCTAGTAGGCCTTGATGAACGGCGTCGAGGTGGCTTTGCACTTCCTTGAGAAAGTCTTCTCTTTCGACAAATTCTTTGTCTTTAACTCCCTGGTCGCGACGTTGGAGGCAGACTTTTTGAGATTCGAGATCGCGGGGGCCGATTTCAATTCGGAGAGGAACACCCTTCTTCACCCAATCCCATTTCTTTTGCCCGCCGCCCATGTCGCGATCATCGACATGAACACGGAGAGCTTGTCCGTGGAAAGATTGGTTTCTGAGGGTTTGGGCAAGGGCCTGACAAGCATCGATGATGGCCGCTTTGCTGTCTTCTTTAGGAGTGACCGGAATGATGACGATCTGCTGTGGAGCTACTCGAGGAGGAAGCACGAGGCCGTCGTCGTCTGAGTGGGCCATGATGAGGGTTCCGATAAGACGAGTGGAAACACCCCAAGAAGTCGTGTGGGCGAATTGCTTTTTGTTATCTCGGTCGACGAAGCTAATGTCTTGAGCCTTTGAGAAGTTGAGTCCCATGTAGTGGGAGGTACCCGCTTGGATTGCCTTGCAATCCTGTACCATGGCTTCGACCGTGAGAGTCATCTCTGCTCCTGGGAAGCGTTCAGCTTCAGTCTTTTCCCCCATGACTACTGGGATCGCAAGAACCTCGCGAAGAAAGTCAGAGTAGAGTTGATGAATGGTATGAGTTTCCTCGGTGGCCTCTTCTTTATTTTCATGTGCTGTGTGACCTTCCTGCCAGAGGAATTCTGCGGTGCGAAGGAAGAGGCGAGGGCGCATTTCCCAACGCATCACATTGGCCCACTGGTTGATCAAAAGGGGGAGATCACGATAGCTTTCGACCCAACGGGCAAAGGCGGCTCCGATGATAGTCTCGGAAGTAGGCCGGATGACATAAGGTTCTCCTAGCTTACCAGCGGGAACCATCTTGGTCTTGCCTGTTTCGGGATCTTTTTCAGCTTCTAGTCGATGATGGGTTACCACGGCGCATTCGGTGGCGAATCCTTCCGCGTGTTCGGCTTCCTTTTCCAGGTAAGCGAGGGGGATGAGAAGAGGGAAATAGGCATTCTGGTGGCCAGTTGCTTTGAAGCGCCGGTCGAGGTCTTGCTGAATCAATTCCCAGATTCCGTAACCCCATGGCTTGATCACCATGCAGCCTCGAGTTTCCGAGTTTTCGGCCATATCGGCGGCTCGGATGACTTGTTGATACCATTCGGGAAAGTTCTCGCTGCGAGTGGGAGTGATTGCCGTTTGAGCTGCCATATTCGGAAGGAGTAGAGGTTTGGGGTAAAGAGAATAGACTGGGTTTGCAATTCTTGTCTGCGTCTGGAGGCTTAGCGAATCCATTTCCCATTCACTACGGGAAGCTTATTTTGATTGAGAACAGTATAGTCGGTTTTGCCTTCAGCGCCAATTAAGGGAACTCCAATTGCGTTTTGCCAATATCCCGACATTGATTCGCCAGTATGGCAGCCGTAGGATTGGCAGAGAGCATTTTTACTAAAGACGCTGCGACGGAGACGGCTGAGTTCGGTTTCGTGTATCCAAGCTTTGCAAGACCCCATGATCTCATTGCTGTAGTCTAAAAGGAAGCAGTGCCTGTTTGAGTGGCCGAAGAAATCGAAGTTGGCGATAGAGCCGCGAGGGAGGGAGTTGGTATTGCGAAAGAAGTCGTCGCCAGAATTAAGCCAAACGAGCCGGGCGCCGCGCTTGCTGGCTTGTTCGCCAATCCATGTTGTGTATGGCTTACCGTCTTCGCGACCTCTGGTGATGTAACCGGGCTTGTAAACCATCCAAACGATCTGAGTGTTTTCGCCATAGGCTGTTTTCAGCTCGTCCATGCGAAGGGTAGAGGCTCGCACAAAGTTGGCCCACCAGCGGTCATGTTGGTCGGGTCCAACTCGAAGATTTTCCCATTGGCGAAGGGCAGGGCCCCCGCAGAGAATGACGTGAACCTGAGATTGAGCCCAGAAAGTGGTCAGAAACAGAGCAAGGGCGATGAGATGGAGGCGTTTCATTATTTTTTTTTAATTTAGTCGCTTCTTGCCATCAAACCAAGCGAAATGGCTCGGGAGAGTGTGAGGTCGGTAAGGCTATTCCGATCGGTTTTTAGAAAATGCACCTTCGGGTTACGGCATTTTTTGAATGTGTAGTTGTGTTAAGCGACCTCTTTCTGTCTTTCCAGAGATTTACCGTGAGATAAATACGTTAACAGCCTGTTAGAGTGTTTAGCCATCTTCAAAGCCCCGCCCGGTCAATTGCTTCAATAAAGCCCTTATTTATCAGAGTTATTAGCAACTTGAAACTTGAAGCTTGAAGGCGTCAACCTAAGTCTCTGCGCATGGCTCAAGTTTCTGACCTTCATATTTCCAGCAATATCCCTTTGCCAGCCCCCGCTCTACTGCTGTCAGAAATAGAGCGGTCTAAAAAACAAGCCGATTTTATGGCTGAATCACGGCAGCATATCCGCAATATCCTCAACGGTGAGGACCCACGTATGCTGTTGATTTGTGGTCCATGCTCTATTCACGATACTAAGGCAGGTATCGAGTATGCTCAAAAGCTTGCCTTACTTGCGGAAGAGCTGAAGCATCAGATCTACATTGTGATGCGTGTCTATTTTGAAAAACCTCGCACCACCACCGGATGGAAGGGGCTCATCATGGACCCTAAGCTCGATGGCTCCGATAACATCCCAGAAGGACTACGTCAGGCACGTTTATTTTTACGTGAGGTTCTAGACCTTGGTCTTCCGACCGCGACAGAGTTGCTAGACCCCATTACCCCGCAGTATATTGCAGACCTTATCAGCTGGTCTGCCATCGGCGCTCGCACCACCGAAAGCCAAACCCACCGCCAAATGGCCTCCGGCTTATCCATGCCGTTAGGTTTTAAAAACACTACAACCGGAGACCTAGTAGCTGCAGTGAATGCCATCAAAGCTGCCACTCAACCACAAACATTTCTTGGTGTTAGTGAACAAGGAGTCGCGTCTGCAGTTAGCACCTCGGGAAATCCAGACTGTCATATCATCCTTCGCGGTGGAGACACAGGCCCAAACTACGGTGCAGATGATGTCGCCATGGCAGTAGCCATTCTTGAGAAACACGGCCTGCAACCTTCTGTGATGATCGATGCTTCCCATGCAAATTGCGATAAGCAACAAGAGAAAATGCCTGCCGTTTTCCGGGAAATCGCTCGCCAACGCATAGCTGGAAGTGCCAATATCATTGGTGCAATGTTAGAAAGTAATCTAGTTGCTGGAAATCAGAAATTTCCTCGCCCTCTTAATGAGCTAACCCACGGCCAGTCTATTACAGATCAGTGTATCGATTGGGATACTACTGAGCAATTGCTACGTGAAACTTCAGACCAGCTTAAAGCTATCGCGTAGTGGGATTGGCGTGCCCTCGTTCTTTGAACTAACTCTGATGAGAGTTTGATTGGGGTTAGGTCGGAATGAAGGCCGGATGCCGCAGCGGAGAAGCACAGCGACTCTAAATTACTTTGTGAACTGGGCCGGTATGGAAGGCTGGGGTGGCTCTCATGAGAGCTAGGCGGCGGCCCAAGTATCAGGCTTTTTCTAAAGAAGCTGGTGTTGTTGTGCGTTGCTTCTTAGGAGTTGTCAGAGAGTATGCGGTGTTTTGAGGGGCGTCGACCAACCCATCGCTTAAAGGTGGTCGAGAAAGTGAAGGGGTTCTGATAACCAACTTCACTGGCAATGTTCTCGATTTTAGCGTCGGTGGTGGAGAGCAGGTGGCAGGCTTTTTGGATCCGCAAGAAGGTGACATGTTGCATGGGGCTACGACCGAGTTCCTTTTTACAGAGTCTGCGAAGATGTTCTTCGC
>CAYUHN010000094.1:0-12721 GCA_964444495.1 uncultured Roseibacillus sp. | reverse complement strand
CCATTCTCTCGGTCGTATTAGTATTCGTTTTTCTGGGTGGAGCAGGCGGAATCCTTAAGTTTTTGGAAGAGACGAAACCAGAGGCGAAGAAGAAGGATATCGTCGGAGCCGTACTTCCTACGGTCGAAACTGTGACGGCGAGAGAATATGAGGGAGATACTCTTCTAGAAGCGGAAGGAATCGTTGAGAGTCAGCGGGAGATTTCGCTCACCGCTGAGGTAACGGGAAAGATCGTGGAGGTAAATCCTTCTTTGGTAGTTGGCGGTGAAGTGAGGGCTCATGAAGTGCTGTTGCGAATTGAGCAGGCTGATTTTCGAGCTGCGCGCGAGCAGGCTGTGGCAATGGTGGAGCGAGCGCGTAGTGTGGTATCGGATGCGGTTCTAATGCTGGAGCAGGAGGAGGCACGGCGGGAACAAGCGCTTCGTGATTGGGAGAAACTGGGGGAAGGTGAGCCAAGTGATCTATTGGTGAGAAAACCGCAAATCGCGAGTGCCAAGGCACGTTTGCAGAGTGCTAAAGCTGATGTGCAGAGCGCGGTGGCGGAAGTTGCTCGGGCTGAGAGGAACTTAGAGCGGACGGTGCTGCGAGCGCCATTCGATTCGGTGGTGCGCCAAAAGTCGGCGGAGGTGGGAGTGGTGGCCACTCCGGGTGCGCCTTTGGTGACGCTTTTTTCGGAAGATAATTTGGAGGTGGAGCTTGAGTTGAGTCTTGAGGACTACGCTCTTATTCAGCGTGATGAGTCGGGTCAGGTGGCTGGGGAGGTCGTGCTTAGTGGGCAGATGGGGAGTCAAGAAACGAGGTGGTCGGCAAAGTTGGTGCGCACTACAGGCGAGATTAGGCGGGGAGCTCTTACCGCTGGAGTGGTGGCTGAAATCGATTCCATGTCAGACGTCGAACATCTGCCTCCGCCAGGTTTCTTTGTAGAAGCTGAAATAAAAGGACAGAGTTTACTAGGACTCGTATCCGTTCCTCGTGAGGCAGTGAGATCGGGAAATACGGTTTATGTGGTGTCTGAAGAAAAGAAAATTGAGCGACGTGAGATAGAGGTGGTTCGCTCGGGCTTGAATGAGCTCCTTGTCTCCGAAGGGGTAGAGGCAGGTGATGAGGTTGTTTTGACTCGTTTGTTCGGAGTGAGTGAAGGGATGGAGGTGATGACCGCTGGGGAAGAGGAAGAATCTAAGCAAGAGGAAGTTTCGGAAGATTTAAGCGAAGAAAGCCCAGAGAAAGAAGGAGAGGAGTAGATGGAAAGAGCGATACGTTGGTTCTCGCGTAACCATGTGGCGGGAAATTTCTTGATGGTGGCAGTTTTGGTCGCCGGATTTGTGACGTGGTTTAAGCTGCGGAAAGAGATCTTTCCCGATACCTCGGTGAATGCTCTCAACGTCAGTATTGCCTATCCAAATGCGACTCCTGGTGAGGTGGAGCAAGGGGTGGTGGTGCCAGTGGAGGAGGCGATATCTGATGTGATTGGGATTAAACGAATCCGTTCTTCTTCTCAGCAGAATGGAGGCTTGGTCACGGTGGAAGTAGAGAATGGTTACGAAATCCGCGAGGTGATGGATGACGTCAAGACTCGTGTTGATGCCATCGAGACTTTCCCGCTTGAGGCTGAAAGCCCTATTCTCGAAGAGGTGATTATTAGTTCACCTGTGATGGCGATCGCGTTGACTTCCGAAGATGCGGATGAGGTGACACTTACTCAGTTGGCGGAAGAAGTGAAAGATGAACTACTGAGCTATCGCTTGAAGAGCACGCCGGGGTTCGGAGAAGCGATAGCGAGTGTCCTGTCGGGTGAGGCTCAAATTACAAAAGTATCGATCGCAGGAACGCGAGAATATGAGATTTCTCTCGAAGTCCCTCAAGTAGAGCTGGAAGAGCTTGGTATCACACTTGAGCAAATCGCCTCTGCTGTGCGGCGCTATTCGATAGATCTTCCGGCGGGTTCGATCCGAACCGAGGGAGGGGAGTTGATTGTTCGGACTTTGGGTAAGAAATACTATGCGGTTGATTTTGCAGATGTTCCAGTGGTGACAACGGAAACTGGCGCTGTGGTTCGTCTTGGTCAGATCGCTGAGCTCCGAGAAGGATTTGAAGATCTTGACCTCTCTGTGAACTACGATGGTGAGAATGCGATTGTAATCAATGTGTTTCGAGTGGGGGAACAAGACACTACTCGTTTAGCTCGCTTGGTGAGGGAGTATGTTGAAGAAAAAAATAAGCGGGCTCCAGAGGGCGTAAATCTTTCGATTTGGAATGATCAGAGTCTTCTATTAAAAGGCCGGATTGACCTGCTTTCGCGCAATGCAATCTTCGGGTTGACGCTGGTTTTGATTGTTTTAGCTCTTTTCCTTCGACCGTCTTTAGCATTGCTAGTAGCGTTGGGAATTCCGGTTTCTTTTGCGGGAGGTATTTGGTTGATGGCCTCTCTGGGGATTTCGGTGAACATGATTTCTCTCTTCGCATTCATCCTCGTTTTGGGAATTGTGGTCGATGATGCGATTGTGACGGGCGAGAATGTCTATTCGCGAATTCAAGGAGGAGAGCATCCGATGCTGGCTTCCTATCGAGGCACGCATGAGGTTGGAACAGTCGTCATTTTTGGTGTTTTAACGACGGTTGTGGCTTTTACTCCTATGTTGGGGCTGAGTGGCGTGAGTGGAAAGATCTGGCCGAATATTCCTCTGGTTGTGATTCCGACTTTGTTGTTTTCACTCGTGCAATCAAAGTTTGTGTTGCCAGCGCATTTGTCAATGTTGCGACCTACTTTAGCGGAGGGGGAGCGTCAGCATTCGCGCTGGAAGAGTTATCCGAATTGGAATCCCTTGAAGTATCTACTCTTTTTAGGAGAAGGTCTCTTATGGCTTCAAAATGGGGTGGCCTCGGGTTTACTGCGGTTTATCAAAACGGTCTATCGACCGGCTTTAGAGTTCGGGCTTAAATGGCGTTATCCTCTGATTGCGTGCTTTGTTACTATTTTCGTATGCAGCGTGGGCATGCTTACCACAGGTCGGGTGAAGTTTATTTTCCTTCCCGAAGTGGAAGGTGATATTCTCACCGCAAAAGTAGAGTTAGCGCAAGGGGTGCCTTTTTCAGATACGGAGAAAGTGGTGGAACGAATTGCTGTTGCGGCTCAAGAGCTTAACGAGCATTACCATGGTTTCAAAGGCGAACCGATTGTAAGCCACAAGTTAGCAAGTAGTGGAACTCAGCCTTTTATCTCTGGTTTTGTTCCAGGTGGTCCTCCCACGGCAACTCACATTGGAGAGGTGACGGTTGAGCTCTTACCTTCGGCGGAGCGCAAGGCGGGCAGTGAAGAGTTGACGAATGCTTGGAGAGATTTAGTGGGTGATGTTCCGGGGGTGGTGGAGCTTTCTTTTCGCGCAGAGACTGCGGCGGGAGGAAATGCGATTGATCTCATTTTGACGGGAAGCAATCCCAATGCTTTGGATGAGGCGACTCGGTATATTAAGGAGAGATTAGCGGAATATGATGGTGTGATCGATATTGCTGACAGCAATCGCTTGGGGAAAGATGAGCTACAAATTGTCCGTTTGACTCGTTCTGGGGAGACGCTTGGGTTCACTCTGGAGTCGGTGGGTTTGCAAGTTCGCAATGCCTTTTTTGGTGCGGAGGTTCAGACTTTGCAGCGAGGACGAGAGGAAGTGAAGGTAATGGTGAGGTTGCCAGAAGAGGAGCGGAAGTCTCTAGCGACCCTGGAAACTCTTGATTTGGTGAGTCCGCTGACGGGGGAGAGGGTTCCGCTGCGTCAAGTGGTGGAGTATCAGTTTGGAAGTGGTCCAGCTGTAATCAGTCGTACCAATCGTAGCCCCTCGATTAAGGTGACCGCCGATGTTGATGCTAATACGAATTCGAATGAAGTGATCGGACGTTTTCGGAAGGAGGTCTTGGATACTCTTAATGATCGCTATCCTTCGGTCAATTGGTCGTTCGAAGGTGAACAAGAAGATCAGGCAAATTCGATTCGTGAGATGTTGATCGGTTTTTCTTTTGCTCTAGTGGCGATGTATGTTCTCATCGCTATTCCGTTGAAGAGCTATCTCCAACCGGTGATTATCCTTTCCGCTATTCCGTATGGTCTCGTTGGTAGCATTGCGGGACATATGCTGCTCAAGATGGATTTCTCGATTATGTCCATGGTAGGGTTCATCGCCCTTGCCGGAGTGGTTGTGAATGATTCCTTGGTGATGGTCGATTTCGTGAATCGACATCAACGTTCGTTAGGTTCGGCTCATAAGGCTGCCGTGCAGGCAGGGCAGCGACGTTTTCGGGCTATTCTTCTTACCTCATTGACAACTTTTGCGGGGCTGTTGCCGATGCTTTTTGAAACAGATTTGCAGGCTCGTTTTTTGATTCCGATGGCAGTGTCACTCGCGTTCGGGATTCTTTTCGCTACTCTTATTACGCTCTTTCTCGTGCCAGCGCTTTATGTGATTCTCGATGATTTTCAGCGAGTGATTGGCTGGTTGCGCGGGAAGCCTAGTAGTGAAGGATGAACTTTAAGAAGGGGAGATCTCGATAAGTAAACTATTGCTTGTTCTTGAGTTATGCTTTAAAAGCGCCCGCGAAATCAGATTAGAATGAACGAACAGCAAGATGTTTATAAGGCTCCGGAGACGCCTGATGTGCTCACTTCAGGGATACAAGAGGGAGGTCCTCAATATAATTATGATGGGAAAGACCTTTGGGTAAGAAATGGGTGTCAGCTTCCTGAGCGATGTATTTATACCAATAAAACCTCAGAAGAAGCTGGTGGTCTTGTTTCGAAACCCCAGAAGCTAGCTTGGAGTAGTCCTTGGTGGTTGTTTTTGCTTCTGGCGAACCTTCTGATTTATTTGATAGTGGTGCTTGCAGTGCAGAAAAGGGCAACCGTTCAATTTTTTCTATCTGTAGAGAGTCAGAAAAAAAGAAGGGTTAAATCGTTTTTGGGGCTTTTCTTCTTGTTAGTTTCTATTGGGTTGATGGTAGGCGGAGGTGCTTTGGCCATCCAAGAGGAGAGTACTTTTGGAGTTATTTTGCTTTTGGGAGGGATTTTTTCGTTTTTTGGTTCGTTAGTCGTCATTTCAATTGTTTCTCGATATTTTAGAGCAACTAAAGAGCAGAATGGATGGTTTCGGATTAAGGGATGTAGTCCCGAGTTTGTAGCTTCGTTGGCAGCGTCTGCGACTCCTCCGACTCTGCCGCTTCAATCGAGTTGAGTGTCTTAGGTAAATCTTACTCAAGAAATGAGTATATGTAGAGACAAGCTTCGGTGGTGCATTATTGGGGGAAAGGCTTCTAACGAGAGAGGGAGAAAAATTTACGCAATTTTAGATGAACGGCGTCGATTGGATTGAGGGTGTTTAGTAAGAAAATCAAATGGTTCAGGAGAGGAGCTTTCTTTCTGTTTCTCATACTGGGAATCATGTTTTTTTGGTTCTTTGGGGTACGGGCGACGGCTTCTTTTCGAAAAGTGAGCGTGGAGCAGTCATCGGGAAAACCAAAACGAGAGATTGGAGAGACTTTACGCATTGGAGCTTTCAATATTGCTCATGGTCGGGGAGCAGTGGTGGGAGCTTCCAATTGGGGTAATGAAGCCGACCGCGGAGAGAGGCTCGAGCGGATTGGGCAGCTTCTCAGGTCGCATCATCTCGATTTGGTTATCTTGAATGAGGTGGACTTCGACTGCTCATGGAGTGGTCGGGTGGATCAAGCCTCGATTATTGCCCGGGAGTGGGGCGAGGGGAGTATTGTGCGCCAACGAAATTACGATACTGGCTTACCTTTCTGTTCACTGGCTTTTGGAAACGCTATTTTGAGTCGATTTGATGTTCGTGCGGCTTCGCCAGTTCTTTATCCAGCCGTGAAGTGGTGGGAGCCGCTTGTCTTTGGGCGCAAAGATGGAGTCTCGACCTCCCTTGTTCAGGATGAAATTGACTTGAAGGTGGTGGCTGTGCATTTGGAAACGAGAGATCAGAAGGTCCGATGTGCGTCTTTACAGACTTTGCTCGATCGCACTGAGGGGAGTGAGATTTTGGCGGGAGATTTTAATGCGACTTGGAGCGCTGGCGAGGAATCTGCTATTGAGATGCTTCGGCAGGATGGACGTTGGCAGCCTGCAGGCGGTTGGGAGGGAGATGATGCTCAGAAGACCTTTCCGGCGCTCGAGCCAAACCGAAGAATCGATTGGATCTTTGTTCCGACTAGTTGGAAGGAAGTTCAAGTAGAGGTGATCCCTACTGAATTGTCGGATCATGCTCTCGTTATCTCGGAATGGCGTGTTGAATAAACGTGGCTATCTCCGCTCAGAGTTGGGCTTGCACTTTCACTAGATCGAGAGATGTCTCTAACAAGATTTTTGCCCCGTTTCAATCGAGTTGAGTATCTTCGGTAATTTTACTCAAGAAACGAGCATACGTAGTGACAGGCTTCGGTGACGGTAATGGTGAAGCCGGAGTTGGCAGGGACATCGAAGTGAGAATCCGCCGTAAGGTTGTGAACGTCGGAGGTGTCGTCGAGAACGTAGCTGCATGAGCCTGCGACAATTTCCATTCTTTCGGCAGCTTCGGTATTAAAGTGATATTCGCCGGGTAGAATGACTCCGAGGGTTTTTCGGCTTCCATCAGATAGAAGGATGGTGTGGGAGATGACGTTTCCGTCGAAGTAGAGGTTAGCTTCGGCTAAGGCGGTGACGTTTTCGAATTTCATTGCGAGGAAGGTAGACTGGGCTTTGAGAAGGGAAAAGAGTTTTGGCTGTGCATCGACATTTTCTTTCCCTCTGTCTAGTTTGCTTCCATGAAGCGAAGCAAGAATGATGTAGGTAGGGCCAGATGAGAGGGGGAATGAGAACGCTCTATTTGAGCTGTGGGTTTTTGGCCGTTTGGCTTTTCGGGTTTTCTCCCTTGTGGGGTCAAGATCGGATGGCGGATACCTTGGTTGGTTTGGCTGAGGTGATTGAGCAGACCAGCAATGATCTCAAGGAGGTTCGTAAAAAGTTGGAGCGTGTGGATGGGGAGGGCGCAGGTGAGGAAGAGGCCGAGAGCCTGCAGCGGATTGAAGAGGAATTGGCGGGGCGGTTAGTGGAGACCAAGTATCAGTTCGACGAACTGGCGACAGGGGTGGCAGAGGAAGATTTTACGGGAGGGCCGCGGGATGAATTGAATTTGGGAGAGGAGGTGAAGGAGATCTTGAGGCCAGGTATCGAAGAGCTCAAGGAGCTAACAAAGCGGCCACGGGAGACAGAAGAGTTGCGCTCTCGTCAGGAGAGGCTTGAGCTCCAGAAGGAGGTGGCGCGAAAGGCTCTGAGTGCTCTTCGCAGTCATGAGCAATTAGAAGGGGTAGAAGGCGTGACGAGTAAGCGGTTGCAGGATTTAGCAGAAGTCTGGGAAGCCAGAGAGAAGGATGTGGTTAGTCAATTGGAAGCGCTCGATTTATTGCTGCTTCAGCGGGAAGAAGAAGGGCGTTCGGTACTCGGGCCTGTGAGCCGAGCGATGGGGAAGTTTTTCCGTGGGCGAGGGCTCAACCTAGTCAAGGCGTTTGGTGCGCTGATCGGAACTTGGTTGTTGCTGCGGTTGATTTGGAAGTGGGTGGCGAAACTGCCATTCTTGTTCAAGATCAATAAAGGGGAATTTGCTTGGAGAGTCGTTGATATTTCGGCTTATGTGCTCACCGCGCTGTTGGCGGTGGTTGTGTCCCTGTTAGTTCTCTACTTCAGTGGAGATTGGCTGCTGCTCACGGTCTTCGTAGTGATGATGGCTGGGCTGGGTTGGACTACGAAGAATACGGTTCCGCAAGTTTTTGAACAGGGAAAGATGTTGCTGAATCTTGGTCCAGTTCGGAAGGGGGAGCGACTGACTTTTGAGGGGGTTCCGTGGGAGGTGGGAACGATCGGGTTGTATACCGAGTTGAGTAATTGTGAACTTACAGGTGGATTGATTCGGGTCTCGCTTAAGCGTTTAAGTCTTCTTCGTTCTCGTCCTCACGATCCGCGAGAGGCTTGGTTCCCTACGAAGCATGATGATTGGCTTATGGTGCAGGGGAGCCTCGGTAAGGTGGTGATGCAGACTCCAGAGTATGTGCAGGTGCTTCGACTTGGAGGTGCGCGGGAAACGTTCATGACTCCTGATTTTCTGGGAATGGCCCCAGTAAATTTATCGAACAACTTTCGTGTCGTGGTCCGGTTTGGGATCGACTACCGTCACCAGAAGATCGTGACGGGAAAAGTACTACAGATTCTGAAGGCCAAGATCGATCAAGGAATCGCTGAGGTGCTAGGGGGACGAGAGTTGATCAATTCGATCAATGTGGCTTTTGCGGAGGCCGCAGCTTCTTCTCTCGATATCGATATTTTGGCAGATTTCAAAGGAGGTGCGGCGGAGCGTTTTGAAAAGCTTCAACGTGCTATCCAACGGATTTGTGTGGATATTTGTAATGAGCAAGACTGGGTGATTCCTTTTACCCAAGTGACGGTGAGTCAGGCAGATCCTGGTATTGATGAAGAGCACGCGCTGGCAGCAGTGGCGGGCACTCTTGAATAAGTGGGCCAATTGGCTCTTCGGGTTTGGTCTGAGCTTATTTTTAAAATCCCAGATTCACGTCATTTAATGAACGACATTTTTTACATGAAAAAATTGCAGCGCTATAAAATACGTGTATTTTGATTCCGGAATGTCAAAGCGTCGTAGGAATCAGGCCTCTGAGAGCTCAGGAATTATTACAGTCGAACTGTTGATTCGTTTAGGGTAAGTCACCGGTTCGCTTGGCTTGCTACGGATCAGAAAACCGGAAGGTGACCACAATTTCGCGGGCGAAGCTTGCTCGCCACTTGGGGCTAAAGTGGGTGTCGAACGAGGTTGAAGTGGGAATCATCGAAGCTTCTTCTCCCCATGCAAAGCGCAAGCATCTGGGCGGAGCAGGAGGAGGAAGATGCAATTTCGAGATACACTGCAGCGAGTCATCGAAACGAGCATGAGAATCGTCGCAAGAAAAAGAAGGAGGCTTTGGCGGCAGCTCAATGGTTTTCCTGCTGTGGGAGATGGGTTGAAAGAAGGAAAACCTGAGAAGAAGACAAAGTTGAAATGAGATTGCTAATTGCTAATAGAGCGATGTCGATTTTCCTTTGTGGATTTCTCTTTGCTTTGTTGAGTCACGTGGTTGCAGAAAAGTGTCACCTAGGGGCCTCAGATCTGTTATCCTTACAGCTCAGAGAGCAAGCGTCTTTTGATGCTCGCTTGGTAGAAATCGAAGGTCAGTTACATTATTTTAAATCATTAGCAAATTATCGCGCAGCCACTGCAAGTGACGCGCCAGTGAATTTACTTGGAAGCAACGTCAGCAAATAAAAAAACTAAAATAGAAAAAATGAATGCAAAGGAGACTGTTAAGCCAAAAAGCGAGAGTGTGGAGATGAAGGAGAATTACAGCGGATGGACTTTTTTGACGAATCATACTCATGTGCTTGTTTGTCTCTCTCGAGACGAGGCTCTTACCATTCGAGCCTTGGCGGATAAGGTCGGAATTACTGAGCGTTCAGTGCAAAGAATTTTGGCAGAGCTGCAAGCAGATGGGGTGATTAGTAGTCGGAAGATTGGTCGCAACAATGTTTACGAGATCAATGAGGATTTTCAACTTCGCCATCCCCTTGAGTCTCATCAAACGCTCGGGCAACTTCTGGGTGTTTTGAAGTAGGAGCGTAAGTCCTGAAACGAATAATACTGCGACCCAGGTTCTGTTACTTCAAGGTTTGAATATAGGCTACAAGATCGACTATCGTTTGTTCGGGAAGATTGCCAAAGGTCATCGGCATAAAAGACTTTCCTGGGACGGAGCCTTCGGAGGCGATGTCATCCTTAGCAACAAAGGTTTTTATATTTCCTGCGGTTGCGATGGTGAGCCCAAGTGGGCCGCTTTTGTAGAGATAACCTTCGAGGATGTCGCCATCTTTCTTAACAACTCGATGTAGATTATAGCCTCCCTCAACGGCGGCGTCTGGATTTACGATGGCAGTGATGAGGGCGTGCAGTTCTCGATTAGCGGAACCGTCTAGAGCAGGGGCGATGTCGTTGCCTTCCTTGCCGAGGGCGTGGCAAGTAAGGCAGGAGTGAAAGAGCCCTTGTCCGGCTTGAGGATTGCCAGTGAGGGTTTCGCAGGCCTTTAGTAGGTGTTCAACTTTGGCGTCTAAGCCGGCTTTTTCTTCCTGCTCAATTTTTTTAAGATTTTTAACGAGCCTTTGTGCTTGTGGATTTTTTTTCTGCCGTGAAATCAATTGTCTAGCAACTGCCAATGAGAAGTCGTCTTGGCTGACTTTTTCTTTTTCTAGTAGTTGAAGGAGCCGTTTAGCCCCTGGCTTTGACTGAGAGAGGATGTTGACAATTCCTTGGCGCTGAGAATTTGAGGCGTTTTCGAGGAGTCTATCGACAAGTTTATTACCGATCTTCGGGCTTGTTTTAACAAGAGCATGAATAATTTTGAGGCGAGTTCCAAAAGCGATTTCGTTATTAGTCGCAAAGCTCTTGAGCAGGGTTAGATGATCCTTTGGTTTCTGGAGGAGAAGGGGCAGGCCTGCTTTTAAGTTTGAGGCGCTCGGTTGATTAGAAAGTAGTTCGTGTGTTTGGGAGGTGAGCACAGGAGATTTTAAGAGCGCAGCCACGGTCATGGCTAGTTGTTGGTCTTTTGCTTCTTGAGAATTCATCACTTGCTTGAGAGCAGGAGATAGGACCTCACGCAGATTAGGGCGATGGATTCGGTCTTCGTTCTCGGAGGCAATTTTGAGAAGATTCTCAAATTGCTTTGCGTTGTTAAAGTCTGCAGCGGTAGATTCGCGAACGATATTCGCATCGAGAATGTGAGAGAGGGAAACGAAAGTCTCGGCCTCGAGAGCCTGAGTTCCTCGTAGTTTCCATAGTTTAGGGAAAACTTCGGTAATCGCTTCTTTTCCTAGCGCTTGTGAGGCCCAGAGAAGGTTGCCAATGGGGAATTGAGTAGCTTCGGACGAGTCGAGGAATTCTCTTAAGGTTGTCGGGTAGGTTTCGAGCGCTTTGCGGGCAAGGTAACGTTCAAAATGAACTTCATAGCTACCACCGAGTTCATTGGAAGAGGGAGCGGTTTTACATGCGGAGATGAGAAGTTTGATGATCTCTAGGTCTTCCGTTTGAATTTCGCCAAGGGTTCGGATCACTTGTGAACGAACGATACAATGAGGATCGTCGAGCTTGTTCTTGAGGAGAGAGACGATTTGGGATGTCGGCAAGTTGAAGCTGGCCAATGAGCGAATTGCTTCGCGTCGAATATTGTGATTTTTGTCTTCGATAAGCGTGCTTAGCACTGATTCGTCGAACTCAGTTAAGCTTTCGAAGGCCCAGAGGGTGTGAATACGAGTGCTTGTCGTATTGGTTGTATCGAGCACGATTTCCTTCAACGCAGGAAGGGTAGACTTGGCTTGGCGATCTGCAATTTGATGCCAAGCCGCTCGTTGTTCCCAACGGCTTGGCGCTTTGAGGTGTTCGGGTAAAAGGTCATCCGCTGTTGCGAAGAGATTTGGGATGTCAGGGATTTTTTGGCTTTTATGCCGGATTCTCCAAATACGACCGTGGGTTTTGTCGCGACTGGGATCGGTGCGAGGAAGTTCGTTGTGTGAGACAATTTTATTATACCAGTCCGCGATGTAGAGGCAGCCGTCGGGACCGAATTCGATATTCACAGGTCGGAACCAGTCGTCTTCTGATTTGAGAAGATCGTCGAGGAGGGTGCCAGTAATGTTTCCTTCGGCATCACGGTCGACGCGTACGGTATTGATAGTATTGGTGATCGGGTTGGCGAGGAAAGCGAGGTTGCGCCACTCTTCAGGAAAGGTGTTACCATCATCATCGCTGAAAGCGAGGCCCGAGATGCCTGTGCCACCCACTCGAAAGTCGTGGACGCCTGGCATGACAGGTTGGTAGTCGCGGAGCTGATCATTACCGATTCCGAGAAATCCCGTGCCTGATTCCATAGGGACGACCGACATCCCGAGGTCGTTGGCTTCGGAACCATACCATTGTCCGTCGGCACGCAGCTGGAAACCCCAGATGTTGTTGAGTCCACTGCTAACGAGCTCGAGTTTTTTGCCATCGAGAGAGAAGCGAGCGATTTTACTGTAGTCGATATCGACCTCTACTCCTGACGCGGGAGCTTTGACTGTGCCGAGGTTCATTGCACCATGTGAAAAGTGGATCCAGTTGCCTGGTCCACGAACTAAGGTGTGAGACATGGTGTGTGAGTCAATGAAACTGAAGCCAGTAAGGATGGTGTGGGGGAGTTCGAAGGTCCCGTCTTGATCAGCATCTTCGAGGTAGAGCATTTCCGAGCCATGGGCAACATAGACTCCGTTCTTATAAGGCAGGATGCTCTGTGGCATGGTAAGACCTTTCGCCACTACTGGAACTTGACCGGTAACGGCTTTAGTTGGATTATCGATAACAAGAATGCGATCGGTGCCACGTTGTTTCAACTGGTAGAGTTCTCGAAGGCGAATCAGCTCTGGATTTTTATGGATGTCTGATTTGGGATTGCGTAGTTTATCTCGAATGTGACGATTTGCGGTGTTACCGAAAGGGTCTAACGGATACATTTCGGCAGTTTGAGTCCAGAGGCGGCCTGCGTCATCGAAAGTGAGATCGATAGGATTGATGATTCCGTTTTTTTCCGAAGCGACGAGTTCGATGATAAATCCTTCGGGAAGAGAAAA
>CAYUHN010000093.1:0-12781 GCA_964444495.1 uncultured Roseibacillus sp. | reverse complement strand
ACCTAAAAACTCCTTATTACCCAAAGCGATGAAGAAAATTCTTGAGAAAACTCACTCAACTGAATTCGTAAAGTTATGATCCTCTTCAAATTGTACAGTCATTTCTTGCCAGCGCTTTTCCATCCTCTCCACTCGTTCCGGATGCTCACTAGCAAGGTCTACTCGTTCGCCACGATCTTCCGCTAAATTGTAAAGCTCCCATCGATCTCCTAGGTAGCGTTTGCTACGAGCCAGCTTCCAATCACCTTCCCGCAAAGCCTGGTTGCCCTCATGGTTCCAATAGAGAACTTCCCGCTCTGGAACGCCTTCGCCTTTCAACAAGGATACTAAACTCTTACCCAGTAATTCAGGTTGCTCAACTTCTGATTCAAGCCGCCCTCCTGCTAAATCCACAAAAGTGGGCAACAAGTCTATCACATGAGCTGGGGTATGATTCACCTGCCCCTTTGCGGCTATGCCAGCAGGCCAGTGAGCAATAAACGGAGAAGAAATCCCTCCTTCATACGCCCAATGCTTATGCAGGCGAAAGGGAGTATTTGCCGCAGTGGACCAACCTGCGCCGAGACAAAGATAGCTATCGGCAGAACCCAACTTTGAGCCCAACGTATTCTTTTCGCCACGATTCAGTTGCTCACTAGAAGCGCCATTATCGGAGAAAAACACGATCAAAGTATCTTCAAAAGATCCCATCTTTTTAAGCTGAGCAATAACCTCTCCAATTTCCTGATCCATCCGATCAACCATAGCGCAGTGAATAGCCATCTTAGTAGCTTGATAGGCTTTCTCTTCATCACTAAGAGTGTCCCAAGCTACTGCCCAACGTGTCTCTCCAGGATGAATCTCCGTTTTTAAATCACTCTGACTCATCGTCCAACTTGCAGTCAACCCCTCATCCCTCGGAGCATAATCTACATCAAGAAGCCCTATATCCTTGAGTCGTCTCTGACGGCGCTTACGCTCTTCATCCCAACCATGCGCAAATTTACCTTCGTACTTTGCAATATCCTCTTCAAGAGCCTGCAAAGGAAAATGAGGACTTGTAAAAGCGAGATAAAGTAAAAACGGTGAGTCGCTATTTCCCTCCGCATGTTCTCCCAAGAAACCTATCGCTCGACGCGCGATATCTTTAGTTACATAGTAACCCTCCGTACGCCCTTTCGAAGGAAGTTGCTCTCCATCCAAACGATGCCCCTCGTCAGTGAAGAACCGGTCATAATTATTTGTATAAAATGAACGGTTAAATCCGCCATGGCGTGTTGGAGAAGTCTCAAAGACATGCCATTTTCCACTATGGTAGTTACGATATCCTAGAGGCGCTAAGTAATTCGGCAACATCTGACGCTGACTCCCCTTACGTCGCACTTGCGGATAGTAGTAACCCGTCATCAAAGCGGTCCGTGTCGGCCAACAGCGAGCAGTGTTATAGAACTGAGTAAGACGAAGACCATTCTCCGCGAGCGAGTCGAGGTTAGGAGTCTCAATCGGCCCCCCAAAACAATGAAGATCTGAGTAGCCCAAATCATCGGCAAGAATAATTAGTATATTAGGTGGAGCCTTTTTTTCCTCTGCGGACAAAGACGCAAGAGTAAAGACCCACCCAGCAAGCAAGGAAGTGATTCTATTTTTTATTGGCATCGAAACGAACTTGAATTGGTGAACACAAAGAACAAGCTTAGAGCTATCCTTCGTTTTTAAAACGTCGACACGAAGCAGACTTTATCACAGGCAAGTATAGTCCTTTTCAAATTCCGCCAGAACGGGCAGGTTTTCACTTCTCCTGCGAAAAAAATTTTCAAGATGAAAAAAGCATTCCTCCTTGGTGCCGGGCTCGGAACCCGACTCCGTCCCCTCACCGACACCGCCCCCAAGCCTCTCGTTCCTGTATTTCACCGCCCTTTGGCAATGCACGTTCTCGACCACCTAGCGAGCGCTGGAATTACCGAGGTTGCTGTGAATACCCACCACTTGGCTGACTCATGGCGCGAAACTTTTCCCGACGGACGCTACCGAAATCTCGAGCTCACCTTCTTCCACGAGCCAATCTTACTTGAAACAGGAGGAGGAATCAAAAACATCAGCGACTTCATCGGAGACGATCCCATCATGGTTTTTAATGGTGATATCCTCAGTGATGCTCCTATAGCCAAGCTGATTGCAGCCCACGAAAACTCAGATAGATTAGCGACTCTAGCTGTTTGTCGCGAAGGTGATGCTCGCCACCTTCTCGTTCGAGACAAACATGTCTTGGACATTCGCAACAATCTCGGACGAGGCGAAGGCACCCATCAATTTACCGGCATTTACTGCATCGATCCTCAAGTTCTTGAACTGATTCCAGCCAACGAGAAAATCTCGATTATTCCCGCTTTCCTTGAACTTGCGAAACAGGACCAACTTGGAGCCTTTTCTTTTGATGGGTCTGCCTGGCTCGATCTTGGAACCCGCGAGACCTACTTGGCCTCACACGGAATTGGCGATAACCTCTCGCCTCTTGGCAAAGACTTTGAACCAATCCACCCAGAAGCCTACGTAGATCCTACCGCACTCATAGAAAATAGCTGGATCGGTCCCAATGCTCAAGTCGGCGCTCAAGCTGAACTCAAAAACACCATTCTTTGGCCTAACACCGAAGTAACCGAGGGCACAAAGTTAACTAATTGCATTATTCACCAGACTAATCCCGTCAGTGGTGAACATGAAAATAAAGAACTTTAATGACCATCCCGCATCAAGCGTAACACCTCTTGACGCGTCGATGCGTTCTTTCGGATACTACCACGCATCGAAGAAGTAACGGTAAGAGTCCCAGGTTTTTTAATACCTCGCATGGCCATACAGAGATGCTCCGCCTCGATCACTACCGCTACCCCATGAGGCAAAAGTTTTTCTTCTACTGCGGAAGCAATCTGCCCAGTCAGCCGTTCTTGCACCTGTAAACGCTTCGTATATCCATCAACCAACCGAGCTAACTTAGACAAGCCCGTGATACGCCCTCCTTTTTTTGGCAAATAAGCGATATGTACCTTCCCAAAAAAGGGCACGAGATGGTGTTCGCATAGCGAGAAAAAAGGGATATCTCGCACTAAGATCAGTTCGTCATGATCAACTTCAAAAGTTGTCTCAAGATGAGCTGGAGGATCTTCCCTGTACCCAGCGCAAACTTCCTCATAGTAACGCGCCACTCTATCAGGAGTAGACTTTAATCCGTCTCGATCCGAATCTTCTCCGATCGCCACCAAGATTTGCTTCACTGCCGCTGCTATCGTTTTCCGATCCACCTCGCCTGTCTCTCTCATGCTGCTTACTGAGTGTTAAGCTCCTGCGCTTGATTTGACAATACCGGAAGCATTTCGTCTTAAACTAAAATACAAGACGAACGCCACGCGAGCGCCACCCCCTTGCAATATCGGCTTCGAGTTCATCCCAACTCCGCCCCTGCAAAAGGGTATCAATAAGCTTTTGACCTTCTGTTCCCTCGCGGCAAGCCTTTAAAAATGCATTAATTGCTCCCCGGTCACCCTCTCGATCCATCTTAAGAAAGTAATAAGTCAACAGGAGCCCAACTCCATAATTGAAATTCCCATTCGCAGTGAAAGAACTGTAGCTCTGAAGCATAAAGGTTTGCAGGTCCCCTACTTCAATCTCGTCACCGACCCGGCTCAAACCACGCCCACCGCGACCATCACGGCCATATTCCATCGCGTAATCTCTGACCGCATTTCGATCTGAACGCGTATTGTATTTCCCCGAGCGGTAAGGAGTCACTGCGACGTATTCTGCTAGCCCTTCACTAAACCAACCTCGAGCACCAGAAACGTAATAGCATCTCTCCGTCAACTGATGAGTCAATTCGTGAGCAAGAGTCTTATTACTTCCCTTATAGTCAAAGGTATAAGAACTCGCCACTTTCTTCACCCCGGCACTTTGAAGAGGGACAAGAACAATATCTTTTCCCGAAAAATAGACGCCTGCCGAACCTTGGGGAGCGCCCTCACGAACATAAGTCTCATATTTTTCAAAAAGAAAAACCTGAAATCGATGCTCTTGCCCTGGCAGATGCGCCTTTTTTAAAGACAAAGGCAATTCAAAGCAATAGTCCCTCGTTGCCTCAAAAAGAACGGACAACTTGGAGATCAGCGAACGACTCAACTTCACGTCACTAATAAACTCATAGTGCGGGCTCTGATAAGTGTAACGATGCAGCTCTTCGTCAAATCCTAGCTCAATAATCTCAGGCTTTAAGTCGGTTGAAACAACTTCTGGCCATTCATCTAAAAAATTCTCCGGAATTTTTTCCGTCCCTGGAAAGAATCTTCTCTGACGCCTTTGCGAACGGGTTTTTTCAAAAAGCTCTCGTAACAACTCTGCATCAGAAGGCTTTTTCTTCTCCCTAGTTTCCTTTGAAGATTTGGACAAATCAACGACCCCTCCGATGACCTGTCGATCCTCTTCACTCAGATCAGAAATAAGAATTTGAAAAATCTTTCCCGAATCGACTCTTCGAATCATCGCCACCTGGCCTTCAACAAGGTTAACAAACTCGCCCTCAAACTCTTCCGCATCAACTGGAGTCCACTTACGAACCCCTCCATAGCTCAACAGGGAAGAACTTAGAAATAGAATGGCCGCTAGCAGCCAGCTATTCACGTAAGTCCTACTCATTTTCGAAAAATTCACTACTCTGAATAAAGCATTTTTATGCTAGCTAGTAAAAGAATTTCCTTTCCGTTTTAAAGCAGACCCCTTTCCGAAATAGCTTAGAAGGCTTGCTCCTAAGCCCACAGCAACTTCTCCAGTTTCTTTACTCCAACTTTTTCGCGACGAGGAACCTGAGGAGCAAATAATTGAATCCGCCACTCACTCAACAACCAGCCAATCTCCCACCAACGAGGGCTATCCTCATCTTCTAACCAAAGCGTCCGCCACCGCAGCCAAAGAGGGTCGAGCTGTCGCCTCTTTTCCTCATCTTTAGCCAAAGGCAAACTCTCAAGTCGTCCGATTCGTTCTTCTATCGCATCAAAGTACCTCCGATAACGTAAGCACCGTTCCGCTCCAGCTCGCCAAATAAATTGAGGTCTCGTTAACCAGGCCAGCTCTTCTTCAAGATCCGCGATCGTATCATCAAAGGCATTCGACGATTTTTGCTTCGATCGCATTGCTAGCCAATTTTGGATTCGATCGTAACTTTGAGCACAATATTCCAATTCGCGAGCCAAAGCATGAGCCAAATCCAAAACCCATCCACGCGCAAACTCGGAACCTGTCGCAAACTCTTCACTGCTTCGTGGCAACGTCGGCATACGCTTCTCAAAAGCCGCCTCCACTGCCGTTTCCAATAATTGTTCTTCCAACTCCTTTTCCTGCAAAGGCCCAAAGATCAATTTAGTAAGAGGCTGAAGCAATGAACGCTTTCGATAACCGCGTAATAGCTCCAGATGATCGAGCCAAAATAGGCGCATCACGCCCCTGCGATGACTTTCTCGAGCATCAGATTCGCTCAAAAATGCTCGCATCCCCACCGTTTCTCCTTCGTCTACCAAAGCGGGAAACGCCTCTCCACTCACGAGTGGAATCTCTCCAAAACTCCAATACGTCCCTCCTGTCATCTCCCACTCTCGATTCGCTTGAGCTTGTCGCCGCAGCTGAATCTCGTCATGGAGAGTCTCACGCAATTCGATTACAGACTCTCCCCAAGCGAGGCTCTCCCCTCTCTCATCACGTACATTGATTCCAGGCCGTAAATCCACACGAACCGCTGACTCCGCAAACAAACTCGGAGTAATCTCGACCTGAAATCGCTCACTCAAAAATGCTCCCAAAGCCTCAACTAAATCGAGACGCGGCTCCCAACCTGTCCACTCCTTGACAAAATCTTCTGCTGTTTCTCGCACCGGCTGAGCACGTGCACGCCAAACCTTGGGAAGGGAACGAATCAAGGCCTCAACCCGTTCCTCAAAGATACCCGGCACCACCCAGCTTGGCAAAAAATCTGGAATTGTTACCAGACCATCCAAATCCACGATAAAGTTTACCCCATCATCAGCAGCTTCGGGATCGCACACGTACTCCACTGCCCATTTACATCCATCATGCCTAACCTCATCTGGAAATAAGAGCAACTGGCCCTCCACTCCATCGTCCCAAACTACATCTCGAAGCTGTACCATGAGACTCTTCTCATTTTCATTTTCCTTACGCCAATTATGGAAATTTTTTGCAGTAGTCGCTTCCACGGGTATACGCGAAAAATAGTAATCAAAGACATGCTCTTCCGACCATAAACCTCCCACTCGCCTCAGTTTTTGCTCAGCTCGAGCGACTTCAGACCGAACCCTCGACAACTGCCTCAAACATGGAACATCTCCCCGTATCCGTCCTCCTAAAATCGCCTCGCGTACAAAAACTTCATGAGCAGCCTTCGGTGACACGCGATTAAAAAATACTGGCCGACCAGGAACTAAAGTTAAACCTCCCAAAAGGACTGTTTCCTTACCATACACCGCACCCTGTTGCTCATTCCATTCTGGAGAGTGGTATCGCTTCCGGCAAAGATGAGGAGCTACTTTTTCAACCCATTCTGGTTCCAGCCATGCCACTCGTCGGGCCCACAATCGAGAAGTTTCGACCAACTCAAAGGCCAGCACCCAAGCATGACGCTTCTTAGCTCGAAAGAGCCCCGAACCAGGAAAAATTGCGAAACGCATCCCTCCCACTCCTTTATAGTTTTTCGCCTCGCGATCCCAACAACCTACAGAACGAGGCATTCCAACTAAGAGCGCACAGTGAATTTCCTGGTAGAGCCTCCGATCCTGTTTCGAAAGCGCTCCACTCGGCCGAGAAGACAACAAATTCGAAGAAAAACCAGCCAATGGATCAGGAGCATCCTTCTTCTTATCCCTCTTGCTTTGAAAATTTCTTCTAAGCTCTCTTACCAGTTGCTCCCATTCCTGCAGCCGTCGAAAATTACAAAAATTCCGACGACAAAATTCTCGAAGCTTACGCTGGGGAAGCCGACCTTTTTCATCACGCAGATCAGTCACCGCATTCCAGATCTTAAGCAAACTTATAAAATCTGATTGAGCATCGAGGAATTTCGCTTGCGCCTGCTGGGCGGCATCTTCCTTTCCCTCCGGACGCTCACGAACATCCATGAGAGTTAACCCGGCTACTACCACCAGAATTTCACCCAAAATTCCTCGATCTTCCGCCTCAATCAACATTCGAGCTAAGCGCGGGTCAAGAGGCAGGCGAGACAACCGCCAACCTAAATCTGACAATCCATTCCGCCCTTCTTCATCAAGGGCATCAACTTCTTCCAAAGTTTTTAAGCCTTCCTGTACCGCCTTTTTATTAGGCGGATCTAAAAAAGGAAAACGACTCACCTCTCCTAGCCCGAGGCCTTTCATCTTAAGAATCACTCCCGCAAGCGAACTACGACGAATCTCAGGATCAGTAAATTCCGGGGCTTCTATAAGAGTCTCTTCGTCATAGAGTTTCACGCACACACCAGCCCTCACCCTTCCGCATCGACCTCTTCGCTGACGAGCACTGGCCTGCGAAATTTGTTCAATTTGAAGACGTTGAATTCCTCTTTGCGGAGACCACCGACTCACCCGAGCCAACCCACTGTCGATCACATAAACAATCCCAGGAATCGTTAGTGAGGTCTCAGCCACATTAGTAGCTAATACTACCCTACGTTGAGCACTCTTGGTAAAAACCCGTTGTTGCTCGCTCATCGAAAGACGTGCAAAAACAGCCAACGTCTCAGTATTAGGTAAAAGAGCATCCTGCAGCACACGCTCAGTCTCACGAATTTCTCTTTCGCCAGGCAGGAAAACCAGCACATCACCACTGGCATCATATTGACCCACCCAGTCGACCGCGCGAAGAACATGGTCACTTAACCCCTCGTCTTTTAAAGGAGGTAAAAAATGATCCTCAACCGGAAAGGTTCGACCCTCTACAAAAACCTGAGGGGATTGATTGTAAAAATCAGAAAATTGCCCTGCATCCAAGGTCGCAGACGAAATGATGACCCTAAGATCTTTCCGCTTCAGAGTGATCCGCCTCAACATCCCTAGCAAAAAATCGATATTAAGAGAACGCTCATGCGCCTCATCAATAATCAGAGTATGGTATTTCTTTAGAAGCCGATCATTTTGTAACTCCGCCAATAAAATACCATCCGTCATAAACTTGAGGACGGTATTTTCACTAGTTCGCTTATCGAACCTCACTTCATAGCCCACTTCGGAACCAGCTTCGACTGCCAACTCTTCCGCTACCCGCCGAGCCACACTTGTCGCAGCCAATCTCCTAGGTTGCGTACAACCCACCAACCCTTCACGCCCCTCTTTCGCCGCCAGTTCCAGAGCCATTTTGGGCAATTGAGTGGTCTTCCCCGAGCCAGTCTCACCCACAACCACCACCACAGAACTCTTCTGCATAGCTTCGAAAATTTCATCCTTGCGAGCCGCAACTGGCAGTTCTGGATAGGTGATTTTCAAAACAATTTGGGGTTGGGCCGGGCTATACCCCTGCAACCCGAGGGACGCAAGATCGAGACCGACTTAATTTCTCTAAGAATGGTTCAATTCCAGCTTTAAGAGACCGCATTTACCCGTCATTGTCCTGCCTCCCTCGATGACTTACGTATTTGGAGATATTCACGGCTGCCTCAATGGTTTTGAGGCTCTTCTCGATCACTTGTCTCCTGGCTCAGATGATACCATCATCACGCTAGGAGATTATATTGACCGTGGACCAGCAAGCAATGGCGTAATCGACCGCCTGATTCAGCTCCAACATGAAGTCAACCTCATCGCTCTGCGAGGAAATCATGAAATGATGATGTTCAATGCGAAAGATGGTCCACCCGCATCCTCATTCTGGCTCCTAAACGGTGGTATCGAGACCTTAGAATCGTATGGTTATCGCACAGTGCAAGAAATTCCGGACGAGCATTGGGCATTCCTCGAAAACCTTGTTCCATACTACGAAGAAGGCGAGATTCTCTACACCCACGCCACCATTCCCCACAACAAGAACCCAGAAGATTGCGATGACGACGCACTCTTTTGGGCTCGATTCGGGGAACCAGAATTTCGTGAGGATGGCCGTTTCCTAGTTTGCGGCCATACTCCTCAACAAGACCACTTGCCCACTTTATTTAATCGGCATCTTTGTATCGACACTGGATGTGTCCATGGGGGTCAACTCACAGCCCTCGAAATGGAAACTGGCCACTTTACTCAAGCCACAGACGATGAAGACCTTCGAGAAGGCGAGCTCGACCTAGGCCTTTAATCTTCTGTCCTCTCCGGAGCCGGAAAATAACGGTAGTGACCCGTAATCGGGAAAGCAAAAAGAGAAGCCTCCTCTTCAGCTCCTCGCCCAATATTGTGAATAACCATTGGATTCCCGCTGCGATCCTTTTTGTCCGAAACGATCATTATGTGCGGTAATTTCCCAGCAACTGTACAGGTGACAAAATCCCCTGGAAGGTAATCAGCTGGATCCTCTGTCACAGAAAGCCTTTTTCCCTTTCGCTTAAAAAATGTTTTGAGATTAGGAACCCGACGATGATCAATACTCCGATCAGTCCTTCGCAACCCCCAGTTATTTGGATAAGCTGAAAAATTCGCGGCCATATCCTTATGCACTAATTCCTGCAGGTCCACTTCCACCCCCCTCAGAGCTCTTACCACAACATCCGTGCAGACTCCTGTCTCGATCGGCACATCGCCACCAGGATATTCTAGCGAAACATAATCAGGAACATACCGCGTCGTCACCCCGATTTGCTTTCGAGCGGCAGCCACTACCATAGCAGCTTCCTCACTCGGCGCCTCTACCCGTTCACCGGTATGGCGGCTTGTTTCAGCGAACAGCGCTCCAAGACAAATAAGAATCACCAACCATTTTTTCATCAAGTGATCTTAGCGAACCTGGAAACTGGATGGTAGCAGGAAATGCTTAAATTCTAAAGCCTCTTCAGAACACCAGTGTCTACCGGCGGCAACAAGGAAGCCGACTCTTCAAAACTTTGCAACTGTTGGAAACGCGAATTTGTAGAAGGAAGAGGTCTGAACGATTCACTATGGGTCTCAACCCTAAATTCCAATTCCTGATAATTCTGTCCCAGCCTGCTTAGCAAAAGATCTTGTTTTTTATGATTTTGCTGAAGAGCAATCACATCACTTTTCACAAGTATCATATCGTCTTTGAAAGCTTTTCGCTCCTGCGAAATAGTCTCCATCACGGTATCCTTCAACTCGGTCATCTGGCTAGCGAGACGCTCGTTCACCTGCGCCAACTCGGCCTGCTCGACCGCTTCTTCTCGGACTTCATAAAACGCCATCACCTCATTCTCAACATCATGATAATGATCCCAAGCTAGCATCGACATCCCTCCGAGAGCCATTGCTGCTGTTAGAATAATAAAACAAGAATTCATATATTTTTGGGTCTAATCGGTTTGGAAATTTAACTATTACTCTTATCCTATTGAGCAGAAAGAGCTCGCTCAGCAAGAAGAGCTTTCATTTGTTCGAGAACTTCTGACAAAGCCTGTTCGCTTTGGACTAATGAGATATTTTGGCGAAGAACAGTCTGATTTAGATAACTACCATTATTTGCTCGAAGTGGATGCCCTGTCTTTTTTGATTTTGGCTGAAGAATAAACGGTTGGACTTGAACTATTTTCGATTGCCCATTCTTAAGCGAAACCTCCTTAGAAACAGGATCAACCCCATCCAGCTGACGCACTACCCATCCCTCGGGGATTTCTCCCGAAATTTTAACAGCTGACTGCCCCTTTTCCCCAACAGGCTCAGCGGCAAGATTGAGACAAAATAATGAGAATACACCTCCCAGAACGAATCGATTCATCAAAAAATTTATCTTCTTCATTTCTACTCTGCTACGACTCCTAGTGACTGCTCTAATAAAACGCTTTCAGGGCTAGCATCGGTGGCAAGACGATTCCAGCGCTCAAGAAGCTTCACCCCATTTGACTGCAAGTCTTTAACCTGATGAAGGTGCTGCTCAATCTCTCCAACCAACTCGGTCGCTAATAGAAGTGACTCTTCATTCCAAGCCAGGAGATTCTCGGGATACATAACTGGCAACGAAATGACATATTCTTCCATCTCATCATTTAATCCCTGCAACTCAAATACTTGCTCAACTCCCAAACGAGTTGGGATAAGCTGATCTGCGCCATCATCTTTCCTTACAGGTTCAAGACGCTCAACAATACTAGGCAAATGATCTCCCGGCATCAAATCCTCGACAGGGAAAGGGGAAAGCTCCTCCACTGGAGCTACCTGTTCTTTCTCTAATTCTGACGGCTGAATGATTGTCTCATTAACAACCTCTTGCACAACAACAGGCTTACTCACATAAAGATAGAGAAATAGCCCTGTCAAAAGCGTACTAAACAAAAGCAAGGGCGGATAAAAACGAGCAAAGATCTTGTTGCTTACATCTTCTTTTTGAGGACTTGGCGCTAAGCTTTCTTGAGGAGATGGCCAGCTGCGAGCAGGTAAATTAGCCTGCCGGGGAGGAAGACCTCCATCAATAAGCTCAGTACTTTCGTCAATTTTTCGGATTCGATAGTCGGTATTATTCATCGCGGGTGGCGTAAGTGATTTCAATGTCGTGTGTAGAGGCCGGAAATTTTTTGATGGTTAAAAGACTCCCATCAACAACGAGTTGCCTCACGACCTGACCTTGGTCAGAAAAAGCCTCGACTCCCGGTCGAAGATTTTCGCCGGCGTGATCATAAATTCCGGCGCTACGACAAATTTGAAAAGCGAGGTAATAATCCTCCTTGCCTTCCTGGCAGACACGAACATCGATCCCGTCCGTGTAGACACAGAGCCTCACTTCACCCTTATCGATTTCGACAGAGTTCCCAAGGCTAACCAAAACAGATTTGGTTATACGATACGTCCCAACCTCACGAAATATCGTAGGCTCCCCTTCTAAGCTCTCTTGATTGAGAGCTTGAGGGTTTGGGAGTGGTTCTTCAGCTACGGCAAGAGGCGAAAAGAACGCTGTAATTAAGAGCAAGGCAGAGTATTTGATCATCAGAGTCTTCCAACATCCCATCTCCCATCAGTGGGAGGCCCAGGATCGTAGGGGCTAGCCCCATCGAGCCAAATAGGAGGGGATTGAGTTATATCAGCAGTTAAGGTCTCTCCATCTAAGCCTTCGGCGGTCGGGAGTGCTGTTATAGTACCGTCACCTTCAAGATAAGAAGCCACTTCTGGAATAGTTAAACTGGTTACCTCCCTCTGGGGATTGTTTGAAAGAAAATCCCGTTGAGCGACTTCGATCTCCCGAAGAATCGTTGAGGCTAAAGTTGCCGCCCTAAACTCACGAAATGAGGAAAAAGCGAAAACCGAAGCCCCCATCAACGCGATGAGGACCGCGATAACAACAGTCAATTCTAGGAGGGTCATCCCCCTCAGCTTTCGCTGTGTTTGATTTTTTAAGATGTTTTTCATTACACTGGATTATTAATATTAGTTTATTATACGCAAGCGATAATTGTGCCCTACGTTGCTGAACCCTTTTCAAAGGTATGAATTACCTGAAAAAATCACCCACCAAAGTTACTATATCCTGAAAACCAGAAACTAGAACTGGATGATCCTTGAAGGTGAGGAATAAGATAACCACTCCAGCAAGACATGCAAGGCCCATCGTTAGCCAAAAAAGGAAGAAAACTAGGCTTCGCTTACCTCCCACGAAAAAGCGAACCAAGCCAAAA
>CAYUHN010000092.1:0-13150 GCA_964444495.1 uncultured Roseibacillus sp. | reverse complement strand
CATTGCCATGCTCATTGTCCCTGGCGCCACGGCACTCCTTATTACTCACCGCCTCTCGCTTGTCCTGATTATTGCGGCGACCTTCGGAATCCTCGCTGCGTTCTTGGGCCATATCGGAGCAATTATCATTCCCCCTGTCCTAGGCTTCGAGCGCTCCAACTCAGCCGGCATGATGGCCACCGCCAGCGGGCTTCTTTTCCTAATCGTCTGGGTCGCTCACCCGAAACATGGACTGATTCGTCAATTCATCGTTAGTCGCTCCACTCAAAACAACCCATCAACAAATCGCGATACGTTGATTGGTTAGTCTTGACCCTTCTTCTATTCAAAATAGGTTGTAAATCCCCGACGCTAATCGGATAAACCTCTCTTTCCTCCGGTGACCACCTCGAATTCCGAACCCCTGCTGCGTCTCTCTGGGACCGAAACTTACAGCCACACCGCCGACAAAAATTTCCTCATGATCGGCGAGCGAACCAATGTAGCAGGCTCCCCCCGCTTTCGTAAACTCGTCCAAAACGAAGATCTTGAGGCAGCTCTCGAAGTAGCCCGACAACAAGTTGCTAATGGCGCCAATGTGATCGACATCTGCTTTGACGACGGGCTCATCGACGGGGTCGCAATGATGTCGCGCTTCCTCGACCTCATCCAATCCGAGCCCGACATCACCAAGGTCCCCATAATGGTAGATTCTTCCAAATGGGAAATCATCGAAGAAGGACTCAAGCACCTTCAGGGTAAAGGCATCGTCAACTCAATCTCGCTGAAAGAGGGAGAAGAAGCCTTTAAAAAACACGCCAAACATATCCTCCGTTACGGAGCCGCAGCGGTAGTGATGGCATTCGACGAAAATGGCCAAGCAGCGACCTACGAAGAGAAAATTCGTATCTGCGAACGAGCTTACCGCATCCTTGTTGACGAAATCGGCTTTCCGCCCGAAGACATCATCTTTGACCCTAACATTCTCACCGTTGCAACCGGCATCGAGGAACATAATACTTACGCTCTCGACTTCATTAATGCCACTCGCTGGATCAAAGAGAACCTTCCCTATGCCAAGGTCTCAGGCGGAGTCTCTAATATTTCTTTCTCCTTCCGAGGAAACAATCCCGTCCGCGAAGCCATGCACTCGGCCTTTCTCTACCACGCCACTCAAGCAGGGATGGATATGGGAATCGTTAACGCCGGAATGCTTGAAGTCTACGATGAAATCCCTCCTCACCTTCTCAAGGCAGTAGAAGACGTCCTGCTCAACCGCGACCCCGATGCTACTGAACGGCTCCTCGAAATCGCAGAAGAATTCAAAGGACAAACCGGTAAGAAAAAAGAGGAAGACCTCTCCTGGCGTGAAGAGTCTGTCGAAAAACGACTCGAATACGCGCTCTTGAAAGGTCTCGATAAATTTGTCACCGAAGACACTGAAGAAGCCCTCGAAAAATATAAGAAACCTCTCTCCGTGATCGAAGGACCTCTCATGGATGGAATGTCGATTGTGGGAGATCTCTTTGGCGCGGGAAAAATGTTTCTCCCCCAAGTCGTGAAGTCTGCGCGCGTGATGAAAAAATCCGTAGCCTACCTCGAACCTTTTATGGAGGAGGAAAAAGAAGCTCGCATCATCACAGAAATGGAACGCCTTCAGACCGAAGACCCGAATCTGAGCGACGACGAAGCCCGCAAACTAGCTCGACAAGAGTTCTCCGCCGGAAAAGTCATCATGGCTACCGTGAAGGGAGATGTTCATGATATTGGTAAGAACATCGTAGGAGTTGTCCTCGCCTGTAATGGATTCGACGTCGTCGATATGGGCGTCATGGTTCCCTGTGACAAAATCCTCAACACCTTCGAAGAACAACAAGCGGATATCATCGGGCTCTCCGGACTCATCACTCCTTCCTTAGATGAAATGATCACCGTCGCCAAAGAAGCTGAAAAGCGTGGCTACGGAAAGAAAGGAATCCCTATTTTGGTCGGAGGAGCAACGACCTCCTCTGCCCACACCGCCATCAAAATGGCCCCTCATTACAGTGGCCCCTTAGTCCACGTCCTCGATGCTTCCCGCTCGGTTCCAGTGACCACCGCTCTTCTTTCTGAAGAACAACGCGACACCTTCATCGCCGACAATGAGACCAAGCACATCAAAGCGCGCGAAGCCTTTGCTGGCGGACCCAAGAAAGAACAAATCTCTATCGAAGACGCTCGTAAGAACGCCTTCAAACCAGAAGTGCCATGGGAAGATTACAATCCACCTGTCCCCGAATTCACCGGCACTCGCGTAATCGAAAACCAATCAATCCGTGAACTTTCCAACTACATTGACTGGACTCCCTTCTTCCATGCTTGGGAGCTACGAGGCGTCTGGGACCCTGAAGAAAAAGTTCTCAAAACTCGTAAAGAAGGTGCTCCCGAACAGGCGGCCAAACTCTACGAAGAAGCTATCGAACTACTAGAAGAAATCATCACCGAGAATTCCTTCGTGGCGCGAGGAATCTACGGCTTCTATCCTTGCTATCGAGACGGCGACGACATCGTTCTTCCCGACAATGACACCCGCTTTCACACCCTTCGTCAGCAAACAAAAAAGAGCTCAGACAAACCCAACTTTGCTCTCTCCGACTATGTCGCCCCCGCCAAAGCAGAGACCCCAAACACCTCTAGCGACCATCTTGGCGGTTTCGTAGTAGGCATCCATGGCGCCGACGAACTTGCGGCAAAGTATGAAGCCGAAAACGATCCCTATAAATCGATCATGCTCAAAGCGATCGCGGATCGACTCGCGGAAGCCTTTGCCGAACTCCTCCACCATCGAGCCCGAATCGCGTGGGGCATCGAACGTCCCGGACAATTCAATCACACCGAACTCATCAAAGAAGTTTACCAAGGAATCCGTCCCGCTCCCGGCTACCCAGCTCAGCCGGACCACACGGAGAAGCCTTCTCTCTTTTCACTCATGGATGTGGCCGCCAATACCGACGTAACCCTCACCGAATCCTGCGCCATGCATCCCGGAGCAGCAGTCTGTGGCATTATCTTCAGCCACCCAGAATCGCATTACTTCGCCATCTCAGACATCCAAAAAGATCAAGTCGAAGACTACGCCAAACGCAAAGGCCAAAGCCTCGAAGAAGCCGAAAAGTGGCTAGGACCTTGGTTAGGGTATTAAAGGTAGTAGCGTTCTCCCTCGACTTGAAGAAGTCACTTCTCAGTGAAAGAGCATGACTTCTTGCATTAGATCGAAATCATGGAAAATGGCCTATGAAAGAAGAACTTTCGAAAGACCTCGAATAATACTGGTCAGAGGGCGGCTCTTCTCGGCAAGCTCTTGTCGTGCTTCTTCCTTATCTTCGCCAACAAATTGCCAAGGGACAAAGCCATGTTCCCGTGACAGCAGAAGCTCGGGACGTCTTACGAAAGCTCTATCGAGGGGAAATCAGATTAGGCTCAGGTAAAAGAGAGCCGATTTCAGAAATAGCGACGCCACCAAAAGGAATCTCGGCAGAAAGCACTCAAAATACCGCACCTCTGGCAGAGCACATCCCTCGCCCTCAACCCCAAGGAAGCTCTCCCGCGGAGCGATGGGAATCGCTCAAGGAGCTTACTGGCCATTGGCCCTCCTTCAAATCTCTCAATTCCTTTCGTAAAACGCTCGTCTTCGGTTCGGGCAGCCTTGCCGCAAATTTGGTCATGGTCGGAGCGACACCTACTGGAACCGATGAAAGATCTGGCCAACCATTCTCTGGAGAAACCGGAAAAAAGCTCGACCAAATCCTGAAAGCGATGGGCTTGAAAAGGGAAGAAGTCTATTTGACAAACCTATGTAAATTCCGCCCCGCTCTTCCTGGACAGACCACTAATAATCGCCCTCCTCGTGCACAGGAAATCGCCTATTCATTGCCATTTTTTGAAGCAGAGCTTGAGATTGTTCGGCCCACCATGATCGTAGCCTTAGGGGCCACAGCGGCGCAGGGACTCCTAGGATTCGAAAATACGAAACCCGATCTGACCGCTTTACGAGGAAGCTGGCATGACTTCCAAGGATATCCCCTACGCATAAGCCATCACCCTTCATTTCTGCTACTGGATGATAAGGATGCGGGACAAGAAAAGCGTAAAATTTGGGAGGATATGCTAGTAACGATGGAAAAGCTTTCGCTACCGATTTCTGATAAACAACGCGGTTACTTTACGAAATAAGAGATGATGAAGACACTTTTCACCCCATTTGCCATTCTTGCCTTAGCAACCCAACTGAGTTGCGCGGAACAACCTAAAAAGGAAGAAACTCTTCCCGCTGGTCTCCCGACTCAACTCACCGTTTCGGAGCTGAAAGAGGAAGGATTTGTCACGCTTTTCAACGGGGAAAACCTCGAAGGCTGGAGAAAAACGGGAGGAACTGGCGAATTTGAAGTAAGCGGCGAGAGCATTCGAGGGTTTGGCAAAGACGTAAAAGGAAATACTTTTTTACGCACCGACAAGGAATTCTCCGACTTCATCTTCACCTTTCAGTTCAAGTTTAACGATAAATCAGGAAATTCGGGTTGTATGTTCCGCGCTCTTCACAAAGACGGAAAGCCCGACAGCCGCGTAACGGGATATCAATGTGAACACGACCAAATGCGTGATCCTCAGCGCTCGTGGACGGCAGGAATCTACGACGAGGCACGCCGAGGCTGGCTTTTTCCAAGCAAAGACAACGATAGTAAGGAAAAATTAGCCGCCTTCACCGCGCAGGGCGAAAAGCTCTTCAAATGGGACGATTGGAATACAATCGTCATCCGTTGCCAGAGAAATCACCTAGAAACTTGGCTAAATGGGGAGAAACGGGCTGACTTTGTCGACAAAGATGAGGAACACACCACTCTCAAGGGCTTCATTGCGCTACAAGTTCACGGAGGAAAATCAGCTGATATTCTTTGGAAAAACCTTTTCCTAAAGGAACTCTAGCAGGTAGACGAAGCGTGCACACTGGCAGCATCTGCTGGAATGCTCACACCTTCTTCGCACCAGCTATGGCAAGATTCTTTAAAAA
Organism: uncultured Roseibacillus sp.; assembly: GCA_964444495.1. Taxonomy (GTDB): domain Bacteria; phylum Verrucomicrobiota; class Verrucomicrobiia; order Verrucomicrobiales; family Akkermansiaceae; genus Roseibacillus. Next base: position 8,124 of record CAYUHN010000092.1, on the reverse strand, counting down.
CCTATTTAACAAGGTCACTAATCGAGCAGAAATTGATTGGGATGAGCTTGAAGCAGACCTAATCGCAGCGGACTTAGGCCCTCGCCTAGCTTCTAATATCGTCGACGATCTGCGAAAACTAGGGCGAGAAATTTCAGCGGAAGACGTTGTCAGGACCACCCGAGACCACATCTCAGAGGTTTTCCCCGAAGACCAAGCCTTTCCCCCTACCCTACAAGAAAGCGGCCTGCCCACCGTCCTTCTTGTCGTTGGAGTCAACGGAACCGGAAAAACGACTTCGACTGCCAAGCTAGGCCACCTCTTAAACGTCTATGGCTTCACCGTACGCCTCGCAGCAGCCGATACCTTTCGTGCCGCAGCAGTCGAGCAATTGCAGTCTTGGGCAGAACGACTCGACCTTCCGATCACAGTAGGGCAGCACCAAGCTGATCCTGCTTCCGTCTGCTATACGGCCCATCAAGCAGCCATAGCGGAAGGCGCAGATTTCCTTATTTGCGACACCGCAGGCCGGTTGCACACGCGCCATAACTTAATGGAAGAATTGGGAAAAATTCGCCGAACCATCGGAAAACAAGATGAATCTGCCCCTCACAAAACGATTTTAGTGGTCGACGCGACCACTGGCGCAAACGCATTAGCCCAAGCCAAAGAATTCCACAAAGCAGTGCCCCTTGATGGACTAATTGTCACCAAGCTAGACGGCTCAGGAAAAGGAGGTATCGCAGTCTCTATTCAACAAGAACTCGGGATTCCACCCCTCTTTATTGGAACGGGGGAAGAACCCAATCGCTTCCAACCTTTCGCTCGCGAAAGCTTTGTTACAGAGATTCTCTAGATAAAATCGACCTCAGATAAATCTTTGCGAAAAAACGACCTTCACCTCTCTGCGCTAACCAGTTAACTTTGACTCCATGGAATCACACGAAGTCTTTAAAAAGGCGTTCGACAAAACCTCCCCAAAGGCCATTGCATCTGAATTAGGAGTCTCTCTTTCGCTCGTTTACAAATGGGCTCAGGAACAATCGTCTTCGGGTTCAGGCTCACGGAACCCCCTGGATCGCCTGCTCGAGATTATCAAACTTACCGGTGACATCCGTCTCGTTGAATGGCTCTGTGCTCAAACCGGAGGCTACTACGTGCGAAACCCAGAGTCTGACTGCAAAGAAGGCTTCGAATACCTACCTGCTACCAACGAAATCGTAGCACAATTTTCAACCCTGCTCTCCCGCATCTCTCAAGCCGCGCTTGATAACTCGATTGATGGCGAAGAATCAGAAGATATCCGCCAACACTGGGATCGATTGAAGTGTTTCGCGGAAGGATTCGTCCGCTGCTGCGAAGAAGGCGACTTCGAAATGATGGCCCGCGACGAGCAGAAAGAAGAAAACAAAAGCGAGCCACGCAAGACTCTCTACTAGGAAACGAGCTAAGCTCTCTACGGATAAAGACCTCGAGTCTTTTTCACTTCTGCCACTTCTTGGATTCCTAGAGCCAAAGCAGCAACTCGATGGCTACATTTTCTCGCTTCCGCAAAAGCAACCAAGCGATCAAATACTGTAGCCAGCCGAGTCTCTAACTTCGCGATCACTTCGCGCTCGGTCCAAGAAAAACGTTGTAGATTCTGAACCCACTCGAAGTAACTAACCGTAACTCCTCCGGCATTGCATATCACATCAGGAACGAGAAAAATATCGCCTCGTTCTTCGATCACTCTGTCGGCACCGGGTGTAGTCGGCCCGTTTGCCCCTTCTGCAAGGACTCGACAGCGTAAGTCTTTCGCAAGTTCTTCATCGATCGCGCGCTCCATGGCACAAGGAGCCAGAATATCGACTTCTTGCGTCATCATTTCCTGAGGATCAATCGTGTCCGCTGACTTAAAACCAGCAACACTTCCTGATTCACGCACATACTCACGCAAACGAACAATATCTAAGCCCTGTTCATTCCAAATGGCCCCCGAGACATCCGAAACCCCCTTCACTTTAACCCCGTCAAACATAAGAGTTTCAGCAGCGTAACTCCCAACATTTCCAAATCCCTGAATAACGGCAGAAGCCGAATTGGGAGAAATCCCAAGCTGGGAAAGGGCACGCATCGCAGTAAAAGCGACCCCATGCCCAGTAGCTTGCGTTCGTCCAGCCGAACCTTGAAGAGCGATCGGCTTTCCAGTGACAATACCAGGAGTGAAGCGCCCAGACAAAGTAGAAGCTGTGTCTACTATCCAAGCCATTGTTTGCGCATTAGTTCCGACATCAGGCGCTGGAATATCCACTTCCTCACCAATGAAAGGCATGAGCTCTTGAGAAAAACGACGAGTGAGACGTTCTTGCTCTCCGATGGACATCTTCCTCGGATCACAAGCTATCCCTCCTTTAGCACCACCGTAAGGTAGCTTCATAAGAGCACACTTCCAATTCATCCACATCGCAAGAGCCGCGACCTCGGCAAGCTCCACACTAGGATGGTAGCGCAGCCCACCTTTCACAGGCCCCCGCGACAAGTGGTGTTGCACACGATAGCCAAAAAAGACCTCGGTACGACCATCATCCATGCTCACTGGCATCGAAAACGTTAGCATTCGCTTGGGCCACTTACAGCGCTCTGCGACTCCCTGCTCTAGCTCCAAAAAAGCTGCCGTACGGTCAAACTGCTCAGCAGCCATCGCAAAAGTCTCATTTTTAAGAAGAATATCTCGCATCGCTTGTTCGCAAACTAGACCATTTCTAAGCATTCAACGCAATGGCTGGATGATTCATAAGGGGCGTGATAACTTGTCGGTTTGCAGCTTTTTGCAATAGAGCCCAGATTTCATTACTGAATTTAAGCTTCAAAAAAAACCTGCAGAAGATAGCCTACGGGCATGGTTAAGTTCATCGCCACTATTGTTTTGAGTGCTACGCTTCTTTCTTCTTGTGGGCTAGTTAACCGCACCCTCCAATTACCCGGCCGCACCCTCCAGTCAGTCGGACGCACTTTCGGATTCTAACCGAGTCTCGTCCTTTTTCAGGAACCAGAAATGGTTCTCATCTGCTTGAAAGCCTTCCGGGGCTACTGTGCTCGGAAATCCTTTTCCTATCGAGCCGTCCGTCTTTCCGGGCTGAAATTTAGCGATTTTCGAGCCAGGCTCATCAGGATGAGGCATACTCCAGCTAACAACCTGGCCTTCAATCAAATGTGCCGGGAAAATATTTGGCTGAGAGAGCGCGGCTTCATTCCCCTGCCAAGAAGCCAGTAACTGTACCTGAAGTTCATCTACGGGTTTGGAAATCGGACACTCTTTACTGACCAAAGTGATCCGATCCGGAGACCATGCTTCAATCTCGCGCTGCCACTCGGTGGCCGAAGCGCCAGGAGCAATCACCCTCACCTTAACCGCTACGAGACTCGGCAAAAGAAGAGCTAACACTTCTCCCAAATCAGACTCTTCCCATTCCAGTAAAATACGCTCGCCTCTCTGCCAAAAAGCAACAGAGGCGAGACGATAGGCTTCTTTCCAAAGAGCTTCGCGCTCCTCGACCGGCCGCGCTTGAAAAAGGTCGATCTTTTCCGGCCAACTCCTATTAGGTTCGTATTTTGAATACTTCCGCACTTTCGGAGAATAGTTTTTCTCTGCGGCGAGGGCTCCATCCGCAATAAGAGATGTTCGCGCCATCTCACGCCAGCATTCCTCTACCCATTCGGAAGAAGCTTCCCGAGGGGCAACAGGCTCGCTGAACGAAACGATCAACTTCTTCGCCCAAAAGCGAGGCCATTTATGGAAATAACGCCCACCACTAAAGCTCGTGTAAGTATCCCAGAGACCATGCATATAAGCAACCTGCACGGGACACCTGGCTTTCCGTGCAATCATTTGGAAACCCTGCTTAATCTCACAAAAGCCACCACTCCGGCTCAATTGACCTTCGGGAAAAAGACAAACCACATTTCCCGAAGCGGCTTCCTCCGCAGCAATTCGGATCGCTTCTTTGGCACGCTTGGGAGTGACCGGCACAGCATCAAAGAGCTGAGCGAAATGCCCTACAAATTTGTGGCGATAACATTCCTCTGCAATCAAAAAACGAATGGGCCGAGGGCTACTCACCGTCATTACCAAGGCATCCACAAAAGTCATGTGATTCGGACAGAGAATCAATCCTCCCTCCTTCGGCATTCGATCTTCACCGCGAGTTTCCACCCGATAACTCACCGCCAATAGAAGTTTACCAATTGTGAACCAAAACCGCCGTGGTAGTAACCGAAGTAGAAAAACGGTGATCGCTGCAGCCGAAAGGCCAAGAACCAAAAATTGTATCATCAATGGGGCATGCAGCGCCTTGAGAAGGAATTGTAACGCGATGGCAAGAAGACCTGCCAGGTTGTTAAAAAGATTAGAGACTCCAAGAAACTTTCCTCGCAATTCTTTTGGGCTCTCGTTGATCAAGAGCGCCTTTAAGGGAACAAGAAAGACCGCACCACCCGCTCCAGAACCAAAAAGGCCAATACGGAAAATAAGCCCTCCGGGTTGAGAAAAGGCCAGCACAAGTGAACCCAAGATCATTCCCAACCCACCAAATACAGCTAGGCCGAGGTCATTTCTCTTCCGACACCACCATCCAGCAAAAATACTACCCGCCGCAATACCAATACTCGCAGTAGCCATCATCAATGAATTGGCAGTAGCAGTCCCCTCTTCGCCATTATGAAGCAAAACCGCAACCTGCCAAACGGCAAGAACGATAAAGGTTGCGAAACCCCAAAAGAAAGCCACCCCTAAAGAGCTGAGCCGAAGAATTCGCTCACTCCAAAGCTGACTAACATCAGTGAAATGACGGAAAGCAATGGCAGCAGAAAATTTTTCTTCCGATTGAGCCGGAGTCTTCTGAATCGAAAGCGCAAGCACTACCGCCGCCAAACAAACAACAGTAAGAATCACCAGGGGAAGGAAAGCCGCCTCCCATCCATCCATTCCAGACTCAAGGCGATCGTCGAAAAGAAGACCGGCCCAGATTTGGCCAGCCAGTACAGCAAGGATGGTAATCCCTTCACCAATACCACTACCAAGAGTCAACCTTTTCGCTCCGAGAAGTTCGCGAATAATTCCTGACTTAGCAGGAGAAAATAAAGCTGATTGTAAAGCCAGTAAGAAGAACGCTCCCAAAGCCAAAGGAAAAATCCTTAACCACAACGCCAATAGCATACAACCAAGAGCCAGCAACTGAAGAAACGCACTCCCAACTAAAACAACATTTTTCGCGAAACGATCCGAAAGCCACCCCGCACTGGGAGCGCAAAGGACAAAAGGAAGCGCGACTAAAACACCCATGAAATGCTCAGTCCCCCAAAACGCGATCCACCCTCCCAAAGGAACGAGTAAAAACCGCGCGAAATTATCGTTAAACGCGTTCAGCCCCGTCAGGAGCATCAAGAAAATATAGGAAAGAAGATTCCGCTTTGGGACGGCTTCAGGTGTCTCGGTCATATTGTCAATCTAAGGACGTTCCCAACCCCAAGAAAAATTGATACAAAAAAAGCAATCATCGAACGAATCGATGACTGCTCCTTATCTTCAAAAGTAAGAATTTTTTAAGACTCCGCAACAGGCCCCATAGAGCTCTTGTCTTTATCCGCAGCGGCAGCGTCGCTACTTGAAGCACTGCCTCCCTTTTCAAGCTCGATTCCTTCAGCAGCAGCAAACTCGGCGAGCGCCATTTCTGCAAGAGCATCCTGCTCAGCAGCCTTAGTCTCAAGATCTCCCATATCGAGGGAATCACGAGCAACACGGGAACGGCCAGCGGCTTTGGTGCGCTCTTCTTCCACAATCCCTTCAAGACGATTGAGAGTGTCTCCAGCGCCGCCAATTTCGGTCACCATACCAGAAGCCATCTCATTAAGTTCAGCGGTAGCCTTTTGAATCTTCATATCGTCAATATCACGAGAAAGTTTCTCAATCTTCGTTTTCGCCTCTTTAACTGAGATATCGCGAGCTTGAATCAGCTCTTTATAACGCTTTTCAGCTCCCTCCAACTGATCCTTGATATCATCGTGCTCAGCCTCAGCATTCTTCAGCTTAAGAGCATACTCGGCAGCAGCTTCGCGATTTCCAGCCTTAAGGTTTGCAGCAGTTTTTGCCCGTAAATCTTGCTCATCGCGACCCAGTTTTTTAGCCTGAGTGACGAGCCTCTCAACAAGGCCCGCATGATTGGCAAGTCCCTTGTTAAACTCAGCAATTTGCTTGCGAAGATTCTCCTTCTCAACCTCTAAAAGAGCCTCGGGATTTTTCTTCTCAAGGCCACCAACAAACAGGCCAAAAAAGCCCTTAATTAAATTTCCAAGTCGCTTAAACATCGGTACTTCTTTTCCCCACTAGTTTGCCAAGCCTTCCAGCGGGAGCAAGTAAGGAATTCATCCAAATGAAAGGAATTCACTGGAAGCTGCACCAAGCGCTTAGCGACTAGAACCGCTCAACTCGTCGAAATCCACGACGTGCTTCGCGACGAGGACGTTGATTACTGGAATAACGACGCTTATCATCATTGTTATCACCGATAGCGTAACCAATCAATCCCGCCGCTGCCACCCCTACAAGAGCCGCACCGGGATCAACCGACTGGATCGGCCGCCCTGCCTGATCATAACTCGTGACACAGCTTGAAAAAATAAAGGCTAAGCTAGCGCCCAAAAGACTCGGCTTTCTTACGTATTTGAACAGTTTCATAGTCATTCTACGGGGTAAAACGGTGACAGAAAGAAGATTATTCAAAGATCGCCACCTCTTAAAATTCCTCTTAACCTGATCATCCACATCAGCAAATTCATCGCCTCGCCAAGGAAGAAATACTCTGGAAAGGTATAATTTGACGTGTGTCATATTTTTTATTAAATCTTCCGACTAAGTATTATGCGAGTCGCTATTAGCAACCAACTTTTGCGAGACCGAAGCTTCGTAGAGCAATGCGAAACGGCGGCAGCACTTGGCTATCAAGGACTTGAAATATCTCCTTACACAGTAGCACCAAAAGGAGACGCCAACCGCCTGGACCCTGCATATGGAGAATATCTACTTGATACCGCTCAATTTCACGGACTGTCCATCGTTGGCCTGAATGAGGTTTTTGTTGGGACTGACCGCCTCAACGACGCTAGAGGCTTTCATTTGAACGACCCAGACGACGATTTACGAAGGGAAACACTGAACTACCTCAAGCATCTGGCCAAACTCTGCTACGCTATGGAAGGTAAGGTTCTTTTGATAGGATCGCCTGCTCAACGCAATCTCCTTACAGGATGGTCCGTTGATGAGTGCGCTTATCGAACCGCAGACCTACTGCGCGAATTAGCGGAATACTGTGCTCCACTTGGACTGACCATTGGTATCACTCCACTTCCCCATTATCAGACCAATTTTCTGACCTCAGCACGGGAAACGACCATTCTCCTGAACATCATTGATCACCCAAACTGCAAGCTCCACTTAGGAACCAGAGAACTAAGCTACGAACTCGATCCCAATACCCCGGGGACACCTACCCCCAAGGGAGTGACGCCCAATCTTGCTCAAGTGGAAGAGTATATGAGCCATTTAATCCGCTTTCATAAAAATCGTCTCTGCCATATGACAATCAATGAACGACAGGCTCTTTGCCCCGGTCAAAGCCAGATGACCCATCAACCCTACGCTCAAGCGCTCCATGACATCGGCTATGATGGCTGGGCTACAGTTGATGGAAGAGCCACTGGAGAAGTTTCTCCTAACCAGTTTGCGGAGGCCGCGATTTCCTTTGTGAGATCGACCTATCCCATGCACACGATGGAACTCGCACAGGTTTCGTAAAATAACCCATCAAAAAAATGAGCAAGCAACTGGAAAAAATGTTATTAACCCGGCAACAAATCAGGCTGCGTCGGAAATATATTTAAGCGGGGTTGCGTTAAAGTAGCTTTGAATCCGTTTAGACTTCTTTGCGAGGCTGCGCATACTGGATTTTGCCTGTGTCTTGAATTCTCCCTTATAGACGATTAGCAAAAGGCGTGATGCGCTTTCTGCTACTACTGCTTTGCGAGAGCTGAACCCTTCGAAACCCCATTGATTCTTAAGCTCGTCAAAAACATTTTCTGAGTCGGCTCGTTTGCGATAGCAAAGAACGA
>CAYUHN010000091.1:0-13158 GCA_964444495.1 uncultured Roseibacillus sp. | reverse complement strand
TCTTCAGATGGGCGTGGGGCATGAGGCGTTGACTTTCCTTCGGAAGAACTCGGCTTCGTTGGAGGCGTCACTTCAGCTTCTTCTGATACTTTGGCAGGAGTCGCCTCCTCAGCTGGTATGGAAGTTCTTTCCTCAACTTTCTCTGGCTCAGGAGTCGTCTCCTTAACTAATGGTTCCGCGTTCGGTGTTTCCTCTGTTTTCTCAGGAGTTACAGCTGGCGCCGTCTCTTGAACCTCTTTCGGATTCTCAACCACCTTAGGAACCTCGATCGGCTCAGATACTTTAGGGGCGATAGCGGTTTTGCCAGACTCTGGCTTTTCCTCTACCGTTTCTTTCAATTCAGTCGCTTTTTCAGATGAAGCACCTTTGGCTGGAGCATTACCAGTCACGGGAGCTCCTTGCTCTGGTTTTCCTGGTACTGGTGGAGTCTCAACTGATGATTCTGATTCTTTGGCCTCAGGCTCCTCGACGGGTTCGGGACGAGGTGGAATCTGAATCGGACGGCTTACCGCACGTGGACGACGAGAAGGGGCTTGTTGAAGTGGAGTTGGAACTGCAGGTGCAGGTGCAGGTGCAGTCCCAGCGTTTGCAGAGCTATCGCTTGAGCCTACTTCCGGTGTTTCCACAGCTTTCGCTAACGCATCCCTTTTCAAATCAAGATCAACGAAAAGGTAATTTGGAATTTCGTAGTAGAGTCCAGCAAATGCCTTTTCATGTTCCAATTTCTCAGACAGCTCTTCGTTGCGTTTCACAAAGCTCTCCTCAGCAGCTTTCGCCTCTTCCTCGCTTTCTCCTTCTACAGCTTCGCGTTTCTCAGGCAAATCTGCCGAAACATCAAAGCGCACGATAAGATTACCCGCCGTGCCAGGAGAAGGCTCATCCTTCTTCTCAGGGGCAAAATCAATATCGTAGGTAAATCCTTCAAAAGTAGAAATCACGATATTTTGGGCGTTTTCAGCATCACGCTTTGCTTTGCCTTCCTCATCACTAAGAACATCGTTGAAGCTTGGCCGAGAAAGAACATTACGGAAACGAGAAAGAACCTCGGTCTCAGGCTCTTGGCCTTCAGCCAATCCTTCGAGTTCAAAATCTGCCCCCACATTCTCACGAATAACCTTCCACCCATCATCGCCCTTCATCTCAATTGACTCAATCGCCGTCACATTGAAGAAAGACGAATCAAGCCACTCAGTAGGATCGCTAGAAAGCGAAGTGAAGGCCTCATTGACAACGTAAAGAGCGGCGGATTCGTCCTTAAGACGAAGATAACGGCCACTCGTTGCAGAGGCTCCTTCCGCTTTCGTTTCCTTACCAATCTGAAACTCTTGCAGAAGATTTCCTGCGCTATCATTCATGGTTACAAGATAACCATGCGATTCCGCTTCACTTGACTCAAGGTCCATCCCGAAACGGGCATCAAATTTCGGTCCAGCTTTCTGGCTCTGAGCAACCTTCATATCACCAAACTGCCGCAATAAGCCCATCAAAGATCCAAATTCCAACGGATAATCGCCACGCTCGGCAACCACCCATTTGTCCTCTTTCTTATTCAAAGTCACTGAGCTATCAGCACCTTTAATCACCACACTTGCTAGATCGGAAAGGTCATCAGCATTAACGACTTCATCTCCTTGCTCTAATTCGGTGGGATTCTGTTTCTTACGGCTATCGAAGTATCGCGTCCCAAAAACGGCACCCGCGAGCACTGCTACGACCAACCAAAGTATCGAAACCAATCGTTTATTCATGGTAGTATAATTCTAATATTAAAATTCAAAGAATAGGATTAAATAGGTTATCGAGCATGAGTAACAATACGACGACCAACAAAAACTAATAACCCGATCAAAATGACCCCGAGAGGCACCAAGAGCAAGTTCGCGAGAAAATACTTATTCTGAAGCGTAGTCTTCTTTGTCTGAAGCTCCTTATCCATCTCACGAATTTCACGCCGAGCATCAACAATTTTCTCATTCAAATCGTCTACCTTCTGCGCCATCTCACCTTCCGCAACAGCCATTCCGCTTTGTTGCTGTTGTTGAGCAGATTCATTAAGCTGAACCATTAGGTCATTAAGCTCTTTCTCTTTCTCAGCTGCTTTTTCACCTTTGCTCTCTTCAAACTTATCCTCCATCTCACGAATGACGGTGAAAGGGCGACGGCTGTCACTACGGGCCCGTGAGCCGATGAGGTGACGAGAACCTGTAACTTGATCGAGAATATTGAGAAGAAAGGCAGCGTTATCTCCAACAGGAGTAAACCCAAAGATACTCTGCTGGAATGCAAAGCCATCACTGATAAAATCAGCGTCGCTCAAGAGGAAGACATTCCCCTGTCTCTCAGACTCGGCAAGAACCTTAGTTGCTTCCTCATTCATCAATTCAGTTGCAGCATCGGTATCCACTTCGATCTCACCAGCTATTACTTCGACAGTCTCTTCTTCGTCATCAGAAGAAGCCTCCTCAGCCGGCTCTCCTTCAACATCAGCTTCTTCACTCTTCTGAGCTTCCGCTACTCGATCCGGAAAAGCAGTCTTGAACACTCCTTGAACATGAAGGGCTAAGCTGTAAATCGGCGAAGCATCACCCTCTTCAATCTCCTCATCAAGCCCCCGTTGGAAGGAGCCCATTAGAGAAGGGTCGAGGCTTAAAGCTCGCTCTGATTCTACAAAACCAGCCCGGTTAGTAGTGTTTAAAAGGGAAGAGAATTTAAGATTTTCTTTTCCTTCAAAGGTGAAAGCACCAGCCAGCCACCAGCTGATACTACTCAAGCCCTGAGTCACTAAATTATCCTTCTTAGGTATCGCATCTGTAGTAAGGGAAAGAACGGCTGGCGAATCCGCTGGGCGTCCACGACCAGAGCTTACTCTTGTTTTGTAAACTCCATCAGCAACCACTTCGTTAGAAATGAAAGTCACTCCCCAAGATTCGAGTAATTCATCTGAAAAAGTCGAAACGATGTCCATCCCAGGCTGCCCAGCCATCGGATTTCCTCCGCCAAGCTGACGTGCTAGAATCGAACAAGCATCAAGTGCAGCTACAATCGTTCCTCCTCCGAGAAGATATTGGTCGAGCACAAACTCAGTATCCGGCGTAATCCCAGCCGGATGAATCAAAAGCACTGCTGCAAGGTCGCTTAGTTCTTCCGCAGTCGGCGTCATGGTCAACATTTCCACCTCATAACTTTGCTGAAGAAGCTGATAGACAACCAAAGGAGGTTGAGGACGCTGCCCCTGTTGCATCATCATTGGATTTCCCTGAACTCCCGCAACAGGAAGAGGAGACATGATTCCTAAGGTCGGTTTGTCCGTACGAGAAACCTGCGCAATGGCAGAGGACAGCTCATACTCCAAACGTTCTGATTCAGCTGGATTAAGAAAAGGAAGCACCGACTTCTCATCGAGGCACTTAACTGCAATTCCACAATAGAGACCATCTCCACTAGCAGACTGCTGCATTGCCATCCCATCGAGCCTCGCCGAATCTTCAGCATCAGTGTCAGGAAGAGGGTCAAGAAACTCGAGTCGTAAATTATCACCCGCAATCGATTTATAGCGCTTCAAAAAAGCATCAACCTTCTTGATATACCCAGTCAAATTACGCGGAATGTAGTCTGCTTCACGAGACGCATAGAAGGAAACCACCACTTCGGCTTCCCCTTCTTTTACATCCTTAAGGATTTCTTTGGTTCCACCTGTCACGGTGTGAACCCGGTCTGTGGTGAGATCAAGTGTTGCATTGCCGACCGAAGAATCGGCTACAAACCAATTCGCCAAAAAGACGATCGCGATAAGCGCGAGGACTCCTAAGATTGCATTGAGCATAGGAAAGTTCTTTTTCGATTTATTACTCATCAGATTATAAATTCGTTTAGATTAAAAATAGACAACCAGAACCGATTAGCTGCGACGTGAAGAAAGCACTGCGGAAGTGCCTAACAAAGAACAGAAGATAACAGTCGCAAACCACACAAAATCCTGCAGGCGGAAAGAACCGCGAATCAGAGAATTGAAGTGGTCCCAAACTCCAGCAGCGACAATAGCTTCCAAAAGGTCTCCTCGAATAACTTGAGAAAGCTTAATGGTCACGTTGTCGAAACCGATGATTACCATCGTAAAACAAATCGCTATGGAAACGATCAGGCATACAACTTGGTCACGAGTGAAAGCCGATACGAGCATCGTAATCGCAAGAAAACTCAGACAAACCAAGTAGGAACCGAGATAACCCGAGAACACGGTAAGATTATCGGGGGATCCAAGCAAATTGATTGAAACCCAAATTGGAAGAGTTCCAACAAGAGCGAGAAGCCAAACAAATCCAGCTGCAGCAAATTTACCAAAAATTGCCGACCAGGTTGAGAGTGGGAGTGTTCCTAATAATTCGATGGTGCCATTACGCTGTTCGTCAGACCACAGGCGCATACCGACAGCGGGAACGAACAGGCAAAACAGCCACGGATTATAGACAAAGAAGCTTTCGATCAGACTCGCATCATCCCGTTCGAAAAAGCCTCCCCAAGTGAAGGTCAAAAGCATGACCAATAAAAGATAGATCACAATCACCGCATAAGCCGTGGGTTGGGTGAAGTAGGAAGTCACTTCCCGTTTAAAGATAGATAAAACGTTTTTCACAATTATAACAAAGTATAGAAATTTAAAATTACTAAAGAAAACCTTAGGCAGCCTCTTCTTGATCTGCTTGGGTGTCTTTTGTGGTTAAATTGGCAAAGAGGGTTTCCAACGAGCCTCCGCCATCTTCTTTCAATTCGGCAGGAGTGCCATCCGCCACAATTTGGCCTTGGTCAACAATCACCGCGCGAGAACAAGCAGCCTCAACTTCTTCCAAAATATGCGTCGAGAAGAGAATCGCTTTGGTTTCGCCCAAGTTCTTGATGAGCTTACGAACTTCACGCTTTTGGTTCGGATCAAGACCATCAGTAGGCTCATCCAGAATAAGAACCTCTGGATCATGAATCAGCGACTGTGCCAGACAGGTGCGGTGGCGATAACCTTTGGAAAGAGTCCCAATCGACTGGCGGGCCACTTTTTCGAGAAAACAAGTTTCAATAACCCTAGCAACCGCTTCCTTGCATTCCGAACCACTGAGCCCTCTTACTCCTGCCATCCACTTGAGAAAGCCCTTCACTGTCATATCGTTGTAAAGAGGCGCAGATTCAGGCAAATAGCCAATCTTACGCTTCGCTTCTTCCGGCTCTCCCAGCATCGAGATGCCACAAATTTCGATCGTTCCAGAAGAAGGCGGATAATAACCGGTCACCATACGCATGGTGGTCGACTTCCCTGCTCCATTCGGCCCAAGAAAGCCCAATACTTCGCCCTTCTTAACGGTAAAAGACAACTTATTGACCGCCAACTTAAGCCCAAATCGTTTCGTGAGATTACTAACTTCAATCATAACGGGTAATTTGCGTTTTGAGGTTCCATAAATTTAGAATGTTGAACGCGGGAAATTTCGTCAACGCCTCGGCGTTTTCAAGCAAATTTTCCTCCTGATGCCACAAGAGCTCATTGTGTCTCGTCAAGATGAGCATGAAAGCCCATGGGGCCATGATCGACAGTTGCGTCCTGCGGCAGAGACTCCCATCTTGGAACGGTGATTGAGAGCCTTCGGATGATGAATTTTCGCTGTCTGGCGGATGCATCGCTTACTATACCGAAGTCAGGCCTCGTTTTTGTGGGAGAAAACGCCCAAGGAAAAACAAGCCTGCTAGAAGCTGTGTGCGTCCTCACTCGACTTCACTCGCCCCGTACCCGACGCCACACCCAGCTAGTGCAGTTCCAGCAAGGGCAATTTGGGATCGCGGGTCAACTTTGGGGGCAAAATCGACGAATCGATTTCTCAAAAGGCAGCCACCGACTGCGAGTTGACGACGAAGAGCGCAAAACCCAGAGCGCTTATCTAGAGGACGGCGGGCTCGTCGTCTGGATGGGAAATGAAGACCGCAACCTCATTACTGGTCCTGCAGAAGGACGCCGACGCTATCTCGACTTTATTGCTTCCCAGCTCTATCCCAACCATCGCCGAGCTCTCTCGCGCTACCGCCGAATCCTCCAAGCACGCAATGCTCTCCTTCGCGATGGACGTGGAGAGAGTGCTGAAATGACCAGCTTCACAACCCTCCTAATCGAAGCTGGCAACCTTGTCACAGCTGGTCGACGACAGCTCTGTGAAGCTCTGGTTCATCCCATCAATACAGCTCAGGACCAAGTGGGAGCGTCCAAAGAATCGGTTCAACTTGAGTATCGTCCAGGCGCGGGGGGCGATTTCACAAAAGCCTTGGTAACAAGCCAAGAAGCTGAACTTCGCCGTGGAACCACTCTCGTCGGCCCTCATCGTGATGACCTCAAACTGCGCCTCAATGACCTCCGCGCAGCCGATTTTGCCAGTGAAGGTCAACAGCGCACGCTTGCTCTCGCTCTGAAACTGGGCCAAGGGATCCTACTTCAAGAACAAGCAGGCAAAACGCCTATCTATCTTCTAGATGATATTTTCGGAGAACTCGACGTCGGTCGCCGAGAACGACTTCTTGCCAATCTCCCCCGCCCTGCCCAAGTCCTAATTACCACCACCAACCCTTCTTGGTTAGGCCACCTCTCTAATCTGGAAATACGCACAGTAAAGTCAGGCCAAGTGCTCGATTAGCCTCTTCATTTACCGCTGCAAAAAAAATTGACCCCTAAACATTCGTCATTAAGAAATAAGCCGACCTACCTCGATTAATGTCTATTTTAGTAAAATCCTCCCTCTTTTTCCTCCTTCTATGCGGATTAACCTCCGCTGAAGAACTCAATCTCATCATTGGACGGGAAAAGCAGCAGAAGATGCGCTACGGAATCGACTACGAAAGGCTCTGGTACTGGACCGATAGTCTGGACGCTGAAGAACGAGACTTACTAGCGAAATGGTCTGTCGTTGATACCGAAGTTGACTACATCAGGGTTGCCATCAATGCCGGTTATGAGCTGAAAGAAGGGCAATTCAATCTTCGAGCCTACACGAAGAAAATCATCCCGATGATGAAGGAGATGAAAGAAGCTAATCCGGATATCAAATTCTTCGCTTCTCCTCGACCAGCCGATGAAGCAGAAAAAGGAATCTCTTGGCAACCTTACCCTCGGTGGATCACTGGAGATCACAACAAGAAAGGCAAATTCGACCTCGATTGGGAAAAATGCGCGGAATACCTTTTACGCTATTTAGAGCTCATGCATTCACAGGGGTTCAAGATTTCCTTCCTCGACATCACAAACGAATGGCAAAGCTCCTCTGGCAACAATGGTCGTCTCACCACTGCGGAAGCTCAAAAAATTGTCACCTATCTCAAAAAGAAACTCCCACCCAACCAAATGCCACTCATCGTAGCTCCATCGTCTTGGAACTACACTCAGGGTGCGAGTTGGCTCAAAACTATCAATACTCCCAAAAAACGCGCAGCTATTGACATTGCCTCCTCCCACAATACCAACCGCACGGGCACCCCTGCTCAATTCGCCGCAATTGCTCGTCGAGAACTAGGAGACGATATAGAAATTTGGAACACCGAACTTCATGGTTGGAAAAGCACCTCCAAGGAGAATGAAATCACATCATTCTACTATAACCTCGAACTCATTCGGGCAGGGTTCTCGGGCATCAACGGATGGCTTGCTCTAGGTACTCCCAAGCAAGGACATTCATACATCTACAACTCGAAAGGGAAACCCGTCCGAAACGCAAAGTACTTCCTCTTCAAAAAACTCAGCGTCACTTCAAATTACGGCCACGCTCTCAATATCGTATCTCAACCTTCGGAACTATCTTACACTGCAGCCTTAATTAAGGAAAATCTCATGACAGTCTGGACCGTCAACAAAAGCAATGAGGAGCTCCCCCTCAAAATCACTCCTAAAAAAAGTTCCATTCTAGAAAACGGTATTCGCAGAACTCTCTGGATCAAACCTGAAGATGTGAAAGGAACTGAGTCCAGAATCAAAACTGCAGATAAGCATAGCTTCTCCTCGGTTCTACCACCACAATCTGTCTGCTGCTTCGAAATTCTTCTCTCCAACTAAGAATGCTGAGAAGGATGAAGGGTTAGGTCCGCGAAAAATAGTGAATCTCAGTTCGATTTCGCCTCCAAAGAGAACTTGATCGAGACCTCATCCCGAATCAAATCATCGGTCTTCCCTGGATAAACAATTTCGAAGTCAAAACGCTTAATGTCAAATTGAGCGTCAACCTTCACAAGACCATCTGAAATCTTAACGACTGTCGGAAAAGTAATATTCTTCGTAACTCCATGAAGAGTCAAATTTCCAGAAACATCGTAAGACTCATCACTTTTTTTCGCGAACTCGGTGACAACAAATTCTGACTTAGGAAATTGTTCCACATCAAAAAATTCATCCGACTTCAACTTAGTCGTCAATTTCTCAGCGTCCGACCAAGTCGATGACATATCAATGGTGAAGTTCCCAGCCTGAGGCTCACCATCCTTGAGGGTAAAGCTCCCTTCAAAATCTTTAAATCCCCCATCATGCTTACCCGTAACCTTATAACCTACAAAGTTAATTGAAGAATTATCCGTAAACGAATAAGTCGTGCCACCAGAGACGATCGGCACAATCGCAGGATCTTCCACTCGTGCATCAGTGATATCATCAGCAGGATTATCACACGAAGAGAAAGTCAAAGCTACGACTCCAGATAAGAACAAAAAGCGAAAAGTAAAACTCATAACGGTCTGAAACATTCTCTACCTTCTTAAATACGCAAGTCTATCCTTTCAAATGGGCATCGAAAAAAGCCAAAACTTTTGGCCTTAAATCAAAATTCTTTGTCTTGAGAGGCCAAGCATGCTTGGCGCCTTCTTCCAACCATAAGGTCGACTCCACGCCCTCCTCTTGTAGCTTCTTATATAGCTCCTTCGATTGATCCACATCAACAACATCATCCCGAGTTCCATGAATCACAAAAGTGGGAGGACTCTCTGAAGTGACATAGTTCACTGGAGAAGCCCTGCGCCAGCGACCTGGGGCCTCATCCCGAGTTTGTGAAAAAAGTCGGTGCTCTTTTAACTTCCCCGTGGGAACACCATCGTCATCGACCTCCTTACGAGTGAGCAAATTGGTAATCCCATACATATCAACACAAGCTTTCACACTATCAGATACCCCGGGATAAAGCTCATCGGAACTCAATTTCTCATCACCCGTCGTATAAGCGACCATCAAAGCGAGATGCCCGCCTGCAGAACCACCTATCACCCCAATATTATCCGAATCCACTCCCAACTTCTCCGCATTTACCCGCAACCAGCGTACCGCATTTTTACAATCATAGAGGTTATTCGGCCAGCGACGACGCTTCCGAGTTTCATAATTTACACTAATCGCTACATACCCGGCCTTAGCTAACATCGTCCCACTGATAAATTCACGTTTACGCCCTTTATCTCCATGACCCCAACCACCTCCGTGAATGATCACTACGGCAGGTAAGCGTTCCTTACCAGTATGACCAGCAGGTTGATAGAGATCGAGCTTCTCGGTCCGCTCTTCCGCTAAGAATACCAAATCACGCTTAATTTCAACCCCCTCGGGAGCTTCCATCTCTCCTCCCTTCTCGCCTTGCGCTAAGAGCATCGGAAAGGAAAAGAGTACAAAAATTGAGAACGACAATTTTAGATTTATAGGAAAAAATTTCATAGATTTTATTGAGATTGCTGGTCGAAATAACTGACAATTCCGTAGGCTCTTCGATTAACGCTATTCATCGAATACAATAGAGGTTGATAACGCTGATAACGATTCGAAACAATTCCTTTATTCGCATCCAGATTCGAAGGGTCCACTCCTTTTTGCTCGGGATCGTTATCGCTATATCGAAACCAATGCCACCCCAAGCACACTTTTGATTCTAATAAGCCTAGAGTGAAATGCTCATAAAAGCGCCCTCGGTCTTCTTGAGTTTTCACTAACCATCCCGCCCCACTCGTATTCCCCATCCCACTATCCTCAGCCTTAGCGTACCATTCCGTAATCAAGATCGGCTTACCCGCCTTTTCCGACCATGTCTTCAACCTCTCCTGCTCAGGAGTCCAAACATGATAGTAGTTCACACTTATCACATCAAGATGTGCTCCTGACGCGGAGAATAACTCCAACTCTCTGAGAGCACGCCCATGAAAACGAGCCCCCATAACAAGATGATTTGGATCCACTTTTCGAATCGCTCCACATACGATCTCGAAATAGCGATCAACCGCATAAGCAAGAAACTTGGCTCGATCTTCTTTTTTGAAAGGCTGCTTCACTTTATTCTCGGCCACCCAGTTTCGAGCAGCCTCATACCCAGGATCACCTTTGGGCAAATTTAAATACCGATCCAGCATCTCAATATTCCAGGGCAATTCGTTGTCAGTGAAGTGACCTAACAGCCAAGGATCATCTTTCGTTTTCTCGAGACGTTCAGCATAGCGCTCACAAAAAATCGGAAACTCTGGGTCAAAAATAAACGGACAATTTCCAGGGTATTCATGATGCCCCGAACCCTGCGAAGTTCCTCCACGTTTCTTACCATAGGCCGCCATAAAATTCCAAAGCTTAACATAAGACATCCCGCGTTCCTTCGGTTTGAGCTGTTTCTCATCACTCCATGGCCCCAAGCCATTAAAACCGTTTTGCTGAAAAAGCTGGATCGTTTCAATCGCCCATTCTTCCGAAGAGCCGAAAAGTTCTTGCCTAGCCTTCTTGCCCCCCTCGGTCTTAACCTCTCTCACAGAGGCCATTCCTCGCACAACAAAAGGTAGACCCTCCGGATCCACCATCCACCATCTATCCCCAACTTTAGCGGTATGGAAAAAACCTGTCGCTTTGGGACGAGAGGTTGACAACCCTCCAAAGGTACCCAAATCAGTGTCGAGTGGTATAGCTGGCAAATCAGCCAAAGTCCGCGTCAACTCACGCGACCAAGAACTCCCCGGCTTTCGCGCAAACTCAACCTGCTTCGGGTCAGCCTGAGCGCTGCAGAAAAGAAAAAATCCAAGAAGTAGAAAAACGAGTCTTCGCATCAAACTATTCATTTCACATCATACTCCCTGAGGAGTTTCACTTTTCACTCAAAACAAGTAATCAACCCAACTTCCTCCAAGTCTCAAAAAAAAGCAGCGTCCCAAAAAAGGGAACGCTGCTTTCAAAAAAGAACAATTGAGAAGGATTAACGCTTCGAAAACTGGAAACGCTTACGCGCACCAGGTTGACCCGCTTTCTTACGCTCTTTCGCACGAGGATCGCGGCGGAGAAGACCTGCCGCTTTCAGAGCTGGGCGGAGCTCAGGGTCAACTAGTAGTAGAGAACGAGCAATAGCGAGCTTCGCAGCCCCCGCTTGACCGTGAAGACCTCCACCTTTGGAGACAATACGCACATCAAATTTGTTCACCAAACTTGCAACCTGAAAAGGCTCAAGCACAAGGCTTTGAAGAGGGAGAGTAGCAAAATACTCTTCGAAACTGCGACCGTTGATTTCAATCACGCCAGAACCTTCTGTCAGGTAAGCGCGGGCGACCGCAGTTTTACGACGACCAGTTGCAGTGTATTCAGTAGCTGTAGCCATAAGAATGAGAAATTAGAATTTAAAAGATTAGAGTTCGAATGGCTGTGGGTTCTGCGCTCCATTTTGGTGCTCAGGTCCAACATAAACTTTCAGCTTCTTGATGATCTGACGACCAAGCTTGTTATGAGGAATCATCCCCCATACCGCGCGTTCAACAAGTAACTCTGGACGGCGCTCACGAACTTTCCGTGGCGTCTCCACCTTCTGATTACCAACATAACCCGTGTAACGAGTGTAGATCTTTTGCCACTCCTTATTCCCACTAAACTGGGCTTTCTCAGCATTGACGATGACCACATAGTCACCCGTATCAACGTGGGGAGTAAAAATAGTTTTGTGCTTGCCTCGGAGGAGACGAGCGGCAGCGACAGCGACATCGCCTACAACCTGACCCTCGGCATCAATAACGTGCCAAGCGCGCTCTACGTCGGCGGCTTTTGCGGAGTATGTTTTCATATTTTAATGGGAGCAGCGGCTCTTAGACCATTTGCTAAAACTCACATCACCAGATGCGAGCGGGCGCGGACGCTAGGAGAGAAGACCTCCCCTGTCAATCTCTTTTCAGCCATATTTGCCCCAATTTCAGAGGCTTTTTTTCAACTGTTCTCTGGTAATCTTATTCTAAGTGCGTTACAGTGTTGGATAGATAAGAAATTTCCTAATTTTCTTTTAAAGCACTGACTAACAGAGCTTTCGCCATCTTCTGATACATGAAAACTGCAAATGCAAATGCACCAATAACCGTAACCGTCCGTCACGAAGAACCTACCGATGCTCTCCGCGAGTATGCGGCTTCCAAAATCGACGGTCTTTCCCTCGACTACCCCAAAATTATTGAAGCCAAGGCTATTCTTGATGTTCAAAAGAACCGCCATATCGCGGAAATTCTTCTTTTTTGCGCGAATCACATTGTAATCGAAGCCACTTCCGAGTCCGAGGACATGTATAAAAGCATCGACCTCACCATCGATAAAATTGCTCGCCGAATGCGTAAACATAAGACGCGGCTCATGAAAAAGCATCGAGTGAAGCCCGAAAACACCATCAAACATCTCGAAGAAAAATGGTACAACGAATCGGTCCTTGATCACCCTGAAGAATCCGAGACCGATCCAGAACCTCTAATCGTCCACCGTGAGGGTTACCGTCTTCGCTCCCTTCTCAAAGAAGAAGCCATTATGGAACTAGAGCTTTCAGAAAAACCATTCGTTCTCTTCAAAAATAGCCGTCGTGGTATCAACCAACTCGTCTACCGGCGCAAGGATGGCGAATACGCCCTCATCGGCCTCCCTACTGATTAACCTTTCTAATTAAATCACCATTCGCAAAGAGCCGTAGCCAACTCGCCACGGCTCTTTTTATTTTCAGTCTCTCTGAAATTGGTCCTCTCGATGTTTTCGAAAAGATTTAGCTAGCCGCTCAAAGAGCTGTAATCCGCTGGCTTGCGCTAAGCTGCACCATGTCTCTAACGCTCGTCCAGCCTTTCGGCATCACCAAACATTTCGACGCTTCATCAGTCGGTTCACTTTCGTTCGACTTCGCA
>CAYUHN010000090.1:1607-13181 GCA_964444495.1 uncultured Roseibacillus sp. | reverse complement strand
ATCGTCATGGATAATATCTGAAAAGATTTTATCGGTGCTACCAAGCTCTTTACTTGGGAACTCTGAGCGGAGTTCTAGAGAAACGGTGTCTCCATTGGATAAGGGAATACCGTCTAGAGAAACTTGACCTTCTTCCAAGAAATCTTCGAAGTTGACGGTCGGAACATTGGCTTGGAATTGCTCTGGATAAGTAACTTCGGTGCCATCAGGAGAAGTAACCGTAACATCTACGAAAACGATACTACCTGGGAAGGGGTCGTTTACCCCGAATGGGACGTGATCAGGAATGGTGTTTGGGGTATGGCTGTAGGTGAAATTCCCGTCTGGTTCAGGGGAAACTTCAAGCCGAGCGATATCAAGTCGACGAAGAGAGTCTTCACCAAATATTCTTTCAACTATGAAGTATTCGGTTCCTGATGCTTTTTCCGGACGGCCTGCAGGGCCTGGGATATTGGAAAATTCATAAGAGAAGGATTTGACTGAGTCGGTGTCCAGATCGCTGACTGCGATGAGCTGGTCTTCGATGAAATGATCTCCGGGAGCCTCAGGATTAGAGGATTCGGCAATATGGATAATTCGCGCTGCCGTTAATCCCTCTGGAATGCCTTCGCCTGGAGCAAGGAGGTTTTCAATGAGGTGGTTAACTTGGAAGCCACGGTCACCGTCTCCTGCACCAGCGATGGTGCGGGCAACCCCCGCCGCGTTGGAGTCAGGAGCTACTACGGAGATAGTCCCAATTGGCTGTGTTGCATTAACGGTAGCGGTGTCAAGAAGCCAAGAACTACCAGGATTCGTTGAATCGAGAGTCCAAAGTTGGAAAAAGGAGCCTCCCTCAGGGATTCCGAGCTGAGATTCGCCAGCATCCACTGGGTTGACATGAAGGTCCTGAACCACATTGAATGAAGAGCCATCCGGCGCAACTTCGGTGTGAATCTGACGAATCCAGTTGATGTAATCTATCTGAGCTTGGCCAAAAGCGGCCAACGGGCTGAGGATAACGCCAATAAATGGGCTGATTAGGTATTTCATTTTATGGGGAGTAGTTTATAGTTTATGGTTTATCGGTTAAGAGCGGTCGATTTTTTTTCGGTTAGCTTTGCATTAGTAGAGCTTGGAGCTCCTCTGAAGGTGGAGATGATAATTTTGTTGGAACTCAAGAATTCTTTTTTTTCGGTCTCAGTGAAGGGGGTCCTTCCTGCGGCTTGTTCAATAGTCACCTCCTGTTTCCTTAACCAAGCATGATTGGACGCAAGAAATTGGGGGAAAGCAACGAGCTCTCCCTGTGGCTTTGTCACAATTTTGGTCTTCAGTGCTGGAGGAGTGTACAGAACTGCCCCTTTGGGAACGAACGTCCATTTACCCCCTGAAGCTAAAAGAACTGAAGCATCGAAAGGATTGGGTTCGGCGACAATTTTTTTAACGTCCCTTGTTTCTCTTAGGTGCTCAGGGCGTTCACCTTGAGCCTCTTTGGCGGCTTCTCTTTTTGCCCTCTGGGCTTCGACAATGCGAGCGTTCCGTTCTGCACGGGTTTCCTTGGCTCCTTCTTCAGCGAGCACGTTTGAGGAAAGAACTGCAAAAGTTGCAGCCAGAGTAATGGGAACCAAATTACAAATCTTCATTTTTTTGGGGATGGAGTAGTTGCTGTTACAGACGTTTAGCCGTTTTAAGGCGTCACAATTATAAAAATAATGGCGTAAAAACAGCATTTCATAAACGTAACTAAAAAACCTCAAGGGGGCCAACGCCTGACGGTGGGATTTATACCTTTTAAACTCTTTGTGAGCAATCAATTTAGAAAAAATTCTAACATTTCAATTTTAAAAAATAGTAAGATGTTAATTCTGAATGATTTGAGAATTTTAGGATAGAGAGTTTGAGGGGTGGTTTTTATTTGGTTTAATTAAATATCATGTAGAAGTAGTTCCTAAATGAGTTGTTTTTATAAAAAATATTGAACTCCGAGTAGTCCTTAAGGGGAAGCTAGGAAAAGGGGAAAGCTTTGAAAAAGTTCAGATGGGGTTGTACTTGTGTTCTGGAACGGATCCTGAGAAGAAACTTTTCTGAACTGAGGTAGGTTACTTGCAAGAATGGCTAATTATACGGTTGGAAACGAAAAGCTGGTAAAAGTGCTTGATGGGGCTTCGGAGCATTTACTTTCTCTTCTTGCTAAGCAAGGTCGAGCTGATGGAGCTTTGAAAATTGCGGTAGTGGGCGGCGGATGCAGTGGGTTGCAATATCAGATGGATTTGGTTGATGGTCCGCGAGACCGCGATGTGTTGGTAGCAAGTAATGGTGTCAATGTGGTGATCGATCCAAAGAGTGCTCTCTTTGTGAGCGGAAGCGAATTAGACTATTCTGATGATTTGCAGCAAGGCGGGTTTAAGGTGCAAAACCCCAATGCGCTAGTGACTTGCTCCTGCGGTGAGAGCTTCGCGGCTTGATGTGGTATGACTGCGTGGGAGCGACTTGGAATACCTCTTCAGCTAGCAATGGATGAGGAAGATTGGGAGAAACCTTTTTCCAAATTAAGCGCTAAAGCGCATCCTGATGCCGGCGGAGAGCGCATGGAATTTGAAGCCCTTTGTCAGGCTCGAGATGTTTTAAAGGATCCTTATCAACGTCTAGAAAGATGGTTGGACGCCAAAGGTAAGCACGTTGGGCATTCGAGTGCAGTCTCGCCAGAGGTGGCGGTGATGTTTGAGAAAGTGGCGGATCTGAAGCTTTGCCTTAGTGAATGGCTTTCTCTAGGAGAGAAGACGTCGAGTCAGTTAGGAAGGGCTTTGCATCAAAGAAAAGGTTTGCAGTTGCGAAAGAGGCTTGAATCTTGCCTGGAGGAAGTGACTCGCTGGGAAGGTGGTATGGAGAATGAATTTGGTGAGTTGTCTAAGGCGAGTGAGAAAGGCGATTATGAGCGTGCTCTTGAGGTGCGAGGGGAGTTGGGATTCTTACGGAAATGGCGAAGCCAGCTTCGTGGTTTCTACGGGCAGTTGTGGGAAGGGTTGGAGTTTTAGGAAAAGCGATGAGTGAGATGATTCTTGGTATTGACTTGGGGACCACAAATTCAGTGGTGGGGGTGATGGAGTCTGGTTTTCCATTATTGCTTGCCGATGATAGTGGTTCGCGGCTGACTCCCAGTGCAGTTTGGTATGGGCCAAATGGAGAGAAAGAGGTTGGGGAGCGGGCTTTACGCCGACGGGGGATGGGGGGAGTGGTGACAAGTGTCAAACGTTTGATCGGTTCTAGCCAAGAAGTGGCTGGTCGTAGTCCGGAAGAAGTTAGCAGTGAAATTTTGAAGCAATTGGTGAGAGTTGCTAGCAATCGGTTAGAGAAAGAGGTGACGAAGGCGGTGGTTACTGTCCCAGCTTATTTTAATGAGTCTCAGAGGGGCGCGACGATGCGAGCTGGAGAGCTGGCGGGCTTGGAAGTTGTTAGGCTGTTGAGTGAGCCTACTGCTGCGGCACTTGCCTATGGTTTGGAGAAACTTGGGGACGAGAAGACGGTGGTCGTTTATGATTTAGGAGGGGGAACGTTTGATGTTTCGGTGCTCAAGTTGAGAAAAGGGCAATTCGAAGTATTGGCTACCGCTGGAGATACGAGGTTGGGGGGGGATGATTTTGATAAAGCTATTCTCCAAGGAGTAGGCTTTGATGTTGATGCTGCTCATAGCTCGCTTGTTGTCGAGCGGGCGTTGGCTGAGGCTCAGCGGGTAAAAGTGGCTTTGAGTAGTCAAGACGAAGTTTCTTTTCGCTTGCCGTTTTTGGAAGGCGATTCCGATGTTGAAGGAATCTCTGAGCTTGTAGTTCGAAGTGATTTTGAAAAATGGATTACTCCTTATTTACAAAAAACTGAACGATATTGTTGCCAAGCTTTGGCAGATGCTGGAGTTGCGACGGAGGAAGTTGAGGCAGTAGTAGCGGCTGGCGGGAGCACTCACGTTCCGGCGGTGAAGTCGTTCATTGCGAAGCTTTTCGAGCGAGAGGTTGAAGATGGAGTTGACCCAGACGAGGTTGTTGCTCGTGGAGCGGTGATTCAGGCGGGGATTATTAGTGGAGCCATTAGGGAAGTCGTTCTTCTCGATGTGACACCACTTAGTTTAGGATTGGAGACAATTGGGGGGCTTATGAATGTGGTTATTCCACGAAATACTACGATTCCTTGTCGTGCTGGTGAAATGTTCACCAATGCTGTTTCTGGTCAAGCGGCGATGAAAATTCGAGTTCTTCAAGGAGAACGCGAATTGGCTCGTGACAATTGGGAGCTTGGAGAAGTTGAGGTGCCATTTGGGTCTGAGGCGAAAGGGCAAGCGCGAGTAGGAGTTCAATTTGCTCTTGATGCTAATGGGCTTTTGGAGATCCTTGCTCGTGATACGAAGACAGGGGAGGATCGGATTTTGCGAATTGAGAGCGCGGCAATTGATGTGGCGGATGTGAAAGTCGAGCAGATGGTGTCCGATAGTGTTGAACATGCCTTTTCAGATCTCAATGCGAGAATATTTCATGAGTCGAAACTTAAGGCGGAAGAGATGTTGGAGGCCTTGGAGATGGCAATGGGTTTGATTGGAGGAGAATTGGAGGGTCAAAATTTAGAGGAGGTCAGAAATTGTGAGAGGGAGGTTCGGCGTCTTCTCAAAAGTAGTGAGGAAGATGGTGCCGCCTTCAAGGCCGCAGTGGTTCAGTTGGATCAAGCGACAGAAGAATTGGCCGCGCTTTTGGTAACTCAGGCCATTGGCGAGGAGTCTTAGAGGAAAGAGTGTTTCTGAAGTTACATTTCTGTGTTGAAGAGTATTTTTCCAATGCTAGGTCGTTGTAGACTTGCTCCCGAGGGTCGATTATGAGCACTCTGAAGGAGATGGATAATACGGCGCAAAAACTATCTTTTTGTCCTCATTGCGGTCATGCAGGTGTTGCTTTATTAAATCCCGAAGGGGCTGTAATTGGGTTGCGTTGTCCTGACTGCGATACCGCATGGGTTGCCGAGGGGGAGAGGCCGCCGATAGAAGAAGTAGCTGCCAAGGCTGAGCAATTGAAGGCAAGTCCGCGTATAAGTGCGTTGCCTGATACTGCTTCAGAAGGTGGGTCTATTCGGCGTGGGGTAAATCTGGGAGCAAATTTGAAACTGCCTTCAAAGAAGGTTAGTCCTGAGCAGGACTCATTTAAACCCAAAGTTCGTTCAATCGAACAAGTGAAGGAAGAAGGTTTTGTGGTGGGAGGCAAAGTGACCGCCGGAAGGAGTGAGGTGAAGCGCCGTAAGAAGCGGATGAGCAAGGAAGCGATGGCAAAGATTGAGGCTCAAAAACGGGTTCAGCGAAACCGGCGTATTTTGGTTGTTGGAGGGTGGTGTTTGCTTTGGCTAATCCTTGCTGGGGCGGGAGTTTACGCTGTTTTCGAGTTGAGGTCAGATTCAGAAACAAGCAAAGGGGGCTTAGCTTTCGTTCGGAATTTATCTCCTGAAGAGAAGGTGTTTTATGAAAAAGAGCATTCGAAGGTCCAAGCTCGCGTTGATGGCTTTTTAGCGACTGGAGAACTCACGGAGCGCAGTGGCTATTTACTTCCGGTGAGTGAGCTGCAACGTAAGCTAGTGAGGCATTATTCGCAGAATAAACAGCAACTTGAAAAAGTGGCTGAAGCGAATCAGGAAATGACATTCTGGAACGTTAGTTTTGAGGAAAATCCAGGGTTTGTGGAAGTGGTGTGGCAGACGAATGGCGTGGCAAATTTCCGAGAAGCTGTTCTCTATTCTTATGATGGACAGTGGTTTCTTGATTGGGAACACTACGTGCGATATAGCGATTTCGATTGGGAGTTGTTTCGACGTAATCTTTGCGATGAAAAGGAGGGGGACTTCCGATTGTATGTTGAGCTTACTTCGGAGGGATTGGATAAAGAGGGAGTTCCTCAGATCGAGGTCTTATTACTTCCTCCTCTCAATAGTTCGGCGGCACGGCGGAAGGCTGCTTCGGATGTGTTAACTTATAGCCAAGATGATCCGCTTTTCCGCCAGCTTAACGAACTTTTTGTCAGTAGAGAATCGTGGAGTGATGGTTATTCCGAATTGTGGAAGCGTGATAGTGGAAATTTGCGAAGAGCGACTCTACGACTTCGACACCGAGAGGAGACTGACGAGCAGGGCGTTACTCGATCTGAGTTAGAGATAGTAGAAGTTCTAGCTGAAAATTGGCGCACGCTTGATAGTGCACGCTTTGGGGTAAAAGATGAGGATAAGTAGATTTTATTGAAGTAGTGACTAGATAAGCGATGAATGAACGATCAGATAATGTGGGAGAGGAATCGGCAGCTCGGATGAGTCCTCGTGAGAGGCATGAGAAGATGCTGCAAGATGCTCGGAGTAAGGGTGATTCCGGTATCGATTTACGAGAACAAGTGGATCGAGTTAAGCAGGCAAGCGACCGTTCACTTCCTTCCGGTGAGCCTGAAGGTGAAGAGAATTGGGGACAAAAAAAGGCTTCAGGACAGGACGTTCCTAGTTCGGTGTGGTTCTTAATAGCTCTAGGGGTTCCGCTTTTTGTGATAGTGCTTTTTCTTGTCGATAGAGGGATACGCAGTCTTAAGGGAGCGGGAGGCAATGAGCCTTTGGAACTTTCGAGTGGGCATTCTGCATCTAAAGATGATCCTTTGCGGTTCTTTTTAGAGTCCGATACTCAAGTTTATAAACAAGCTGAAGAAATCCTTGAAACTCTTAGTGAGCCAGAACTCGCGATCGGTGACTTGAAAGGAATAGTTTTAAACGAAGGGCAAGCGCAGTGGGTGTTGGAACGTCAGAAGGAAAATAGTTGGCCTGGATTTACCGTGCCTCCCGAGGCGAAGATTCAGTGGAAAATTGCTTCTATTGATGATTTGGGGTTTTTAGAAGGAAAGGGGACTCGGAAGAATTTCAAAGACTTTACCTACCTTTTTGTCGAAAAAGAAGGCCGGCTAGTAGTCGATGTCTTCGGGAGCGAAGCTTATTCTCCGACTTCGATTGCTGAAATTTCGGAAAAGTCGCCTCGAGGTGAGTTTCAGTTGCGTTGTTGGATTGCCAAAGAACCTGATTATGATGCACGTAGTAATGCGAAAGAATTTTCGTGGTTCTTGTTAGAGTCTCCGTCAAAGCACGATGTGGTCTGGGCTTTTTGTGAAGCTAAGGGTGAAATTGATGAAGGTCTTAGAGAGGTTTTAAACTACGGAAGAGTGATCGGAGAACGAAAATCTCGTTTCCGAGGGATCGTGACGATTCGTTCAAGTAATCAGTTTGGCTCTTCGGAATACGAAATCGTATCTTACGATGCCGAGGGATGGGTTCATCCTGATGATGTTGCAGGAGCTGGCGAGTGATGTTTTTTATTCTGGCAGGTGTGGTAGTAGCTTGAGCAGTGTTTGGTAGCGGTTAGAGTCAAAGGTTCGATTTTCCTGTTCAAGCTTTTCAATTTCATCGGCTAGGCAGAAAGCGATCATGTAGCGAGCTTCTTCTTCGTTGATGTCATCTTGTTGAATGAGTTCTTGAAAGGTTTCCTTAACATAAGGTGTCTCTGAAGAGTTAATTTGTTCGTCAATAGCTCCAAGGAGCGCAACGATTTCGGGGTCGTCCATAGAGGTTTGTTTGGTGTGAAGATTTAATTAACGAGGTTGTCGGGGGTTCCACTTATCCATGCTTCGAGGTTCATTAGAAGTCCGTCGAGTAGTCGTTGGCGCGCTTCGCGAGCGGTCCATGCAGTATGCGGGGTGATAATGAGGTTGGTCTGAAGTATTTTTGAGCTCAGTAAAGGGTGGGAGGGTTCAGGTGGTTCGGTAGAGAGGACGTCCAAGCCAGCCCCTGCAATTTCCTTCTTTATTAGGGAGTTGGCGAGAGCTGTTTCATCAATTAAGGCGCCTCTTCCTGTATTGATGAGGTAGCTAGAAGGTTTCATTTGAGTGAGACTTCGAGCGTTAATGATACCTTGTGTTTGTGTATTGAGAGGACAGTGAAGAGAAATAACATCAGAGGTCGAAAAAAATTCTTCGGAGGGCACTCGAGTTCTATTTGTGCCAGAGGCTCCGTCACGTGCGAGGGCCTGGACTCGCATTCCGAAGGCTTCGGCGATGCGAGCTACTGCTGAACCTGTTTCTCCTAGTCCTACGATTCCCATCGTTTTTCCTGCAAGTTCAGTGACAGGGAAATCAAGGTGAGTGAAAATCGGTGACTGGGGCCAAGTCTGGATTTCTTGGTGGTAGCGATTAGTGGCGGTAACTAAGTTTAAGAGAAGGGCGAAAACATGTTGAGCGACTGCCGAGGAGGAATAGCCAGCGACGTTGCAGACAGGGATTTCT
Organism: uncultured Roseibacillus sp.; assembly: GCA_964444495.1. GTDB lineage: Bacteria > Verrucomicrobiota > Verrucomicrobiia > Verrucomicrobiales > Akkermansiaceae > Roseibacillus. Next base: position 4,878 of record CAYUHN010000090.1, on the reverse strand, counting down.
CTCTTTCGAGTGGCAGTTAGATTGATGTGGTTAAAACCAGTGGCAGCGATGAGGACAAGTTTAAGTTGGGGGAGCTGCGAGACGGTTTTTGTATCGATAGGAACTTTGTTGGTTACAATAACATCGGCTTCTTTCGAATGGGCAATGATTTCTTGTTTAGAAGTAGTTGGGTAGAGGGAAAGTTCGCCATGTTTCTCAAATGGTGAAAAGTCGAGGTCGTTGCGATGAAGCGTAGAAGCATCGAGAAAGTGAATGCGCATTCGCGGATAATAGCTTTCCTACGGAGGGGCGCAACACGCGGGTTAAGCTGTGGGGACCTTATTTGTCCAAGAGTGGAATTCTAGCGGAATCGGCGCTTGTAAGGTTAATTCTTTGCTGGTGCGTGGGTGACGGAAGCTCAGCTGTCGGGCGTGAAGCAAGAGTCTTGGCGTGCGGGGATGCGGTTTTGCATAGATGGGATCTCCTAGGATGGGGGCTCCGACATGCTTGAGGTGAACGCGGATTTGGTGAGTGCGCCCGGTATGAATGTGGCAGCGCACAAGAGTGGTTTGATCGTCTTGGATGTTTAGAACCTCGTAGTCGGTCACTGCTGGTTTTCCAGTTCCCGGCTCGAGCACTGCCATTTGTTGTCGGTTGATGGGATGGCGTCCGATATTGGTGAAGATGGTGTCTCGCTCTTTTGTTGGGGGGCGCAAGGAGACGGCTAGATAACATTTAGCCGTCTCGCGTTCTGCGAACTGAGTTAGAAGTGATTTCATCGCGGAATCGGTTTTTGCGACTACAATACAACCGGAAGTGTCTTTATCCAGGCGATGGACAATGCCTGGTCTCTCTACTCCATTGATTCCTGCGAGTTGTCCGTCGCAATGGTGTAGGAGTGCGTTGACTAGTGTTCCATCAGGATTACCTGCTGCTGGATGAACGACCATGCCATGTGCTTTGTTGAGAACAATGAGGTCGTCATCTTCGTAGAGAATTTCAAGCGGAAGATCTTGGGCGATGAGTTCGAGTTCAACAGGATCCGGAATCTCAACTGCTATCGTGTCACCTGCTGATAGAGTTTGTCGAGGCTTGGCGATTTGCTCGTTAACTAGAATGTGTCCTTCTTTGATGAGAGCTTGAAGGCGTGAACGGGAATGCTCGGGCAGTCGCTTGGCCAGATAGGCATCGAGCCGGCTTTGAGCGCTTTCAACTTCGAGTAGTTCCCTCATTTGGAAGTGACTGGTCAGCTCTAAGCTGAAATCGTTTTTTAACGACGGCGGCGACGAGGGCTTGCGGGGCGTTTTTTACGAATGGGTTTAGCAGGAGAGTCATCAAGAAGAGCGGTGTAGATGTAAGGGAAGTCTGTTAACTTCTTTCGCTCGATTTTCTTCTTAATGAAGTGTTCGATGGCCTCGGCATTATCGAGTTCGTCGGCAGTTAAGATCGTAAAAGCGTCGCCTTCTTTCTCAGCTCGACCAGTTCTTCCGATACGGTGGACATAGTCTTCAGAGTTTTCTGGTACTCGGTAGTTAATCACATGCGTGACACCAGATACATCGATTCCACGCGCAGCAACATCGGTCGCTACTAGGATTTCATACGTTCCGTCTTTGAAGCCGGCCAATGCTTTCATACGATCTTTCTGATTAATGTCCGAATGCATCGCTGCTACCTTGGAGTAGGATGCGCCCTTTAGCATGGCCGTTACCGCATCCGCTTCTTTTCGGGTGCGAGTAAAGATCATGACGCTATTGAAATCTGTTTGTTTGAGAAGAGCGATGAGTAGCTCGTCTCGCTGTTCCATCGAAACTGGATAGAAGGCGTGAGATACGGTAGAGGCCACCTCGCGGCGAGCAATTTGGACTTCTGCAGGTTCGGTGAGGCACCAGCGGGCGAATTGTTCAATCGCTTGCGGCATCGTGGCCGAGAAGAAGAGGGTTTGGCGATCTGTTTCTGGTTGAGCAGGGCGATTTCCTTCTTCTGGTTCTGCTGCCATCTTCCAAGGGCAGAGATTAACGATTTTTCGGACGATAGGGAGGAATCCCATATCTAGCATGCGGTCTACTTCGTCGAGGATGAGGATCTTCAATTCACTAAACCGCATGGTGCCGCGGTAAAAATGGTCCACCAGGCGACCTGGAGTAGCGACAACGATATCGGCGTCCTTAATGTCAGCATCTTGCTTGCCGTATCCCACTCCTCCATAGAGAAGCGCGACCTTGCAGCCAGTATGTTTGCCGTAGGTTTCAAATTGCTCAGCGACTTGGTGTGCGAGTTCACGAGTGGGTTCAAGAACGAGAATTTGCGCCTTTCCCTTCTTTGTGATGCGCGAAAGAGAGGGAAGAGCAAAGGCTGCGGTTTTTCCCGTGCCCGTCTGAGAAGCTCCCGTGACATCACGGCCTTCAAGAATGATTGGAATAGCCTGTGCTTGAATGGGGGTCGGTTCCGAATAGCCCTTTTCCTCAATGGCTCGGACTACAGGTTCGGCGAGGCCGAGTTCAGCAAACAACATTGAGGGGGTCTAAGCGCCGATCTCCCACTAAGCAAGACCGGAAAGGTCCTCTTTCGGAGTAAATGCCTTGAGTTTTGAGATTTCTATAGATTTTGAAGCAATAAGGGGGCTCTTTTTTGCGATTTTTCGCTTTTTAGAGGTCTTTTGATTTTGATATCAAGGCGAGTTGGTCAGCTCGGTGAAAGTTCCTTTGACAAGATGGGGGTCTCTACCCATAGTCCGCCGCCCATGATTTTGGCTGATGGTTCAACATTTCTTTCTATCGGGATTACACTCGTTACGCTGGTTATCGTTATTGTGAGCGCGCTTATGATCCTTGTGGTGATGATGCAGCGCCCCAAGCAAGAAGGCCTCGGGGCTGCTTTTGGAGGTGGAATGACTGACCAACTTTTAGGGGCTGGTACTACCAGTTTTCTTCAAAAAGCGACCGTTATCCTTGGAATTCTCTTTTTCTTTCTCTCGTTCGCTCTTGGCCTGATGGTTAGTCGTCAGAACAAAGCAGATGGTTTGACCGATTTGAGTCCTACTGGTGAGTCCACCGCCGCACCTGCGCTTGGAGAACCTAGTGGGGGATTAGATAAAGAAGTCGATTCGGATATATCTGAGCTCCTTGAGTCAGCTCCTGTTGTCGGAGGTGAGAACGAGGAGGGTTCTTCTGAGCCTAATGAAGAGGCATTGGAGAGTTCTTCTTCTGAAGAAACTTCGGCTTCTGAGGTTGAAGAGGATGTTGAGGATGTTGAGGATGTTGAGGATGTTGAGGATGTTGAGGATGTTGAG
>CAYUHN010000090.1:0-1507 GCA_964444495.1 uncultured Roseibacillus sp. | reverse complement strand
GGATGTTGAGGATGTTGAGGATGTTGAGGATGTTGAGGATGTTGAGGATGTTGAGGATGTTGAGCTGCCAGTGATTGACGCTACTGAAGAGCTTCCAAGTGTTATCTTTGAAGCTGGAGAAGAGGCTGAGGCCGATAACGAGTAGTTGTGATGAGCGCGCAAAATGATGAGGCAGACCTGCCCATCTGGCAGCGCGAGAAACTCTTTCCAGAAAAACCGACCGATGGTCCTTATGGGGTGCAAATCGGTAGGGGTCAGGCACGAGCTTTTGAGACTCTACAAGACTTAGCCGCTTATTTAGCTGATTGGCAGAAGCCTGCTAGTTTAATTTGGACTCCAGAGCGACAGCGTTGTTTTCCTGCCGAAGAAGAAGCTGAACTCTTAGCCAGTCTGCGCCGTCGCAAAGCAGCCCGAGCTGATTCTGATTGGTCAAGTTACAGATTTCGTGCTGCTATTTTCGCACTGCCACTAGTCTATTTTGTTTGGAAAGGATTGGCTGGGGGAGCAAAAGGTTTGTTGAGGTCTCAAGAACTAGGATTGTTTTCGGTCTTGTGGCTTATGTTTTTTGGCCTGCCTGCCTACGAGGCTTGGAAAAGGAGAGCTCGAGCCATTCGTTTGAGAGCAGATAATTTGGCGTCTGAGGCGCAAGAAATTCGCTTTGATGGATGGATTCGTCGCCAACAGGTTCCAGCAACCAAGATCCTCTTTTTGATCTTAATTGGAGTTTATTTTGCTCAAGTTCTAGCTTCGTTGGAATTTACTAGAAACCTTTTTGATTCGGTTTTCTTTCCGTATGCCGAGTGGGAGGGTAAGCCCACTCTTGCTGGAGCGGTAGCAGCGGGATTGGTAAAGAATCAATTTGGAGTAGGGTACTTTAAAGGTGAATGGTGGCGGCTCTTTACGGCTCCCTTTTTACATGGGCAAGTCATTCATATTGTAATGAATGGGCTAGGGCTGCTTTTTTTGGGGCGAAGAGCAGAGACTATGGCGGGCTGGCCTCATCTGGTGATGGTCTTTGTGGTGTCGATGTTGTTCGGTGGGCTGGCTTCGGCTTACGGAAAGCCTTCGCAACTTTCGGTGGGCGCTTCGGGAGGAATTATGGGCGTGCTTGGATTTCTTTTAGCCTTTGAGTTTCTGCATGCGCGTCTTGTCCCGAAGCCTGCAACCCGCCGTCTTTTGGCTGCTGTGGTATTCACCTTCATAGTAGGATTTGTAGGCTACCAATTTATTGATAATTGGGCGCATGGAGGAGGGCTTCTCGCGGGGTTGCTCTATGGTCTTATTGTCTTTCCTAGGTCTAGTTCGCCGCACCGTCCGGGAGTGACTTCGTTGGATAAGATCGCGGGTTCTTTTTCGGGGGCAGTTATCCTAGGGGCTGCAGCTCTGGCTATTTTCCTTATTAGAACTTCCGGAGCAGGTTAGGCTCGATACCGGAGTGCCAAGAGAGTCCAATTTATTCTACTGCGCCAAATCTTTCGGATATTGTTCTCACTGCTGAAGTTCAATC
>CAYUHN010000089.1:0-13232 GCA_964444495.1 uncultured Roseibacillus sp. | reverse complement strand
TTCAAAGGCCTCTTGTGACAAGGGCCAACTAGGAGGAAGACGAAGAAGAAGCTCCGCAAGTTGAAATTCTTCAGCTCCTTCAGGTGTCGTCATCGGAATATCACTCATTCCAGTTGTCACAATTGTATGCCAAGGACGCTCTTGAGTCGCGGGAATGAAATGCAAATCGATATGAACTGTAGTGGAAACAATCTCGTGAAATACAGTTTCAGGAGTTCCAAAGTAGCGTTCAATATGAGTTTCGAGTGGCTCAAGATTCTCACTGACTGGAGCTACAATAGGAGCATTAGTTTTTGGCTCGGAATGCCGAATAATGTTCGGATCGTAAGGTTGCTCTTCTTGTTCCCAAACCAAAAGATGCGGAGGAAGATGGACAATTGGACTCTCGCGTAGAGGGTTGGAAGCACAAACAACGACGGGATTATCAATCTGGTTACTTTCAAAATAATTACTCTCCAAGATGGCATCAAACAAAAGAAAGGGACGACCCTTTGTTAGATTAACAGGAACAGGTCGACGGCGATTCGCATGATAGACATCATCATTGATAAGCGTTGCCATTTCGCGATATTCCGAAGCAACCTGTTTGGGATCGGAGCCGTAAAGATCACCAATTTTCATCATGAGATCAAAGAGAGCATCCAAATAACCCTCGTCGCACAGGCCAAAGGCGCACTAGCGCCGAAGGAGCGCGAGAACCAGGCGTCGCAAGCGCAGCGGCATTTGCGATGACAATGGAGCAGACAACGAGTTCCCATTGAGCCGCTTCAGCTCTGCGAGCCGTCAGCCCCCTCTCCCATTATCGGCAACTGTTCCGGCTAACTGACACTAGCACTTTCCACCGGACAACGTTTTTAGAAATTCTTTTTTAGCATCTAGCGACGAATCAATTTCTTCGGCCTCAGGACCAAAGAAGGCGGCTATTTTAAAAAGAGGTTCGCTGTTCTCAGATTCGGAGAGACCTTGGGAAATGAGTTCTTCAGCGGAGAGGCAGAGGCGTCCTCCGGCTTCGATGAGGTTAAAGCGAATATTCTCAACGCTGTGCCAGCTTCGGTAGATGAGAGCCGTACAGGCAAGTCTTTCGCTTTGACGAAAATCAAAGGCGAAATCGTAGAGCTTTCCGACATGCCCAAGAGCCCGCCGAGCAGCTTCTTCACGATGTTCACGAGGAAGATTCGCGCGTAAAACAACAAAGGCATCAACAGTGAGGGTCTCTTCAAGTTCTCGCACTTTCACCCCGTCTTTTTTGGCCTCCACTACATTTCCCGCCGCCCCACCGACTTCGCCCACAAAGAGGGCTCCGTGGGGCCAGAAACCTGGCAGAAATAGATTACTGAGGGCATCTTTGTGTCGAGTGATAATGACATCACCAGGCTCAAGAAGAACTTTAACGTCCGCACAGGGTTTTCCAACGGCGCGTTTGGGTGAACGCTTGAGACCCGTAGTGGGATCGCGAAGCTCTGAAATGGTGCGGCCACTGACCTCAAAAAGATGGAACATGGTTTTGTTGAAACTAGAGCGCCGCCTACGTCGCCATGCGTGAAAGCGATAGTGAAAGCGGTGCTTCCAGTAGGCTTGGCTTCGCTTTTCCATGAAAGGCTCTTCTCCACGAAGAAGCTGTACAAGGTCGCTAAGGTCTTTGTTTGATTCCAATTCCAAAACCTCATCGCGGTTTTCTTGATAGAAAAGATGGGCCTCATGAAATTTCCACATACGGCGAACTGAGCTTTGCAGTCGAAAAATCTGTGTGAAGCTTTTGCGAGGAATGTTGTAGCAGATCTCTCCCTCATCAAGCTTGTCGCGTACAACCGGCCTTTCTTGAGCAAAATTAATGAGAAAGTGGCCACTTCGAACGATATAACAAGCCGCAGTGAATCCAACGATGAAGACTTTAAGTTGCTGCTCGCGAGGGAGAATCTCCTTTTTCTCGACCCAAGGCTCCATCGTTTGCACAACGCTTCGAAGTGCAGCCCTCAGTTCAAGATAGCGCGCGAAAACCTCGCGAAGCCTCTCGTCCTCATCAGGAAGATAATATCCTCGTGCTTGGGCAGCTTTTGCATCTATGATCTCTTGTGAAAGAGTCGCGGAGGTGGGCACTGCGGCAGTGGCAGAACGCAGAGTATTTCCACAATCCTGTAATATCTGGTCCAATGGAGTCATTGCGTGAGGGAAATTCTAGGGCGAAAGGCACGAATTCGCACCCTTTTTTGCTTTTTAAAAGAATCGCTTTAGATTGAACAAGTTGTCTGCCTAATTAGATGCAAATACGGCGCTTGCCACCTTGTGTCAGTGTTTCATATCATAAGTTTGTAAATGGAAGGAAAACGTCTCGCGATAAAGCCGATTTTGATCGGAGTTTTAGTCGTTTTGATTTTGATCATCGGGCTACAAAATCGGCAGGAAGTGGAGACGAAGATTCTTTTTCTCACCTTTGAGATGCCTCGCATCTTTCTTCTTCTCCTGACCTACGTTTTGGGAATGGTTACAGGAGCTTTGATTTTCATGTGGCTAAAACAGCGTTTTCGTAATCGAAAGGGAGCAGACCCGACTTCTGCGATTTCCGAATGAGGCCATTAATAACGATATTTCTGCTTTGTGCTTCCCCGTGTTCTCAGACATGCTTTAACCGGCCAGAGCGCTATATATGGAACTAGGCACCTATTTGGGCATTGCAGGCATCGCAGGATGTTTGTTGCATTCAGGAATGTTTTCGGGGGCGAACCTCGCATTCTTTTCTCTTGGTCGTATGCGCTTGGAGGCAGAAGTCGAGAACGGCAATGAGTCGGCTCGAAAAATTCTCGACCTCCGCAAGGACTCAAACCTATTGCTCTGCACAATTCTCTGGGGCAATGTCAGCGCCAACGTCTTACTCTCTCTTTTGAGTGATGATATCTTTATGGGAATCTACGGCTTCCTCTTCTCAACGGTAGGCATTACTTTTTTCGGAGAAATCATTCCACAAGCTTACTTCTCCCGTCACGCAATGAAGGTGGGAGCGTTTTTAGCACCGGTGATACGCTTCTACGAATTTCTGCTCTTTCCAGTCGCCAAAGCGAGCTCGCTGATTCTCGACGGATTGATTGGCCCCGAGGGACCGGTCTTTTTCCGGGAACGAGATTTAGAAATCATTCTTGAGAAACACATCAAGGAAACTTCTTCAGAAATCAGTGCCAATGAAGGTCAGGGAGCACTCAATTTTTTAAATTTGGATGATCGTCCAATTTCAAATGAGGGAAGCGTCGTCGTTCCCAAGACGATCTATCGCTTCAATTCTCGTTTGGACCTCCCGACTTTGCCGGAAATGGGCACTCCCGAGCACGATAAATTTCTCGAATCTCTGAAAAGTCATCCTGATCATCGAGCAATTATTGAGAATGAAGATGGAGATCCTGTTCTTGTTTTAAGCACTCAATCTTATTTGGCAGAGTTAACGACTAAGGGCTCTGAGGCTGATATTTATGATTCCTGTGAGCGCCCCATCGTCGTGCGAGACAACATGATACATCTGGATGTGGTGTTAGGAGAGTTTGTGGTGGAAGCCGAACACAAGGATGATCACGTTGTGGACAACGACTGCGTGCTCTATTGGACAGAAGAAAATAAGCGAATCATTACTGGAGCAGACATCTTAGGGCACTTGCTCAAGGGAATCGCTCGTCGGGTTGAAAGTGATAAGCCTGAAGCTATTGAACGTCCTCTTACTACCGAGTTAAGTGAGAGATCGGATTTTTCGCCAGATGAGCAAGAAGTGAAATCAGGTAAATAATAGTAATCTGATTTTACGCTTCTTTTAGAGCATTTCTCATCAACACAGAACCGAACTATTGTGGAGCCCTGCCCACCTCTTCTAAAGCTAAAGCATTTACGAAGATACCGATGGTGGGAATCGAACCCACACTCCAAAGGAACACGATTTTGAATCGCGCGCGTCTACCAATTCCGCCACATCGGCTTTTGAGTGGGGCGCGACCATAAGACGACTCGCAACCCGGTGACAAGACTCTTTCCTAAATCTCTTAAAAGAAAACTCCTACCCACCGTTTTTTCTTAATCGAGTTCGTCGAATTCCTTCGAAATCTCCTCCAATGCCTCTGCACGAATGCGCGAAAGATCATAAATCGCCATCAAGGACAACCAAACCAACAGAAAAACAACCCCTGCCCACCATAATAGAAAACGAATAATCTCACCTCGCAGCCACTCATCCAAGGGCCATGTTCCTAGCACCAGTGCAAGAAGTAAAACAACGAGCTGCCATAGCATAAAACGGCGCCTCCACCCACGGTCGCGCAGAAGAAGTCGACTGACTCCGGTGACGGTTTCAGCTTTTTCGAGCGAGCTCTTCATTATTTTTTCCTTCTTCATCACTTTCCTTTATCAAAGCCGGAACTACTGCTGGGACAATCTCCGGCAAAACGGCTTGCCCTGGAATATTCGTTGCTGGAAGCAGCTTCTTCTTATTCATTTGAGGTGTTTTATCTGCTCCCCACGCTGCAAACATCATCAAAACGCACCCTGACCACCCTGCCCAACCCATCGTCATTACGGTCGAAACACCAACAATAATAGGTAATACGCAGAGCAATGTTAGCAGCATCATGTGTGGCTTAACCTCGAAAGAATGTACTGTGAGACGAAGGCGAGAACGGGCAAGGGCGAGACCAAAACAAACAAAACACGCCGTTAGTCCGAGTGCATTAAGATGATAAGCAATCCCTGCCTTACCTGAAACTCCGGCAGCTGCAGCCAAGACCGTGAATCCGCAAAGAATAAAGCATCCCAGAAAAAGGAAAGCCACTCCAATCCTTGCTGCGATTCGATGAAAGGCTGATACTGCCAAAGAGCCTGCTACAAAAATTGCCGAACCGAAGACAACAGTACCAGCCATCATCATATTTCGTGGCACATCAATTCCTCCAAGGAAATACCGAACTACGACGTAGGGCAACAAAGAGGAAAATGCTAACAAACACAGTCCCCAAATCGCGAAAAATTTTCCAAAAACCACCTGCCAACGCCCAAGAGGCGTCATGAGAAGTAGCTCATGATTCCCTTCTTCCAGTTCCTGACTCATGGAAATCAGGCCAACGAAAGGTAGCAGCACTACACAGATCAAACCCGTCACCACCCAAAATGGACCTGAATAGAACGATCCAGGAAAAAACAAAAGGAAGTTCAATACCCCAGCGACCTCCACTGTCTTCTCGCTAGCCTCTAGTCCCATTCGGAACTCCATCACCAATGCAATGACCGCCGAAAGCTGTAGGAAAACGAAAGGAATCAAAAAAAGCTTCCGACGAAGCCCTTGACGCAGTTCCTTGGTAATCACCGGGCTCAACCATTCGGGCAAGTCGCTCTTCTTCCAGCTGTCATCACCCTCCAACATCAGAAAGATGTCTTATCCTAGAAACCAGGCTCAGATGAAGCGAAATAGAGCAAATTTTGAAATTGAGAACATACCAGTACAACAACAGTATGGAAAGACCGTCCGCACCAAGACAGACACTCCGTGACTAGCTTTAAACTTGGCATAAGTAGTGAGCTCTCAAGACTCAAAATATCATGCCGCGTAAATTTCTTTATCCCATCACAACTGGTCGAAGCGGCACAGTTTTCCTCACAAAACTTCTCAGTGCAAACCTCCCAAATGCTACTGTCTATCATGAACGTTTTGGCTATCAACAATTTGGCATTAATTGCCCAGATGCGTCACACTCCACAACTTTCAATAATATTGGCAATACAGAAAAGGTAGAAACATTCTGGCAGCAAAAACTTGCGAATGATCTCAAGCACAATAGCGACTACTTCGTCGAAATTTCTCATGTCTTAGCAAAATCTGGCCTAGTCGAAAATTTACATTTCCTACCCAAAGACTGTGAGATTCATTTGATCGCGTTAAAACGCGACGTCTTTAAAATTCTTTGGAGTTTCTTCAATCGCTTCGATTTCTTCAATCAAGGATTCACTTGGCTTTTCACCCTCGATTCAAACTATAAAAACGTTATTGTTAACAGTGCGCCTTTCCTGCAATTCGGAGCAAAAGGCCATGCCCTCTGGTATATTTACGAAGTATTTGCCCGAATGGAATACTATCGCCTCCTAGTTGCCGAGCATCCGAATATTCACTTCCACGAATGGGATCTGCAAGATCTCATCAAACCGGAAGGAGCACTCCGACTACTAAAATCATTCACAGGAGAAAAAATCACCGAACTCAAGCTGCCTCAGAAATAGAACGCGACAGCACGAGAGTATTTCGGTGAAGCTGAAAAAGAAAATTACCGGAAACTCATCAAGAAAATCCTATGCGACCCAGTAGCATTAGCTAAAGAATACTATGGAAAAGGCTATCGTCTTGGTGAGCCCAAGCACCTGTCCCAAAAAAAATTCTCTTAAACTCCCGTTCTTCAAATATCGTGCAAGTTGCCCAAGTCGAATGGGGTTCACCCTTCTATCAAATGACCATCGAGCTTCGAAATGAGATTTTGCGTAAACCTCTTGGGCTCACCTTTTCTCCTAAGGATCTTGCATCAGAAAAAGAAACTCTCCATTTCGCAATTTTGAATGAAGAAACCTCAGCTATTGCTGCAGTTTGCGCTCAGGCACTCTCTCCTAGGCAATGGAAAATTCGACAAATGGCAGTGGCTCTCTCCCACCAAAAAAAAGGGCTGGGAAGTCAACTTATTAAGAGCGTCCTCAATACTCTTATCGAAAAGGATGCCGAAGAAATCATTCTTCATGCCCGCGAGATTGCGATTCCTTTCTATGAAAAACATGGCTTCACCTCAACAGGACCTATCTTTACGGAAGTCGGAATCCCTCATCGCAAGATGAAGAAAAACCTCTAAAAACAGAAACTGACGAGTTTCAATAAGCCGTTTTTCGCGGCGTCACCTCCCACTGGCAATCAGCTAATTATTTGCAGGCACATTCTCGCCTTTTCCTTTACCCATTTTCACGCGAAAATGGCTCATAGCATGGCCATCCATCCTACTGCAATCATCGCGCCAAGCGCAGAAATCTCTCCTGACTGCGAAATTGGCCCCTACTGTATCATCGGTGAGAAAGTGATCCTCAAAGAGGGCACTCGACTCCATAGTCACGTCGTTATCGAGCAAAACACCACCCTCGGAAGCGATTGTGAGTGCTTTCCTTTCGCCGCCATAGGAGGAAGGACCCAAGATTTAAAATTCAAGGGGGAGGAAACCTTCCTTGAAATTGGAGACAAAAACACCTTTCGAGAGAATACGACCATCCACCGTGCAACCGTCCCCGACCGTCCTACAATCATCGGTTCCAATAACTACTTTTTAGCCTATTCCCATGTCGCTCACGATTGCATCGTAGGAAACCACACGATTTTTTCTAACAACGCAACAATTGCAGGCCACGTAATCGTCGAGGACTACGCCATCATCTCCGGCCTCAGTGCCATTCACCAATTTTGTCGAGTCGGGCGTAATTCCATGACCGCCGGGCTAGCTCGATGCGTGAAAGATATCCCTCCTTACATGATCGTCGACGGGGCGACGCGAGGAATCAATCTTGTCGGACTCAAACGCCACGGCTTCTCCGAAGAAGACATCACAGCTCTGAAAGTTGCCTACAAAAAGATTTTCCTAAAAAAAGACCTCAATCTGGGAGAACAAATCAAAATCGTAAAGGACCTGCCAGAAGCTAGTAACGAGCACGTGCAGCACTTATTGTCTTTCATCGAAGAAAGCGAACGTGGAATCGCACGATAGAATCATTCTCTATTACGAATCTTTTGGTAAATTCCATTTATGCTTGGGATAACGACCTGCTAAGTCTTTCTTCATTTGAGGAAATCCACGCTCCCAAAAACCCGCCAAATCTTGAGTAACCTGCCAAGGACGCTGATTTGGAGCACAAAGTTTAACTACTAGCTTCTGTCCACCCAGAAGGCTCGGATTGTCTTTTACTCCAAAAAGGCGTTGGACTTTTTCCTCAATCCAAGGTGTTTGTCCGTCTTCATATCGGACCCGTGAATTGATTCCATTACTCAAAGAAATTTTCTCAGGGGCATAGGAAGCCAGAGTTGCTAGCTGCATTTGAGAGAGGAAGTCCTTCACTACAGACATCACCTCACGCCCCCTCACCTCCTTAAGACTCACTGCTCCCTCACAAATGCTCGCCAAGACAAAACGGCGTTCTTCCTCACCAAAATGAGGCATCTCCATCTCGGGCATGGTTTCCGCGAGAAAGTTTAGTCGAGCGATCCAAGTTTCGACTCCGGCCGTCCAATGTTTGAGCTTAACGCCTCCGGCCAAAAGCTGCTCAGCAACAATCTCTCCTGCTCGCTCACGGTTGACCTCCCCTCCTTCCTCTTCTTCGATTACCAACTCATCAAAAGTGACTTGGCGCATTGCTACCACCCTCCTCGTATCTTCATTCCAAAAATCTCCCGCACTCTCTCGCCATCGGGAAGGAAATAATTCCTTCAACCAATCCAACTCGATCCTAGCGCAGTACTGCACGTAGGTCACCAAAGCTTTCCCCTCCACCTCTGCTAGTGAAGTCGCTACAAACGCCTTCTCCCCGCCCGAGCCCAAAACACTGACTTTCTCCAGCTGCCCCTTCCGCTGTCCAACCAAGCGACAAGCTAAGGTCCCCTGCCCTAGGCGCACTCCAACCCGATCCGCATTTGCCAACAAAAGACAACGAGCCACATCACGTCCACTATAGTCCCAACGAGGTTTATCCACTAACATGCCACGAGATTTTGCAATTCTAAGCAACTGTTCGTAGCTTGCCCAAACCTCTCTACTCGCACGACCCGAAAGGCCCAAGCGATCGCACACATCGCTTCGAAAATTCCCTTCTTTCGCCGCAGAAACAGCTCGCCACGCCACCTCAAAGTCACTCCAATCATCATCCTCCAATAGATGATCACGCTCCCGTTCACTCTGCTTAAGCCAGAGACGCTCTCCATCAAGCACTGCGGCGGCAAAGCATGCTTCGGCGAGACAAGAAAGTTCCTCCCCGGCAAGAAGAAGCCGAGCTTGCCGAGGATGTAGAGGAAAGACTGCCAAAGACCGCCCCAGCGGCGTCAATTGCTCAGATTCCATCGCATCGATCCGCTCTAAAAGGGAACCCGCACGCTCCCAAGCCTCAACAGGCGGCTCCTCAAACCAAGTAAAACTCTCCCCCGCAACCAAACCTGCATGAGCAAGATAAAGTCGCGCTTGCGTCAAATCAACACGACCCACTTCGGCGACTTCGAAAGCAGGCAGCCTTACTTGCTCTCCTTCCGCATTCAAACGAATACACTGCCCAGGCCCCGTACGCCCCGCTCGCCCCGCTCTTTGTTCAGCTGCCGCTTGTGAAATCGGCTGCACTCGCAACACATCTAACTCTCTACGAGAATCGTAATGAGCACTACGAGCCAGCCCACTATCAATGACCAATCGAATACCATCGATAGTAATCGAAGTCTCTGCCACATTAGTCGCCACAATAAGCCGAGGTTGCTCATGAGTCCCTTCCACGGCCGCTCGCTGCGCATCGGGAGAAAGTCCAGAGTAGAGCGGGCAAAGCTGATATCCTCGTGCTGCCGAAAGTTTCTCTAAAACCTGCAAAGTTCGACGAATCTCATAAACACCGGGCATAAAAATGAGCACATGCCCTTGCTCAAATTTTTTGCTCTGAGCCCATTCAGTAAAAACTTTTCCGACTCGATCCCAAACTTGCTCTCGCTCAAGATAGCCAAAACGGTTTCGTTTCTCCTTTCCTCTCCCAGCATAAGAAATCTCAACCGGAAAACTCCGGCCCTGTGCTTGTAAAGTCAAACAGGGCTCCAAATAACTCTCCAATTCTCCTACATCCAAGGTTGCGGACATTACCAAAAGGCGAATAGCTCGCCCTTCTTCCTGCATAGTCTTAATTCGAGCTAAACTTAAGTCACTCGCCAAACGGCGCTCATGAAATTCATCAAAAATAACCAAGCTCACCCCTGCTAGCCCATCTTTCTCAGCTAACCATCGCTGCAAGACTCCATCAGTCACATAGACCAACTTCGTATTCTGATGGTACTTAGCCTCGAAGCGAACCGAGAATCCAACTTTGTCGCCTAACTTCGAATCTAACAAACGAGATAAATACCCTGCTAACAAACGCGCAGCAAGACGACGCGGTTGCACGACCACAATACGCCCGTCTAGAAGGCCTGAATCAACAAGAGCACGAGGAACTTCGGTCGACTTTCCCGAACCGGTAGGCGCTTTTAAAATAGCCCGTGCCTGCTTGCTACTACTCAACTTCTTGAGAAGATCAGGAATCACTTCAGCTACCGGCAAACTCATCTTTTCTATTACTGAAACTACTACTAAAATCGTAAATATCTGGAAATGAAAAGGAATTTGCTACCATTCCTCACGCAAAGGCACCCATCAGAGAAGTCTCTAGCACAAGAGCGGACTGAGTATTCGTTTCTAAGAGGGTAAGAAGCTCTCGCAAGCTATCCGCCCGCCGAAGGAGATCCGCCACCTCCAGCGACTCCCCAAAGCGACTGCTATGTTCGCCTTGACTCGGCAATTCACGAAATTCGCTCCCTGCTTTGGCCCGCAAAGAATCTCCCAGCCACGCCAAAAGCCATTCCACCAAGCCTATCCTGGCCGCTAAAACAATTCCGGCCGTTTCAGCACTCAGAGCAGCTTCCTGCTCTTCAAGGTACTTACCTTCACTACGATCTTTATAGAGCTTCGTTTGCTCCTTCAAAACTGCCTTATTATCTGCTTCAGACGCATTCTTGATCTCAGCAATCGCATCATCGAACGCTCCCTTAATTGTCAGACTCCCCCAAACAGATTTACCTTCTCTTGCTAACGAAGCGAGAGCTTGAGCCATTCCTTGACTTTGCTCTTGAAAACGGGCCTCTAATCCCAAGCGATCTTGTAACTGAACATCGACACAACGAGACAAAATTGTAGGTAAAAGCCGCTCAGGAGCCGCAGTCAAAAGCAAAAGAAGGCAAAAAGGAGGCGGCTCTTCTAAGGTCTTCAAAAAAGCATTCGAGGCTTCCTCCCCCATCCGTTCCGCATCAAGAATCACTCCCACCTTCCAAGTCCCTTCAGGAGCAGAGAGATGAAAAAATTTTTCCAGTTCCCGCATTTGCTCAACTCGAATAATACGAGACACCGAGCGAGGCCGAACGACTCTCACAAACTCGCTTTCTAAATCATCGAAAGACTTTACCTCGGGTTCCACGGCCTCTCCCCAAAGATCAGTCGAAGCCTCCCTTGCAGAACTAAGATGTGCTACAAGATTAACCGCCAATTCCCTCTTCCCGCTACCCACTGGACCAGTGAAAAGATAAGAATGCGCGAGACGCGAACGCTCATGCGCTCCAGTCAGAAGCTTCTCCGCTTGGTCTAAGGTCATCGCCACAAGACAGCCTCGCCTCAGCTACAAGCTGCCGCAATTCTAAAAAGAAAAAGCCGACCACAATCAAGTGGCCGGCTTCTCAAAAAACTTAAAATAGGAATCTTAGAGGTCGCTTGTTTCGCGAGCGCCAGTAACAAGAACCTTCATTGTTGGAATCGTACCAAAATGAGGCTCACCAGTGCCACCCTGAGCAGTCGCACGGCTCAAGACAGAAATAGGAGTGATGCCACAGCAGTCGGGAGTCGCACAAAACTTAGAGCCACAGTCACCACAAGGCACAGGCTCACGGACAATGCGAGTCACAGGACGGCGAACAACTACAGTCTCTGGAACTGCCTTAGCGCCTTTACCCTGAATGGTAATTTCTTCTTCAACATACTCAGTGACTTCGCGTTCAACAAAACGCTGACCCTCACATCCCTGAGATGGGAAAGTCTGCTTCTGAGCACATTGACTACAGCCAGCGCTAGAGAGCTTTTTCCCGCACAGACTAAACGGGCTCCCGCAACTACAAGATGAAAGAACAAGCGTTGAAACGGCTGCTAAAAGGCTGAGAATAAAGTGTTTCATTGTGGTGTGGAGTTAGTTTTACGGAATCAGGTGAGCCAAAGCAAACAAAAAGGCATAGACAAATACCATTTTGGCGCGATCCAGCGACTCAAAGTCCGACTAACGGAGGTTTTTATACCTAAAAATAAAGCAAAACCTAAAGACTAAAATAAATTTCTTAATTTCTCAGAACTATCGAATATGAAAATAATCGACTTAAATTAATTGTCATTAAGTCTGGAGAGCTCATTTTCAGACCCTTCAAAAAGATTTATTAGAAAGCGTAGGAGCCTGTCTTCCCATCAATTTCATGAATGATTTGCTGGTCATCAAGACGCAAGATCGTGGCCTCTTGAGCGGGAGAAACGATCGCATCCACTCTCGAGCCGTCATCTAAGCGACGACTTCTCGTCTCAGCCGGACGCGAAAGCCCAAGTCTACGCGACGTCCAAACAGAGCCCAAAGACTTAAAGAGAATTGTCTGGGAAACCCCTCCCTCATTCGTCTTCTCCTGCACCAAAATAGCATTCCCACTGGGGCTAAAGCGCACTTCCAAGATAGCGGGCGGAGCAGAACGCGACATCACCGAAGGGCTCTGAAGAGACTGAAAACGCGCCTGTCGGAAGGTTGAGCCCCCTTTATTCTGAACCGACCAATAAAGCTCCTGCCCTCTTCCCTTCCGAAGAATTAAAATCGAATCGGCATACGGTTCTGTCCAAGTCCACTCCCCTTCACCCTTGGAACTCACCTGGTAACGAGAAGCCACATTTTGCTCCGGTCTAGCCAAACGAGCCGAAGGCCCGCAAGCCACCAACAGCCCCACCAAAACTACCGTAAAAAGATTCTTCACCTCTCTAGAATGCCGTGAACGACCCAAACTCGGCAACACTCATTGTTAGATTTTTTTCTTTTTTCGCTCCAAGCCACCTCAAGGAGTAGCCAAAACTGCCTACAGCTTCCTTGCGAGGCACGTCAGGGCCATTATAGCCCAATAGACGAAACCCTTTCGCGGTAAATTTTTGCTTCCCTAGCTCTTCCTCCAAGATCTCGCGGGCTTCCGCCAAAGCCTTACGCCCATTGTTCCACCAAAATCAACATGCGCAAGAATCCGCCGTCAGAGAAATCGATCACCTGAAATCCAACTTCCAAATTGCCCTCGAAAAACCAATTCCGTAGAGTTGCCACTGCCATGAAGAACACAACCGCACTTCTATTGTTAAGCTTTAACCTAGAATCTGCAGTTGAAGAGGTTCTGAGTAGTCAGCTTGGGAGCGGTT
>CAYUHN010000088.1:0-13308 GCA_964444495.1 uncultured Roseibacillus sp. | reverse complement strand
AGGGAAAGCACTGCTACTCTTTAACTTATAGATAGTTACGATTAATTTCAGTTGTGATTTATTCTCACTCCGCCCACAGATTCTGCTGAAGAGCCAATTTTATTTTAGGAGCTTTTGCATTAAATGAGATGCTCCTGAATTGGAGCTCTTGGAAGGGGAAGGAATTCAGTTTTTTCGAGGGAAAGCTGTTCGTTAACCCCTTGAATTAGAGTTCAAGGTTGCGAAGGTAATTTTGGTCTTCTGCACTTATTTGCGAAAATTCAAGGATTGAGGTTTGGCCATTGCGTAGCTGAACTTGAATGAGGCCAGAATTTTTTTCAAAGATAAGAACCGAACCTTCAAAGGTTTTGGTCCCATCTTTGTTGGTGAAGGTTCGATAGGGGTGTTTGAGAGCTTCTGGTTTGGGTTTTACTGGAAGCCTTGAAGATAAGGAACTCGTGTCCTCTTGTTCTCCCATTTTGGCTCCTTGCACTCGAAGCTTAGGAGTGCCAAAGCTGTAAATGAAGGCCATTGCAGCAGTGGTGTGCGTGCGAATATTTTTTCGGTAATAAGAGCCATCAGCGTAATCTCGATTGGGGAGAACCACATAAGAGTCACTTCCATGACAACGGGCGAGGTTAAAATAGGCCTTGTAATAGTTCGTGATCTTTTTTTGGAGCTTTTCATCGTCAGATGCGTAGACCCCTGCTAATCCCCAAGTGAAGCCCATTAAGCCACAGGCGTGGCCATCGGACATATCCCTGTAGGCTGCATCAATGTTGGAAAGATGGAGGTCCATCATTTCTTTCGATTCTTCTCGTTCTTCCGAGAGCATATGGACGATGTAGGCCAAGCCCGATTTGTGAGAGAATTTGTTGGCGTTGTTGCGTTTCCAACGCTCAGGGTCGATCACTCCGTTATTGAGCGTGAATTCACCCCCGTAAGCGACTTTCCCTGCATTAGTGGTTCCATGGTCTAGAAAGCGATAACTTTTTTCTGGGGACTCGAAATCAAATTCCACGTCGCATTCGTCGGCTAACTGCCAAGTGATCAACGCGAGGCAAGTTGGCCACTGCATCGGGCCATAACCGCCGCCACCTCGTTCTTTAATAACGGTGTAGGGGGCATGTCCGAATCCGCCATCGTAGAGGTTTTGG
Organism: uncultured Roseibacillus sp.; assembly: GCA_964444495.1. Classification (GTDB taxonomy): domain Bacteria; phylum Verrucomicrobiota; class Verrucomicrobiia; order Verrucomicrobiales; family Akkermansiaceae; genus Roseibacillus. The sequence continues at coordinate 12,172 of CAYUHN010000088.1, read as the reverse complement.
GCTCGATCAACTTCTGTTTTGGGGGCGGGGTTCTTCATTTTATCGATCTTGACGTGGTCGATAGGAGATTTCCACTGCGCCAGCTCAAGCAATCCCATTGTTTTTTCGAGAGTGCTGAGCACTTTCCGATCGCCAGTTAGCAGATGGTATTCTGAGAGTACGATTCCTTGGAACCCTAGGTGCCAAGCCCAGGTTTCGTTGCCGTATGGAGTATTCCAATCAAGGGCCATTTTTTCTCCTGCTCGCTGAACTTTACGGTCATCAGCCGACAACATGGCGAGAGTCGCAATACAACGAGCCTGTGAGTCGATTCCGCCAGGGTTTTCCATTAAATACTTATAAGCTCGTTCACGAAGAAGTTTGGTTTTTTCGCAGTCTCGGGGGAAGCTGTTGGAAAATCGCCCGAGTTTTTCGAGTTGAATATCGACTTCGAAGGTGTCGGATTCTCTTTTGATTTTTAGGGTCAGAACCCCGTCTTCTCCCTCGCTGTCTTCAATGGCGAGGCCTAGGTCTTGTAGCGGTCCTTCGATACCATAGTTGATATTGGTTCCTCCAAAGGTGTGGTCTCCAAATAATTTACCATTGGCTCCGATGACCTCGTCTTCAAGTTGCAGGACTCCGTCAGCGGGAGAGCCAGAGAAGATGTATTTAACGGTGTAGGAATCTTTCTTAAGGATACCGCGAGCTCCGGTAGGCCCCATATTGATCAAAAATCCAGGAACTTCAGCATCGGGGCCAGTCGTGGCCGCTTTCTCCCAGCGGCCTTGATTGGTTTCATTTTTGATTGCAGGAAGTTGTGCAATTGAGCCAGAGAAAATCAGCGCTGAAAGCAAAAAGCCTCGCGTGATTCTGAGATCGTTTTTCTTATAAATCATTTTCAAATAGCTTGCTTGGAATTTAGGTAACCTTACAAGGGAAAAGTAATTGGGAGGTGATTCCTTAGACTTCGATGACATCGTCGGATTCTTGTTCTGGTGCGGGAAGAAGACGAGCGCGGCGATCGTGGCGAGGGAAATGGAGGGTAACGCGGGTTCCGATTTTTTCTTCAGATTGAATTTCGATTTCGCCACCGTGTTCTCGTAGGATGCGGCGGACGATGAGGAGCCCGAGACCGGTGCCTCCTTTCTTATGAGAGGTATATGGCTCGAAGAGCGAGCCAAGAGCCTCGGGGCTAATTCCTGTGCCAGTATCCGCGATGCAGACGAGAATTTCCTCTTCAGAGAGTGTGGTGAGAAGGGAGATTTCGCCTCCGCTTGCCGGAACCGCTTGATAGGCGTTTTTGATTAAATTGAAGAGCGCTTGGCGAATTTGATTTGCATCTAACGGTAGAGTGGGAAGGTCTTCGTGTAGTTGGAGGGTGAGCTTGACCTTACGAGCTTCAAGTTCTGGAGAGAGTGTGGTGAGAGTGGATTGGATGAGTTCGTTAAGTTGTGCAGGTGCGACTACGGCGCGAGTGGGGCGAATGGCATGAAGGAAGTCCTGGAGGAGGGAGTCGAGGCGACTGATTTCCTGCCTTGAGGTCTCAAGATGTTCTTTGAGAGAATCGGTATGTTCTTCTGGGAGCTTGGCGAGTTTTCGCTCTAGCAATTGTAGATGGATCCCAAGAGAATTGAGAGGGTTACCGATTTCATGAGCGACTCCGGCAGCTAGAAGGGTAAGGGCGTTGATCTTTTCGGATTCGAGGGTTTCTTCACTGCTTCGTCGGGCTTCAGTGAGGTCACGGACTAACATGACCGTGCCAAGGTGGCGGGGTGCGCCTTCGAGGTCTTCGACGATGGGAGAGAGATAAAAATTAAGGAAGCGGTGTTCGGGGTAAAAGACCTCGAGGTCACGCGATACTGGTGAGGGGGGATCGCCTTTTGAAAGCTCGCTCCAGTCGAGCCCTCTCACAACTTTACCCAAGGGTTCTTCAATAGCTTTTTGGGGTTCGAGGCCGAAAAGTCTCCCTGCAGCTGTGTTGAGAAAGGTGATTTGTCCTTCAGGGGTGAGAATGAGAACTCCTTCTCGCAGGGCTTCAAAGACGGATTCGAGAAAGCCTTTGTCTCGAAGCAGGCGGTCAACGAGAGACTGCACTTGCTTGGGAGAAAGGCGATCCAACCGACTGAGGAGTTTATCGATGAAAGAGGATTTCATTGCAGTGAGCAGGAAGAACGGCAGGATCGCGAAGTGAATTTAGAGAAGGAAGAATTAATCGTGGTGATGACGACCTTTGGGAGTATGGCTGAAGCGAACAAAGGAGTTCAACAACTCGTTTCCGAAGGGTGGGTTGCCTGTGCTCAAGTGCTCCCTGCAATCATGTCTCATTATCGATGGGAAGGGAAGATGCAGAAGGAGGAAGAAGTGTTGGTTTTGTTGAAGACAGGGCGTAGAAAATTTTCGGGCCTAGAACAGAAACTCAATGAGATTCATCCCTATGATGTGCCTGAGATTATAGCGCTGCCGGTGGCCGAAGTTTCGTCGAGCTATCTGGGTTTTGTTACAGATGCCCTAAAAGATTATTAAGTCGGAGATTCCGTTTTCTAGATGGAGGAGTCGCGACACAATAAGATCTGTCCAAATATTTTTGGGAATTGGACATAAAAAAAGCCCGCCGAGGAGGCGAGCTTGAGATGAGAAAGAAAGGAATTAAGCAAGAGCGAGAGTTGCCTCTTCTTCACTGCCTTCTTCTTCGCCCTTTTTGCAGCCTTTGCCACAGTCGTCGCCAGCAAGGAAAGTTGCTTCCTCTTCACTGCCTTCTTCTTCACTACCTTCTTCTTCGCCCTTTTTGCAGCCTTTGCCACAGTCGTCGCCACAGTCGTCGCCACAGTCGTCGCCAGCAAGGATGGTTTCTTCTTCTTTATGACCTTCTTTGCAGCCCTCACCACAGTTATCGGCGAAGCCAAGATTCATAAGGGCGGCTGAAGCAAACAGACAAGTTAGGATAGTTTTCATAGTTGTACTTAAATTAGGAGGACCGCTTGGTCCGCGGCCATTCTAGACGAGCTTTAGCAGGTCGCAACTACACAGTCGTTATTCGGGAATATTTATTTTTGTGTTTTAGTGACAAATTTCTTAACTTCCTGTAGCTCGGTTACATGTTTCGTCGATTTTTTTTGGCGTTGAACTGGGCTTTGGGAACTAGATCGGCCTATGGAGACTTTGGAGCGATTTTTGAGGAAGAATTTGCAGATTGGGATTCGGCAAGTGCGGATAATACTTTCTTCGACTGAGCTACGAATCAATGGACAAAGCTGCGATAATCCTAAGCAGCTTATTTCGCCGTTTTGTAGAATTGAGAAGGATGGGATTGTGTTACGGGATAGAGCTCGTCGAGTGATTATGGTTTATAAGCCTCAAGGTTTGGTGAGTGCTACCCGAGATCACCTTCACTCAACTGTTCTCAGTCTGATTCAGGAACCTTGGGCTCCTGAGCTTCACTTCGCAGGGCGATTGGATCGATTCACAACTGGGCTAGTTATTTTGACAAACGATAGTCGTTTTTCGGAGGCAATCACCCAACCAAAATCAGTGATCGGAAAGCGCTATTATATAGAGACTGAGCAAGAAATTCCGAGAGAAGCGATTCTCGAGTTTGAGAAAGGGGTTTGGTTGGAGAAGGAGAAGATTCAAACTCATCCTGCCCAAGTTGAATGGGTGAATGACACTATTTGCCGCCTTACGATTTATGAGGGAAAGCATCACCAAGTGAAGCGGATGTTTGCTCGTTGGAACTGCCGAGTGAAGGTGCTCCATCGGGAAGCGATTGGGAATCTGATGCTTCCTGAGGACCTGAGTTCAGGGGAATGGAGAACTTTAACTCCAGCTGAAGAGTTGGAGGCGCTTCAACGAGAGGATTGAAAAATCGTCTAAAATATGTCGTTTCCTAGTCCCCAGCTGCCGTTGGGTGTATCGGAGAAGCAGCAGAAGCAGCGATCTTCAGGAACATGAAGGTGGATACGAGCAAGGTCGGAAAGTCCGACAGTCAGAGTATTATTTTTGCTGGTATCCAATCCGAGGACTTTTAATTCAACAAAAGCGGTGGGAAGGTCTGAGCCGCCAAAATACATATCGCGACCGAATTCGGCACTCGCCATGACGTATTGCAGGTTTTTGCCTAAAGTCGAGGCAATGAATTCACTAGCAGCCTCAAGGAAGGCTCTTTTTTCTGGTCCGAAGGGAGTGGCATTTGTTTGCAGGTGAAGATAGGGCATGAACTTGTTCTTTTAAAACTACCTAGAGAAGACACTGATAGGGAGGAGGAGTCAATAGGGCTTTGTTGATTCAGGAGTTTTCCCAGATTGCGAGAAAGCGCCGTGCTTGTTTTGGATCGTTGAGGATGAGGCTTTGAGAAGATTGTTTTGATAGTTGCTTACGAGGAATGATTTTGAGGGTGCCGCCGGTATTGGGAGAAAGTTGGCGCGCGAGCAAATGCGCGACCCGTCCCATGGAGTGACGAGGGTTTAATTCGACAAGAGGGCGAATCAGGATTTCATTATTACGAGTATTTTGGTAGAAGAAAGCATCGACGGAAAGGGGGCCGGTGTAGTCAGCGAATGTGCTGGCTAGCGTTCGGGGGAGGTGTTGGCGATAGAAGTCGAGAGGGCTGATTTTTTCTTCAGCCAGAGTAAGGTTCGGTTGATGAAATAGTTGGCAAAATGGAGGCGGGAAGATGTTCGCCAGTTTGTGAGCAACCTGACTTCCTTCGTAACGTCCCGCTTTATCAATGAGCTGGCGAGTGAAACCATCGAGAGAAATTTTCCCGTTGCCTCGCTTGTAGTAAAGGGCTGAGAAGTCTAATAAGCGTTGGTAATAGGGCTCGATGATCACTCCGCCATGTTTGGAAGTGAATTCATGTAATTTTTTCTCAATTTGCTCATGGTCGAATGGGGTTTCCTTAAAATCGAGGATTTCCTGATGACGTCCGGCGCAAGAGAAAGGTGCTTTTAGCAGATAGCATTGTTCTGTTAATTGATGAACAAGAGAAGCGAGTTTGTCTTGATGCTGATGAGCTTGAGTTTCCTTAGGCCAAATTTCAAAAGAAAGGGAAGGGTTGTCTTTTAGGTGGATTCGAGAGGCCAGTTGGCCAACGAGGCTTTTAGAAAATAGATGAGGGGGAAGAGGTGGACGCCAAGGCGACTCGCTTCGAGGGGTGACTGCGGTTGCACAAGCTTGAGTTATCTCAGAAGAATCTGGAGACCATGCCCATGGTTGAAAGCCGCGAAGAGAGCGTCCTTTTAATTGGGAAATAGTTTCTGAGGAGAGGGTTTGGATTTCTGGAATGGATAAACCAGCTTGTCGTAGTGAGATCAGGTGTTCCGAAGACGGTGGCTTGCGAAGAAGAGCAAGGTCGTCAGCATGAGCAAGACATAAGATCAGCGCTTCGAGGTCCTGCTCTAAGTCTGAAACGGCCTTTGGGATGGAGTTTGCTGAATCTATTTTAGGAAATACGGATTGGCGGACGATGTCTTCGCAACGCGGATTGAACCAATAGACTTCCGGGGATCTTCCACGAGATTTTTGGTAGGCACGTAGCTCCTGAATAAAGTCTTCTTTGAGTCCAGCTTTTCTACGTCCTGCTTCGTTGAAGGGAATCGTTGCTTCGGGGGCTTTGGCGCGAATGGGAGAGAGCGGAAAGGCAAGGGAACGGTGCCAAGCATCCCAATCACTTTCCTTTTCTTGTTTGAATCGTCGCAGCCACTTTAAGCCATAGCCAACGTGGGCGATTTCGTCTTTATAGATTTTAGCAAGTAGCTCAGCGGACTCATTGTCCCCAACTTGAGCAAAGGCCTTGGAGTAGTGGGCGGCGTAGTCGAGGTTTCCCTGTTCGAAGGTGAGAGAGAGTCGAGAAACATACTCAAGGGGTGACTCCATGGGAGCAATATGATCCCAGATCATGCTAGAAAGACTCAGGTCACCAAATTTGAGACCAATAGAATGCATGCGTTCAAGATACCTTTGAGTATGATCTTGTTCTTCTCGGAGGGTGTGAAGAAGCCCTTTTCGAAAGGCCTCTGGGGCGTCGGGAAATTTTAAGAGCGCAAGCGCCATGAGCTCTACCGCGAGTAGTTCATGATTACAGAAAAAATGGAGAAGAATCGCTCGTTGCTCTTCTCCTAATAGTTGTTCTGCAGAAGGGATTTTACTGCGAGTGATTCCATTTCTGTGAGGTTGGAGAGTCGCAGCGCGACCGGGTAAAGTGGGGCTGGAATATTCACCTCGTCGCGGAGGATCCAAGGTTAGCCCTTGGGGTGGAGGGCGAAGCTTGTCTGCCAATTCGGTTCCTAGTAAAATGCTTTCAGCATACTCGCGAACCGTCATTTTTCGTAATAGCAAAGAGAGGAAATCGTGCTACTGCATGATTTCATGGAGCTGTGAAAGGCTGATGAGCGCGTAGGAAGTGACGAGCACTGGATCGTTTTCCCACCAGCGGGAATTCTCGTTGATCCACGAGCCATCTTCGCGCTGAGAAGTGAGAAGACGAGTCGTGAGTTCTCTTCGCCAGTCTGCCACTTTATCTCCTTCAATCTCTAACATCTCCACATTGGCTGCGGCGAGGGATTTTGCGATTGTTTGATAGTAGTAGTAGAGGCCTTGTTGCCCAAGGCCGGGATTCTCATCTAGGGTGTAGTTTCTCCCGATCCAATCGAGAACAGACTCGAGGCGAGGGTCGTCTTCTTCTAAGTCAGCGTAGATGAGAGAGAGGAGCCCGGCGTATGACATGGAGCCATAGGAGCGGAGAGCGGTGCCGCCGTCAGCGAGTTCGCTTTCACCTGCTTTGCTACTTCCAGGAAAGTAGATGAAACCTCCCTTGTTTTCGGTGTCATCGGACACAAAATTCTGGTCATTGGTTTCGGGAAGATTTTGGCAGCGGGATACAAATTGGAGTGCGCCTTCCCAATCGAGCTCGGCATGCTTTTCTCCAATCTCGTTTTTAACGAGTTTGCGGCTATGGTAGAGAGCTTCGAGGGCTAAGTAGGTATTGGACATGTCCGAGTGTGCGTATGTACCTCCGTAGCCAATGCCTCCATCGAACACATCGTCGGTTTCGCCCTTGTTCCCCCAATCTGTCTGTTGATTGATGAGAAAGGTGCGGGCTTTGATAATAAGGTCGCGATCCGCTTCGTTATCCAAGGCGAGTAAAGCCATGATCGAGAGAGAGGTGTTGTAGGTTGCTAGGCCTTTACCGTAGATACCTCCATCTGTTTTTTGATTACTGCGGATGAACTTGTATCCTTTCGCTAACCAATCAGGGAGTTCCTGTCCGTGGTCATAAGAAGGGTCACGTAAGGCTGCCGTGAGAGCTAGTGCGGTGATGGCAGGAATGTTGGGATCTCCCCAATGGCCTTCTTCTTGTTGTTGAGATTTGAGATAAGCGATTCCCTTTGCGTAATTTCCCTTACTCTCGATGGTGAGGGAAAGATAGGGCGCAACGGTTTCATGAGTTTCAGTAGCGATTTTTGGTTCTGCAGTATCTTGTCCTGATAGAGTGGGTATTAAGACAGAGAATGAACCAACAGTAGCGAGAGAGCAGAGATGGCGAGTAATTACTTTCATGAGAAGATTCGGTTATTTTTCGAGAAGGGGAGCAATAGTGACGGTTACGGGGGTGCCAGCAGGAGGGACTTTTTCGCTAAAGACAATCCAAGGTTCATCAATATGATTGTCTTCTCCCGCAAAGTTAAAGATGGAAGAGCGAGAGAGAAATATCGCAACTAATTCTCCCATCACTTCAGCTTTAAACTGATTTTCATACACATAAGAACCATGATTGAGCCATGGCGTGGCAGGCATCGCTTTTTCGAGAGTGGAGTGATAGATCCAATCGTTAATGAGGTTCTCGTGTTTTTTCCCGTCTGCTTCCCAACTTACTAGTATTTTTACTCGAGCACCGGTTTTAACTTCTTCAGAGACTTCGGGATAACGACCAGTTTGACGAAAATCTTCATCAAGAATCTGGAAGAGTTCCGGTGACTCAGGGTAACGAAGGAGTTTGAGGGCTAAGTTGAGGTTGAACGCGGAAACGGTGGTGGAGAGAAGCGATTCGTGGATTTTACCGTCAATATGGACAATGGCAAATTCGAGAAGCCCCTCACTCATATTGAGTGTAGTGGGAAAGGAGATCCGGCGGTTTTTCTGGTTGAAAGTGACTTGGCCAATTTGAAAGACTCCTGGGCTCACCTCCTTGACCGAAGCGGAATTCTCTTTTGTTGCTTCATCCTCGGTGTTTTGAGCCTCCTCAGCTTGCAATAGCAAGTTTGAGAGCATGACGAAGAACAAGGCGAACAAAGCTGATTTGAACGTGAGGGAAGTTTTGAAAGATTGGAACATCGGCAGTTGCAAAAAAGGCAGTAGGGGTGGGCTACTTCTAAAGCTATAACGCATGAAGGAGAGTCTGTCTTTGGGAAAATGTATGAGATTGACGCAGGGGCTTTGGCAGGCAGGAAAGCTGTAGCACAGAGCCGGTAGAGAGCGGAGCCTGCTCGAAGGGGAAATCCAACGCTGTCAGTGAAAGTAAATAATTATACTTGCGCGATTAAGTTCTTTTGAGCACTGTTCTGAAGAACGTTTTCATTATGGTGAATCTTACTCAAAAGCAGCAAGCGGTCTTGGATTTTCTTAAGTCTGAACATCGTAAGACCGGTCTCATTCCCTCGACAAGGGAGATTCAAGCTCATTTCGGATTTGCTAGTCAAACTGCTGCGATGAGCCATTTGCGAGCTTTGGAGCGAAAGGAAGCGATTCTTCGAGTGCCAGGCAAGGCGAGGGCCGTGATGTTTCCCGATGAATTAGAGCGTGAGGAAATGGTGGATATTCCAGTGTATGGTTCGATTGCGGCCGGTATGGCTGAGAGCCAAGAGCAGACACATGAAGCGACTTTGTCAATCGATGTGGCGACTCTAGGGGTAGATTCACGAGCAAAGACCTTTGCCTTAACCGTACGTGGAGAATCTATGATAGATGCTCATATTTGTGACGGAGATATTGTGATTTTAGAATCTCGTGCTCCTCGCAAGGGCGATGTCGTAGCTGCTCTGATTGATGGTGAAACCTCGCTTAAGCGCTACATCGTCGAGCGTGGTAAGCCTTATCTTCAGGCCGAGAACGAAAATTATCCAGATCTCATTCCCTTACAAGAATTAGTGGTGCAAGGAGTGATGGTGGGATTGGTCCGGAACCGAGTTTAAAAATCGAGTCTAGACCTAGATTCATCGCTTTTCTATAAGATAAAGATGTTTCCGAATTGGTTGGGCTTAATCGCTACGGTTCTCTCTCTCTGTGCGTTTTTCTTGGCCTTCTGTTTGATTAAGAAGTGGTCTTTTAAGGCAAAGGCGATTCTTTTCGTGGTTGCTAGTATTCTGGCGCTGCCGGGTGCGAGCTTTACTATTTACTACGCTCATCTTTTTCCTGATTTCGATTTTTACTATCAGTTTAGGAGTATTCGTGGAACTGAGTTCTTAATCGTTTTCCTTGGAGTGGCAGGAGGGGCTCTAGCAGGGATGCTTCCGCTGCTCGCTAGGCTATTTCCTCTCTTGGGAGTCGCAGCCTTTTCTTTTGTTCCTTTTTGTAAGCCCTTCCTAGGACCGATTCCCAACGGGATACTCACCGAAAAATGGGATGGAGAGGTGTGTTTACAGAGCACTTCTTCAACTTGTGGGTTGGCGTCGATGGCTTCTGTTTTGAAGGTGCTAGGTGAGGATGTGAGTGAGCCTGAGATCGCGCATGAGGCTCATTCTTATTCAAGAGGAACGGAGGCTTGGTATTTAGCTCGAGTGGCTCGTGCTCGCGGCTACGAGGTTGAATTTCAATTTACGGATCCAGGGGAGTTTCCCGAGGAGCATTATCCTTCCGTCGTGGGGGTGAATCTTGACGGGATTGGACACTTTATTCCGATTTTGGGTAAGGAAGGAGAATTATTCATTACAGGTGATCCCCTCACGGGACGAGAGGTCCTCTCTCGTAGTGAACTAGAAGAACTTTATACCTTTACAGGTTTTCAAATGGCTGTGCGTAAGAAGCCGTAGGTGACTGGTGTAAGAAGTGTTTTCTAGAAGCTGATGTCCTTGCTTGCTTTTCCAAATCTGCAAGAGTCTCTCGCCGAGACTGTGCGCTCGGCCTTGATTGACTACGAATCATTAGGGACCCTCTTGAGGTCCTGTGACCTAAAAAAGTGTCGTGGGATGTGTTGTCACGATGGTGTTTTTCTAGGAGCAGAAGAGAAGGGGGTTTTAGCCGCAGAATTTGGAGGAGAGAACTTTGAGGTTTCAGGAAAGCGATGGCGAACGAAGCGTCGAAGGGCTAAGGACTCAGAGTTAGCAGTCAATTTTCCTTCACATTTTCCACGTACTCGTTGCTACTTCCTTGACGAAAAAGATTTCTGTAAGCTTCAAGTCGCTGCGGTAGAGCAAGGGCATGAACCTTGGTATTGGAAACCAGTCCCATGTTGGCTGCACCCGCTTTCGTTTTACCAAGATCGGGAGACAGGGCGACCTGTTTTGGTTTTGCCGCAGGAGGGTAAGGATCCTCAAGGGAAAAGTGGCTATCCGGGATTCGCGAGTTGTACGACTTGTGGACTAGCCGACTGTGATCCTCAGGCCAAACCTGCTTACGAGGTGCTTGCAGACGAGTTGAATTTCCTAGGGCAGATAGGAAGTCGCGAAATTTTAGAAGAAGTAAGAACCTATTTTGCAGAGCCTTCTCAGACGTATTTGTAACAGATATTCGTCAAATCTCCTTTCTGAGGTCGGAGTGAGGACTCGGGCTATCACAGAGGATGAAGTGGGTGAAATCTTTAATGCGGGATTAGCACGTCTGAGATAGTTTTGGGATACTTTGCTTGAAATCGAAGGTGATAGCTGCTCAGTTTTCTATGGTTTGAAATCATTGTTTTTTGAATTTTTTGCGCCGTGTTTTTTTTACGTCGTGGTCCTCTTTAGTTTTGTTGCCTCCTCATGGGCTGATTCGGATAGCTCGGTTGACCCTTCTGGATTTGATTTGAGAGAAGTCCCAAGCTTAGAAAATAGGGAACTTGTTGGGCCGCTTTCGGAGTTGATAGACCATTTGTCTCCGAAAGATGATGGTTGGGAGACGGAGGCTTTTAGTGAAGTCGCTTCCGAGAAATTATATCAGCTAACAGCGGCTTTAAAAGCTTCGAAGCCAAATTCGATGGACTTCGAAGCTTTTGCTGTGGAGGCTTTTAAGTCGGAGCGCCTTTATCCTGAAGAGGCTCAGCTTGAGTCGTTGACCGAAGGCGAATTTCATGTTCGTCGTTGGAATGGCAAAGGGAAAAATTTTCAGAGCCAGTTTCTTTTCGAAGCCTGCCAACAATTTCGTTCGGTCTTTGCCGTAGGGGAGCCATTGCAGCTCGCTCCCAAGTTAACGCGGAATGGAGGTGTCATTGGCAGGACCAAGCAGGACAACCGAGGTTAACTCAAATTGAACTTGTGAGCTATGAAGAGGTTCGCCGTTCTGTGAGTAGCTCTTTGTTTTCTGATCAAACGACTGCTGTTTTGGGATGTAATGCTTGCTTTCAGAAGCAACTTCTCCATTCCACCGATCACTGGCGATCTCGAATTCCACAGAGTCTTGGATTAGATGTGGTTGCGAATGTTGGTTTTTTGATAGCCGATCTTAATGGCGACGAGTTGGAAGATCTTTACCTTTGTCAACAAGGGGGGTTACCAAACTTGCTTTTTCTTCGCCAAGCTGATGGTTCTTTTCTAGATGCTTCTGAGGGCAGCGGAGTTGATTGCTTGAATTTTTCACCAAGTGCTTTGGCTATCGATCTGGATAAGGACGGAGATCGGGATTTGGTGGTAGCTTTGCAGTTTGAGCTTTTGCTAATGAGCAACAATGGGAAGGCAAAGTTTGAGCTTGAGGCTCGTCTTCCTCTACTGGCTCAGACCTTTTCTCTAACCTGTGCCGATTACGACCTTGATGGTGATTTAGACCTCTTTGCGTGTGGTTATAACCCTTCAGTTAAGGATTTGAAAGAAAGCGGCGATTGATCGTGGCCTCCTGACATATTCCGGACACAGGCTCTCTGGATGGTCATCATGTTTGTTCTCGTGAGAGAGGTACTCGCTTACTGGCAGAAGGTTACCGCTGAAGAGTCCTGGGTCCCATCGCAATGTGGTTGGGGCTTCTGTGAAAATGGCTCTTCTCCTGATGTCATTGAGGGTGTAACCTTTAGCGG
>CAYUHN010000087.1:0-13451 GCA_964444495.1 uncultured Roseibacillus sp. | reverse complement strand
GTTTTTTTGAAACTAGGATTCAGATAATCAATCTGCTCCCTCTTTTCCCCGTCCGGCTAGACTAAATTCATAATTGAAATGTAAAAATATCGAAAATTTTGCGCGAATTCTGTCTAGCCAATTCGTGATAGGCCCTCCAAATTGTCACGGTGATTACCGCTGATCAGGTAACAGCCTTGGCACCTGATGCCGCATCTTTTAAAGCAGGAAAGGGCCTCGCCTCCCCTGCTAAATGGACCGACCTCGGAACCAACGAAAACGCTCTTTGGGGGCTTGCCAAGGGTTCGGGAAAGAAGCCCTATCAAACCCAGGTTGTTCTTGGCGAACTAGCAACCAAATGCAGTTGCCCCTCCCGTAAGTTTCCTTGTAAACATGCTCTAGGCCTTCTTTTTCTTGCCGCTGAGAAACCCGAACTCCTAGCCGAACAAACGCCTCCTGACTGGGTCGCTGAATGGCTGACAGGACGTAAAGAGCGAGCAGAAAAAGCCGCGACTCGCTCAGAAAAAAAGAAGGACAAGCCAAAAGACGAAGCCGCTGCCGCCAAACGAGCAGCCAAACGAATTGAGCGAGTCGATGAAGGAATCGAACTTCTCGAACAATTCCTTCACGACTTGGCCGCAAACGGGCTCTCACAAGAACTCGTTTCAGAATCTCAAACTTGGACTGAGCTCGCGCGCCGCTTAGTCGATTGCCAAGCACCGGGACTAGCTGGCTTTGTGCGACGGCTTGGAGAAATCCCCTTATCCTCTTCAAATTGGGAAAGTGAACTACTTCACGAACTTGGCTCACTCCACCTTCTCCTCGAATCCTACAAAAAACGAGACACCCTCTCTCCCGAGCTTTCTTCAGAAATCTCTCAACTTATCGGTTGGTCACCCGCCAAAGAAGAAATACTCAAAACCACTGGAGTATCCGACCAATGGTTTGTTGCGGCGCGCTCTCTCTCGGAATCCGAGCGAATCATAACCAGCTCCACTTGGCTCTACGGACTTTCCAGTAAAAAATGGGCACTTAAACTCACCTTCGCAGCCCTTCCTGGCCGCCCCGTCGAGAACTGGCCCCTCGGAAACATCGTCGACACCGAGCTCCTTTACTATCCTGGTCTCTGCCCAGACCGAGTGCTCCCTCGCCTCGAAACATCACCATCGCAACCGTGCGAAATCCCTGTTCCTCCTGACACCATCACTTCCCTACTCAAACGCGCAGCTAATATGCTCGCCGAGAACCCTTGGCGTTCGCGAATCCCTTTCTTCATGCTTGCACAACCTTCCTCGGACCTAGCTTCTCTCGTGGACGCAGATGGACACGCTCTGCCATGGGATCGAACGGAAACTGAAGCCCAGACCCTTATTAGCCTTTGCGCAGGACGACCAACCCCTCTCGCCGGAGAATGGAATGGTCGATACTTAAAAGTTTATTCTGCTGCAGATGGCTCCTCTTGGTTCACCCTCAACCCTCACTTGCCATGAAATCCTCTCTGCTCACCCAAGCCCTCCTCGGCACTAATCGCGTGCCAGCCCTCTCAGAGGCACCTCATCGACTTCTCGAAAAACCGTGGAAAGAACTTCAAACCTCATCTGAATCGGCGACAGCGCTCCTTCATGCGGCCAGCCTTGAAGGCCTTCTCCTTCGCAGCGGGCAAAAACCTCTTTCCTCCCCCACAACTCCAGATCCAGCCCTTCCCGAAGAACTGCCCTATCTCCCAGAACCAGCCATCGCACCCGCTCGCCGCATGCTCGATGGCGACTACACCTTCTTTCTCAGCGAATATCTTTCGCTCACCGCTAGCGCAAAAAAGCTTCTACCCCCTCGCCTCCTCCCTCCACTCTTCAAAATAGCAAATCGTCAGCCCAACCTTCTCCAGAACACCATTTCAGTTTCAGGGCAACGTGGACAATGGCTCGCCCGGAATAACTCGCATTGGAAAAAATTTCTCCAACACCAAGTAACTACTGAAATCCTCCCTGAGGAAATCTGGGAAGAAGGAACAATGGAAGATCGAATCGCTTGGCTCAGCGAAAAACTCGATTCGAATCCCGAACAAGCCGCTCACAGCATACAAGAAATTTGGTCCGGTGAATCTCCAGACAATCGTGAAAAATTCACCGAACTCGCAGCCCAAAAACCCAATCCTGCTCACCAAGGTTGGTTAGAGACTCTCGCTCTTTCCGATCGACGCCGAGGCACCCGCCAAAACGCGCAACGAGCACTATTGCAACTACCTGAGTCCAGCTACTACCAAAGAACAAAAAAACGATTCAACACCGTCATCTCACTGAAAAAGAAGACCCTCGAAATCATCCCCCCAGAGTCCTTTGATACTGAATGGAAGAAAGATGACCTCAAGGAAAAGCCCCCCAAGGGAACCGGAGAAAAAGCTTTCTGGATTTCACAAATCCTCTCCTCATTTCCCATTACCGACTGGCTCGAAGAAGAGAAACTCGCTCCGGCAAATCTAGCGAAGATCAAACTTGATCCAGACTGGGCGAGCACTATTTTGACCGCTTGGCTCGAAAACCTACGCCTCTTCCCATCCTCTCCCGAGCTTAGGCAAGCCGTTTACTCCTTTTTTCAAAGCTCAAGTGGTCTATTCGGAAAAAAGAACTCCCCGCTTCCCCCTAACTTTGTTCGCGAACAACTCCTCACTCGCTTCTTTCCCACCGATCCCCCCCTGCAAGCTGATCTCCTCGAACAACTCTCCCTCGAAGAAAAGGAAATCCTCTCGCTTCTCTCTCGTCACTCCATCCCTCTCGACTCCACACGCCATCCGAAACTCCTAAAAATCCTCACCGACTACCTCTCGTCCAAACGGTCTGCCCTCCATCGCGGCGAAGCCACGGCCCTCTCCGGTTGCCCTCCTCCTGAAAGCATCCCTCAACTTCTCACCGAGATTTCAAAACTACCTGAACTCCCTTCTGCAATCGAAGAATTTGCCCTCGCCCTCGAATTCCGCCAATCCTACCTCCAACATTTTTAAAACTTACTAACCGAACCTTCTACCATGTCCAAACTCCGCGAACACGCCGAAACTCTCTTTGCTTCCGAACTCGAAGCCCTCATCGCTCACGACGACAGGCCCAAACCTCCCAACTGGCAACTCTCTCCCTGGGGGGTTACCGAATACCTACTAGGAACAACCTTAGATGACGGAACCACCATCACCCCCAAATATATTGGCGACCGTCGCCTGATGGAAGTCGCGGTCGCCACCCTCGCCACCGACCGCGCCCTTCTTCTTCTCGGAGTTCCCGGCACGGCTAAATCCTGGGTCTCGGAACATCTCACTGCGGCTATCACCGGCGACTCCACTCTACTCGTACAGGGAACTGCTGGAACCGGAGAGGAACACATTCGTTACAACTGGAATTACGCGATACTTCTTGCCAAAGGCCCTACTGAAGAAGCCCTCGTCCCTTCCCCCATGCTCCATGCCATGAAAAACGGCAAACTCTGCCGCGTAGAAGAACTCACCCGCATCCCTTCCGATGTTCAGGACACGCTCATCACTATTCTCTCGGAGAAAACCCTACCTATCCCTGAGCTCTCTTCCGAAGTGCAAGCCACCCAAGGCTTCAATGTCGTGGCCACGGCCAACTCACGCGACCGAGGGGTAAACGAACTCTCTTCAGCGCTCCAGCGCCGCTTCAATGTAGTGGTTCTCCCCCTCCCCAAATCGCTCGACACTGAAGTTGAAATCGTCCAATCCCGTGTCGAGTCCATGAGCAAAGCCCTCTCTCTCCCGGCTGAAGCACCAGCTTTAGAAGAAATCCGCCGGGTCGTAACCGTCTTCCGAGAACTCCGCTCTGGCGGAACCGAAGATGGCAAAGCAAAAGTCAAAAGTCCCTCCGGCACCCTTTCCACCGCAGAAGCGATTTCCGTCGTCACCAACGGACTATCTCTAGCAGGTCACTTCGGCAACGGAACACTCAACGCCCACGATCTTGCCAGCGGCATGGTAGGCGCCATTGTCAAAGACCCCGCAAACGATCCCACCATCTTCCGTGAATATCTCGAAACCGTGCTCAAAGAGCGCGACGGCTGGAAGGACCTCTACCGTGCCTGTCGGGAACAAGTCTAACTTCATTCTACCCCCTTACGAAACCTCAGCAAAAGCAGTCAAAGTTGCATCACACTTTTGCGACCACACATCAAAAAACACCATGAGTCTGAGCACCCTTCTGGAACAAGAACTATCAAACACCTACGAAAAACGAAGCGCTCGCTTCAGTGAATACCTTATTGATTACTTCCAAGAACCCTCCTTGGAAAAAGCAGCCTCCCTCTCTTCGGTTCCAGGCAATAATTTTTTTAGCGATCTTCTTAGAGCCTTAATTAACACCCCTCGAGAGCAAGAACTCTTTTTTGAACTCATTGCCCATATCACGATCACGAGTCAGCTCGAAAGACCTGTTTACGATTCAGACTCCCGCCCTCCACAAAATCAAACTCGGGCCGAAACTGTAGCGGCCATGACTATTCATAACATCGGAAACGCCGTCAACCAACCAGCTTTCCAGAGGCTATTCTTACAAAGCTACGAAAAGCTAACAGATGACCCTGCCCCTTTAGCTAAATTCATCTCAAACTGTTGTACTCTTCAACATGGCTGGACTTTCGAATACCAAGATAACCATCCTTCACGATACTTTCAAGATGTTCGCTTCTTTGATTGGAAATTTGATCCTACCCTTATCGCAAGCACCCCCTTTGAGGAATTCATCATCAACTTAGAAGACAACCTTCTTCTTTCTCTCATCCCCCAAAGTAAACGGCAGTTTCAAGGGGCTCTCGCCGCCTCCCGCCCCGATCTCTTTCGGGACTATTTAGAATCCCACCCAAACAATCGCCCCATTTCCCTCGGCTGGAATCTCATCAATTCTATCACCCCGGAATTTGATTCGTTCCTACTCGACACCTACCGTCGCCTTCCACCTGAAAAGGGCGCATCCTCACTCGTATTACTCGATCATCTACGCGACGGAAAGTATCGCTCCGAAACGTTCGAAAGCATCGACCGAGCCTTCAAAAACAAACCAGCCAAACCATTCGCCTTAGCCTTTCTTTCCGATCACGACCCTGCTCGTTGCAACAAATTCGCACAAGAGTTTTTCGAACAACAACCTGACGAACTTCCTGCCCACTTTATTCAGCAGAAAGTTTTCGCCACTGCCGCGCAAAGCTGGACGAAAGGAGGAAGAGAACTGATTCTCAGCATCATCCAATCCGAAATCCTGCCAAGCTCCTTTGCCAAGAATGAAACTTCCCCATCTACGGCGTCACTCGTGCTCGAGGAAGTACTCAAGAACTCCTCACAACTCTTGCCTGAAGAAATCAGTTCCCTTTTCCAACAAGCGACCTCCACTCTTGAGAAACAGAATTTTGTAGAAAAACGCGAAAAGAACGAACTCCTCAATGGCATCTGGGAAGGAGCAGCCAAAGCCCCCCATTCAGCTCTCACCGAATTCTATTGGAAGAATCTCTCCTCCAGATCCAAAACGGCTCGACGCTATGCCCTCGAAGCTCTTGCTGGGCTACAACAAACCGATACTGCCGAGAAAGCGGCTAAACTTCTTGCTAAGGGAAAAGCCAACGCCAGATTGGGAGCTACCGAGTTACTGGGTAAGCTTGGACAACAACAAGATCCAAAGGCCCCGATTCTACTCCAACAAGCCTATCAAGAGGACCACACTGAAAAGGTCAAAAGTGCGATCTCCGAAGCTCTCACTTTATGTGGTCAAACTACCACAGAAGAAGGAGCTGAAGCCTCCCTTGAAGAACTCCTTAAGTCAGCGGCGAAGCTCAAGATCCCCAAAAACTCTTTCCTTAATCTCGAAGCGCTCCCCCCACTTCCTACTACCGAAGGTTCTCCCCTACCAGAAGCAGGACTTACCTATCTCATTTCTAAGCAATCCAAACTCAAGTCCATAAAAGCGCATCCCGAAGTGGCTCCCCTGCTAGCCCATGTAGACCGAGAGAAATCCGGTGATTTTGCCCTTGCTCTCTACCGTCAATGGCTCGCCTCTGAGCAGTCGGTCAAGGACCGCTGGGCCCTCACTTTCGGAGGACTGTTAGGAGATCAACGCATTCTTCCTGAACTCATCGCGCCAATCAATGATTGGGCACTCAACTCCCGACACAAGTTGGCTGAATTCGCAGCCCAAGCAATCGCTCTCATCCCCGGAGACGAAGCACTCACCCTCCTCGACTCTCTTGCGAATCGCTATCGCTCCAAATTCAAAAACATAGGAAAAGCGTGCCGAGCCGCACTCGAAACCGCCGCCGAAGACCGAGGGGTATCGGTCGACGAACTTGCCGACCTCATCGTTCCCGACCTCGGGTTCAACAGCGACTATCAAAGACCTTTTCCCGACACCGAGATCCTCGCGGTCCTTCAACCCGACTTCAAACTCACCTTCCTTAATCCTGAAACAGAAAAGGAAACGAAGTCCCCTCCGAGCTCCCTGCCAGATACCGCTAAAGACGATCTCAAAGTCTTGCGCAAGCTGATCCGTGAAACCACCAAAAGCCAAACAACTCGCCTCGAACTCTCCCTCGTCCGCCAGCGCACTTGGCCTCTCACTCGTTGGCAAGAACTCTTCGAGGCCCATCCTCTTCTACAATCCTATGCCTCCTCCCTCGTCTGGGCCCATCTTAATGAGCAAGGTGAACTCGTGCAAAGCTTCCGACGCTACCCCAATGGGCTTCTCGCCAATGCCGCAGGCGAACTCATCGAACTGGAAGGACGAAAAGGAAATATCGCACTCCTTCACCCTCTCTCCCTAACCGAAGAAGAACAACAGGCTTGGCAGGAACATCTGAAACGTATGAAGGTCAAACCTCCCTTTCCTCAACTCGAGCGGCCCACCGCTGTTCTCGATTCAAAACATGCTAACCGCAAGGAAGTCAAAACTGCGGACAAAGCGACACTCTCCTGCGGCACCTTCCGCTCCCGTTCCGAGAAAAGGGGTTGGCTGCGTGGCTCGGTCGTTGATGGCGGAGGAATCTGGTACTACTACAAAAGTTATCCAGGAGCCGAAATCGATGTTTTCCTGAGTGTCGAAGGCATGTGGGTCGGGCAAGACCCGATGGAGGAAGTCACTCTCGGAACAGCCATGTTCGTCAAAGGTGGTTCCGTTCAAATTGGAAGCTACGAATACAACGAACCAGACAACTCTGACGACTCTCGTGTCTTTGCCTTCGGAAAGGTTCCCCCCATTGTCTACTCCGAAACACTCACCGACCTCCAAGCAATTATAGGAGACCAAACTCCTTAACGATTCGATTCATGCTTGCTTTAACTACTCTACAAATCCTTATCGATATCGATGACGGGCAACCCCACTGATTTATGACCATCTACGGCATCCGACATCATGGCCCAGGTTGCGCTCGCAGTCTGCTGGACGCACTTAACAAGAGTGCGCATGATCTGATTCTACTTGAGTCTCCGCTCGAGAGTGAACATCTCTTCCCTCAGCTCGCCGCCGACGGAATGAAGCCTCCTGTCGCGATGCTACTCTATCAAACCGACGAAGCAGAAACCGCCTCCTTTTACCCCTTCGCCCATTTTTCCCCCGAATGGCAAACCCTCCTTTGGGCGCAAGAGAACAATGTGCCGATTCAAGCCTTCGATCTCCCTGCCGCCCATTCCTTTGCTCTCAAAAAAAACGCGGAAGAAGAAAAACAACCCGAAGAGGAAACATCTTCTCCTGGTGAAGAAGATGAAGAACTCGACACAGATGGAGTTGAACTCTCGGAAGAATTTTATCCTCACGAAGATCCATTCAACTGGTTTGCAAAAGCTGATGGATACACCGATGGCGAACAATGGTGGAACGATAAAGTTGAAGAACGCTCATCCTCTTCCGACTTCTTCACCGCTATTTTAGAAGCGGTGACAGCTCTTCGCAACGAGCTAGATCTCCCGGAATCACCACGCACTCTCATTCGCGAAGCTTGGATGCGTCGCTGTATTCGCAAAGCGGAAAAAGATGGCTACAAAGATATCGCCATTGTTTGCGGCGCCTGGCACGCTCCCGCCCTTGCTACCAAGCATTCCGTATCCGCCGATAACGCACTCCTCAAAGGACTCCCTAAAGTAAAAGTGTCAGCCACTTGGACCCCTTGGACTCATTCCCGTCTGACTCTGCAATCAGGATATGGCGCTGGAGTCCGGGCTCCCGGCTGGTATGACCATCTCTGGAAGAAACAGGAGCATGCGAACGCTCGCTGGATCACCAAAGCAGCTCGCATCCTCCGCAAACATGACCTCGAGGGCTCCTCTGCTTCGATCATCGAAGCCACTCGCCTATCAGAATCACTTGCTGGTCTTCGGGGACGTCCTCGCCCAGGTCTCGATGAAAGCCTCGAAGCCATTCGAACCGTTTTTTGTGCTGGCGAGGAGTTCCCTCTTCAGTTGCTCGAAGCGCCTCTCCTCATCGGACAACAGCTTGGCAAGCTACCTGATGAACTTTGCGAACTCCCCTTACAAAAAGACATCGAGTCTTCACAGAAACGCCTTCGCCTCAAACCGACCTCAGCCGTAAAAGAAGTCACCTTTGACCTCCGCGAAGAACGCGGACGAGAGAAGAGTGCCTTCCTTCACCGTCTCAGAATTCTAAAAATTGATTGGGGAGAAACACTACAAAGTCATAGTAAAGGCACCTTCAAAGAAATCTGGAAGCTCTTCTGGCAACCAGAAATGGTTCTCTCCATCATTGATGCCGCACCTCATGGCAACACTGTCGAGGTCGCCGCAAGCAACGCTCTTGCCAAAATTCCCAGCGAAAGCACTCTTACAGATATCGCGAAAGCCCTAGACCTCTCGCTTCTAGCCGCTCTTCCCCAAGCAACCGCACGCATTCTTAGAATCCTCAACAACTCAGCTGCTAGCTCGTCAGACACCCGAGAACTGCTCTCCTCCATCCCCACCTTGGTCACTATTGCTCGCTACGGTGATGTCCGTAAAACAGATTCGGCTCAAGTGGTTCACATCTTGAGCCAATTAACCACTCGCGCTCATCTTGACCTTATCTCCACTGCTTCCAATCTCGATGAAGAAGCCTCCGCTGACTTCACTCAAATCCTTCGCGAATACGCTGCCTCCCTACGCACCTTAGGAGACGACACCATTCTACAAGAATTCTTCCAAACCGCTCGTAAACTTGCCGAAGCCAATCTTGCAAACCCACAACCACGAGGCCTAGCAGTCCGTCTGCTAAGAGATAGTCAAGAAATTGATTCTGACAAATGCACAACCCTTCTCAGTCACGCACTCTCGCCAGGACAGGAACCCGGTGATGCCGCCTCTTGGCTTGAAGGATTTCTCGCCGGCTCAGGTGCTCTACTCATTCACGATCGCCCTCTCCTCGCTCTCATTCATCAATGGCTTTCCCAACTACCAGACGACCTCTTTCAGGAAACACTCCCCCTTCTCCGCCGCACCTTCGGCTCCTTCACTAGCCCAGAGCGTTCACAAATCTCTCAGGTCATCTCCACCACTGACCTCACTTCCACTGCTTCTCAATCTAAGAACACTGAACCCGCTTGGGATCTCGCAGACGATCGTGCCGAACCCGTGATCGCCAAAGCATGCGAACTCCTCACACTTCCTAGACCATGACTGAATCCGAAAAAAAACGTTGGCGTCTTCTGCTTGGTGAACCCGCCAATAGCCTCTGCCCTACGCTCAGCAAGGATGAACTTCGGATGGACAAGGCCTTAGAATCTCTCTACGACGAAGACAGTCGCAAAGGAGGCCTTCAAGGCTCCAGCCCCAAGGTCTCGCGTTGGCTCGGCGACATCCGAAAGTATTTCCCCGGCGAAGTTGTCCAAGTCATGCAGAAAGATGCTATCGAGCGGCTCAACCTTCATCAACTTCTACTCGAACCAGAGATTCTCTCCCAAGCTGAACCGGACGTCCATCTTGTCTCGACCCTGCTCCAGCTCAACCATATCATTCCCGAAGAAACCCGCGAAACTGCCCGTCAAGTCGTTCGCCAACTCGTCAATCAGCTGCTTAAAAAACTCGAGCAACCCACTCGAGCAGCAGTGCAAGGAGCTCTCGCTCGACACCTTCGCAATCCTCGTCCTCGACTCCGCGAAGTAGACTGGCCTCGCACCATCAAGGCTAACCTCAAGAACTACCAACCCGAATACAAAACCATCGTCCCAGAGAAACTGGTTGGATACGGACGAAAAAGTAGTTCCTTAAAGGATGTCGTTCTTTGCATCGACCAATCTGGGTCCATGGCAGCCTCCATTATCTATTCTTCTATTTTCGGAGCAGTCATGGCCTCCCTTCCTGCGGTCTCCACCCGCTTCGTCCTCTTTGACACGGCCGTCGTTGATCTCACAGACGAACTCGACGATCCGGTTGATCTCCTCTTCGGCTCCCAACTAGGTGGCGGTACAGACATCCACAAGGCTCTCCGTTACTGCGAAGGCCACATCGCTCGCCCTTCTGACACCACTATGGTCCTGATCTCGGATCTCGAAGAAGGAGGCGATCAAACCCAAATGTTCAAGACCGCCGCTCGCTTGGTGGAATCAGGCGTCACCCTCGTCACTCTCCTCGCTCTCAGCGACGAAGGGCAACCATGGTATAGCGAACGTTATGCAAAAAAAATGGCTTCCCTCGGAGTCCCCGTCTTTGCGTGCACCCCCAATCAATTCCCCGACCTCATGGCCGCGGCTCTTTCCAAGCGCGACCTTCACCTCTGGGCCCGGCAGAGCGGAATCAAGCTCCACTAACTCGATTATTCTAAATCAAGTCTCACTTCTATCATGTCAAAAGAACTCAAACCCTCCAAAGCCATACGGCTGATGAAGGCTCTTTTTATTGTTCTTTCTGTCCTCTTACTTACGATATTCCTTCTCGCTCTCTTGGGCCTCTTTCACCTTCCATGCTGGCTTACAATTCCAATCCTCGCCCTCTACCTTCTCGCCCTAAAAAAAGCCCCTCAATACTCCAAGTATCTTCGCCCTCTTCCCTCCATTCTATTCCTCAGCCTCCTCCTCTGGCGCTCCTCTCTCCGACCTTCCTCCAATCGCAACTGGCCAGCAGAAGTCAAAAATCTTGCGACTTCTACTACAACAGGAACGACTCTGACGGTAGAACACTACCGTCACTTTGACTGGAGCCAAGAACCTCCCCTTGAGCGCTGGCAAAGCAAAACCTTTTCCCTTGAAAGCCTTTCTGGCGTCGACCTTATTGTTGTTCCCCTCGCTAGTTCCAACTCCTTTGCTCATGTCATGCTCTCGTTTCATTTCGGAGACACCGAGCAACTCTGTATTTCTATTGAAGCACGTAGAGAAGTCGATGAACTTTACGCAGTTATTCCAGGAGCACTCAATCAATTCGAACTCATTCATATCCTCGGCTCCGAAGAGGACCTCTTTACGCTCCGAACTCATCACCGAAATTCTCGCATCTACCGCTATCCTCTCAAACTTGATCTCGAGCACCAACATTCTTTACTGAAACGTCTCCTCGAGCAAACTAACGAACTCGCGATTACCCCAGCCTTCTATCGTTCCCTTACTCACAATTGCACAACCGCGCTCATCAAAGAAGCTAACCTCATGTTGTCTAAAACGAATAACGAACCACTTGAGCTAGAAATCGAATCATTCTTCACCGCTCGCATCGTCCAAGGACTCCATCGCCAGAACCTCCTCCAGCACCCTTCTTCCGAACCACTTCTCATCGAAGAGTTTCTCACTGCAGGCCCAGATCAATTGTAAAAACTAATTTCACTCAAATACTCCGCCAACCTTGTTCAAACTCGACTTTACGGTTGAACAAGTTGAGCATCCTCTCTCTTCATGATTCTATTTTTCTGGCTTGTCCTTCTCTTCGGCCTCTTCCTCATTGCTTGGATTCTAGGCATCAAAACAAGGGGCACATTCTACCACTGGGTCCGCCCTTACCGCACCGCTCCTTGCCAAGTCGTTGGAAAAATCTTTCCTAAAGACACCAATTCTCAAGCTCTCAGCAACTTTCTCTTCGAAGCCAACGGATTCATCCGCTCTAATGAGCAACGATCGACCGTCGTAGTGCGCCAATGGGACCACGATGCAGACACTCTATTTATCGGCCTCGTCCTGCTCAAACAAAGTAATATTCAGAGCACTCCCGAATACGAAGTTCGTGAGCTCCCCTCTCAATCCACCGTCCGCGTTTCCGGCAGCGGTAAGACTAACAACCTCACCCCCGTCGAGTCTCTCCAAGCTTATCTTGAAAAGAAAAACCTCAACGCCGAAATCACCAAACCAGCCCGTCTCTCAGGTCAATCATTCCACCTCTATCAATGGATCATCACCGAAGAGATCCCCGAACCCACTCGTCTCGAAAAGTACATGGAAGCCACCTTCCAAATGCGCGACATCCTCGTCTTTCCCTTCGTCCTGACAATCATTGCCATCGGGCTCATCGGCACCCAACAGAACATCCTCTTCCCCATTGGGATCGGCCTCATCATCCTCCTCTCCGGAGCTGTCAAATTCGTCTTTCTTCACCAAGTTGAAGACGAAGCTGAAGAAATTCACCTCCAGAATTACTAAATGCTCAAGACCGAGCTTCCGTTCCAACCTCGCTCGAAGATTATTGCGCGATCTTACCTCACCGCGCCGCTACAGTTGTATCAGCTTCTGCATAAAAGGTATAAAATGCTCCAGCTGCGAAAAACGTTCCCTCATCATGAGATGAAAGCATGTAATCGACCCAGCTCTTTGCCTCCTCCTCCGACAGCGCTTTGATTGCTGGCATCAGACGAGCAAAACCCTGCACACTTGATAACCAGTAGTCCCCTTTCCCACACTCCGAAATCACCTCCACAGAATGATCGGTCAAGGTATAACCAGAGCCCTTCAAAAGCCGAGGTAACTGGCGGCAAATGTCTGGATGAGTTGCAATAGCTGAGGTCAGCAAATGATCAGTTCTACGCGTCATCTCGTATTCAGGTTGATTATACGTCGTTCCCGCATGATCGGCATCAAAGACTATTAGCCTCCCGTCTTCCTTCAGAACTCTCCGTGCTTCCGAGAGGATGGAAGAAGGATCCGCCACATGACTCAATAATGTATGCATCGTAATCGCATCAAAACTTCTATCCTCATAGGGCAAGCGAGCAGAAGCTAGGTAATCCCATTTGATACCGCTCTCACTACCCAACCGTGCAGCTTCTCTTAGCAATTCAACACTCACATCCGCTCCGTACACACGAGAAGAAGAATGAAGCATTCGTTCCAACTCACGAGCAACGACACCTGTCCCGCATCCTAAGTCGAGAACTACTAGAGGTCTCTCTTTATCCAATCTATCAATATAGTCTCGGACCATCTTTGAAAACCCCTCGTGTTTACCTCGTTCTTCGAGACGCGTAATCATGGCCTGAACAGTTGATTTGGCCTGGCTATCGGGATCTATATAAGGATCGTTCATAAATTTT
>CAYUHN010000086.1:0-13502 GCA_964444495.1 uncultured Roseibacillus sp. | reverse complement strand
GAAACACTGCTAAACTCACAAACTCCGCCTCGTTGCCTCATGGAGAGGAATCCCCAATTAGATCTTAGGTCTCGAGAGAGGGATTACTATCCCTTAATTTGCCCCGCACATACGCCCACGAAGTAAATAACTCCTGATTAAGATTCCAGCTGACAACAAAAGCTTATAATAGCCACCCTCAAACACGTTAAATCATTTACAGTCAGTAATTTACGTTTTTTCATTTGGCTCAAGCATCGAAAACAGGTTACTCTAGCGATATGCCCGTTGCTTTGGATCTGCGCGAAGACATTCTCCGCCTTAAAAAAGAAAAAAACGCAGTCATTCTTGCTCACAATTACCAAGTAGGACCGATCCAAGATCTTGCTGACTACGTGGGAGACTCGCTTGGTCTCGCCTACCGCGCGCAAGAAACGGAAGCCGATGTGATCGCCTTCTGTGGAGTTCACTTCATGGCTGAAACGGCTAAAATCCTCAATCCAACCAAAACCGTCGTTCTTCCGGACGCCGATGCTGGATGCTCCCTCGAACAGGCTTGCCCTGCCGACAAGCTCGCGGCTTATCTTGAAGAGCATAAAGAAAAGAACTATTATGTCATCGCTTACATCAATTGTTCGGCAGGAGTGAAGGCGCTTTGTGATGTGATTTGCACCTCAGGAAATGCTCCCACTATTGTCAATAAGGCTCCGAAAGATCGACCTATTCTTTTCGTTCCCGATGCTAACCTCGGGCAATGGGTCATTGAACAAACCGGTCGCGAAATGGATCTGTGGCAGGGTTCTTGTTATGTTCATGTCGAATTCACTCGCGAATCTATCGCTAAAATTAAAGACGAATACCCCGACGCTCTCGTAGTCGCTCACCCCGAGTGCACTCAAGCAGTTCGTCTCCTAGCAGATGAGGTTTGCTCGACTGAGAAGATGATCTCGTTTTGCCAAAACGCCCCTACTAAAAACATCATCGTTGTTACCGAATCTGGAATGCTCCACCGCCTCCAGAAGGAATGCCCAGATAAGAACCTTATTGCAGGCCCTACCGACCACTGCGCTTGTGCGGATTGTCGCTACATGAAGATGAACACTCTTGAAAAGCTTCACGCTTGCCTCGAGAATCTTTCTCCCCAAGTTGAAATCCCAGAGAACGTTCTCGAAAAGGCCGAGCACTCACTCGTGCGAATGCTCGAGCAATCAAAGTAGTAGTCCGCTACCTTTCTAATAAAAGGTCATCCCCATTCAGCACGAAGCGAATTTGCCCAGCGAGAGTCTTTTCATAAAAGGGCGTATTCACCGCCTTTGATTGAATAAACTTTCGGTCAAAAGTTGTGCTACTATTTGGGTCAAAGACTATCAATTCCGCTCGCTCCCCTTCTTTAATCGGCACCGCAGGCAGGCCCATAAGGCGGCGAGGCTCAGCGGAATAACGCTTTACGATTAGATCCCAACTCAATTCCCCCTTCTGAATAAAACGATCATAAAGAGAAACAAGTGCCGTTTCCAACCCCATCAATCCATTGGGAGCGCTCACGAAATCCTGACTCTTTTCAAAGGCCGTATGAGGAGCATGGTCCGTCGCAATCATATCGAAAACCCCATCCTTTAGCCCTTGTAGAAGAGCGGCATTGTCCTCCGCCAAACGTAGCGGAGGGTTCATTTTATAGTTGGTATCAAAGTCTCCAATATCTTCTTCGTTGAAGAGCAGATGATGCGGGGCGACTTCGGCAGTCACCTTGGCGCCCATTTCCCTCCACCAACGAATCGTCTCCATCCCCAAGCGAGAAGACACATGCTGAATATGAATGCGAGCATTAGCAGCATGAGCGAGACGGATATCGCGGTCGATAAAAAGCTCTTCCGCACAAGCAGGCGTCCCATCGATCCCCAACTCATAGCTCTTGCGACCTTCGTTCATCGCTCTTGGCCCAGCTAAGGCGGGATCTTCGCAATGACTCGCGAAAAACATCTCAAACTCGCTGGCATAGCGCATCGCCTGCAAGAGCAGATTGGAATTCGGAACCGCATCGCCATCATCTGTTAACATCGTCACTCCGGCTTCGCGCATTCCATCGATGGCAGCGAGCTCTTTGCCCTCCCGGCCTTTTGTAATACAACCCGAAGTGTAAACCGGAATTCGTGAGACCTCCCGTGCCTTATCCAAAACCATTTTCACCACCGCCGCGCTATCGATAGCCGGACTGGTATTGGGCATCATCACCACCCCCGTAATCCCTCCATTGATGGCAGCCTCTGTGCCGGAAGCGATATCCTCCTTGTGGGTCTGACCCGGTTCGCGGAAATGGACATGCGCGTCAAAAAGCGCTGGCATAATGACCTGCCCTTCACAATCGACCACACGTGCCCCGTCCTGAGCAGGAAGCGCCTCGGCCATTGCCTTCACAATTCCATCTTCCACCAGCACATCCGCTTTTACTAACGGCCCGTCCTCACTGGCCACCTCACCGCCTTTAAACAATAGAATTTCGCTCACGAAGAGTCAGTGAAGAGGAAGCCACCCTTTTCGAGAAGCGCGATTTACAAAATTTCGCGCCATTCCTCAAAAAAGAAGCCGCAATTGCCGCTCAAGAGCCACGTAACCGTAGTGTTTACGAGCTAATTCGTAGTTTGTCTCAACCATATTCTCTTGCTGCTGCGGATCCTTCAAAAGGCGACGCACTTCCTCCACATTTTCACTAGTGAGGTAGCCATTGAGCGTCACTGCCTCAAAGCCCTTAGAGGCAATATCTTGTTCATAGACTTGATAACGGTTTACTACCACCGGTTTACGAAAGTAAAAGGCCTCCAACAAAGCGTTTCCAAATCCCTCATAAAGACTGGGATAGCTGATGAGGTCCGCGTGAGGGTAAATATCCCACAGAGTGTAGATTTTCCGGTCATCGTCATCAATATAGCGACGCTCCGCAATACGCTCATTGGCGAAAATCAACGGAACCTCACTCTCCTTAGCCAAATCGGTCAACATCTCTCGGTATTCCCAACCTTCGTCTCCTGCTTCATGAGTCAGAACCAGTTTACAGCGAGGATCTTTCAAGCGTGCAATGAGCTGAATCGCGAGTTCAATCCCCTTTCTTGGAATTAGTCGAGTCGGCTGGAGAATCATTATATCCTCCTTCTTCAGCCCCAACTCCGCACGAACATCTTGCGAATAGTCGTCCAATTCTGGAGCACTTTTCTCAAATTCGAAAACATTTGGCACCAAGACCGAATTCACCGCCTTTCGCCTCGCAAGCTCCTCTTGCCCGCGCTCATTAATCACCGCGTGACGTAGATTCGGCAAACGAGGCGGAAAAGCCATATCCAAAAAGTCCGGAATTGCGTTCACCGCAAAGCGATGACGCTCCCAAAAAAAATCATGATGATGAGCAACCGCCCGCATGTTCGTTTCGGCAAGAAACTCCGTAATAGCCACCCCGAGAGGCACATGCACAGGAATCGCGAGCACATTTTCCAAGACCAACACCTCGATCTCGAATCGATGCACGAACCGGCGAAGCATCTCCTTCAGATATCGAGCTACCTCATGTACCCTCTCGGTCACAAGAGCGTCACGCTGTTCGCATCCCCACATTCTCTCATTGAGCCACTGATTCTCAGGATCTTCAAAAAATGCCTCTGGGACACAAAACGATTTCTTAGGATCGCGATCACTCAAACCTGAAAACCAAAAAGCCTCGTGGCCTTGTCGCGCCAGGACTTCAGCCCACTTAGCAGCCTCCAAAGTGACCCCATCCGTGCCGGCAAAACGCGTTGATACAAACCCGATATTCATTTACCCTGAGAAACGGCATGCATCATGCGTTCCAAGTTTCGAAAAATAAATTCATATTAATTCCTTTTTCCCCTCACCCTCCAACGCTCTTATACCTTTTAGCTTCTATGACCTCCATTTCCGACTTGCCTGCCGAACTCAAAACCTTGCAAGAGCTCTTTCTCGCCAATGCTCTCATGTTAGGCGAATTTCCCGCCTCCTCTGGCCAAGAAGAAGACCGAATCCGCTTCGTTGCCGACCGGCTTAGCTCACTACAAGACGTCACCATCGATGAGCAAGGTAATCTACAAGCCATCATCCCTGGAAAATCTCCTGACTTCAATGTCTTAGTCGCGGCTCATGCCGACACTCATCTCTCTCTTGCCGCCGATCAACGAATCACCATCAACGTTGGCCCCGATGCCATCACTGGATCTGGACTCGCAGACAATACCCTCGGTCTCGCCGCTCTCGCAACTCTCCCCGATATTTTCAAGAAAATCGGCTACCAGCCAGAAGCCAACATCGTTCTTCTCGCTCACACCCAATCCCTCAATTCTCACGATTTAAAAGGGCTACGCTTCTTTCTGGAGAACTTCAAACGCCCTCTCCACGCCGGAATGGTCGTCGAAGGCATTGACCTCGGTCGTCTAAACCACTCCTGTCTCGGAATGGTCCAATGTGATATCATCTGTCGGGTGCCACAGGTTCCCGGAGCACGATGGGAAGCCTCCAACAATGCGATGATCATCATGCATCGCCTCATCCGTCGAATCCTCGAAATCCCCCTCCCACAAGAACCGCGGACCTCAGTTCTCCTCGGTTCTCTACGAGCCGGAAAGACTTTCAACCGCCCTCCCGAAGTAGCGCGTCTCAAACTTGAGATCCGTTCCGAAGAGCCAGGGAAGGCTCGCAAAATTCGACACCAGATTGCTGATCTTTGCGCCGAACTCTCAGCCGAAACAGCCTCTACCTGTGACGTCACTTACCCTGCTCTTCGCAAACCGGGTGGAATTCCTTTCAATCACCCCCTCGTCTCAGCCGCGCAAGAAGTGCACAAAGAGCTCGATATCACAACGACGGTAGGTCCCTCCTACTCCGATCTCTCGATTCTCATCGAAAACAATATTCCTGCCGTCACACTCGGCCTCACCAACGCCAACAACCTCAACGAACCTAACGAGACCATTGCCCTGCAGCCCATCTTTACAGGTCTGTCACAAGTGGTCGGCTTGCTACAAAAAATCGACTCGATTAAAACCGACCTCATTCCTTCCGCCTAACCTTTCTTCCTAACAATTCGCAAACTCACTATTATGTGGCTCAAGACCAATACCTTCCACCACTCCGACTTCGCTGACCTCAAAGCTCTTTGCGAAAAGAAAGAAGAGCTCGGGCTCAAAATTTCGCTCTGTATTCCAACTCTCAATGAGGAAGCCACTATCGGGAAAGTAGTCGTCATTCTTAAAAGTGAACTCATGGATCGCTTCCCTCTCATCGACGAGATCGCCGTGATTGATTCTGGCTCCGACGATAAAACTGGTGAAGTTGCTCAATCCTTTGGCGCTGACTTCCACTTCTCTGGCGACATCATGTCCACCACTGGCTTCAAGCGTGGTAAGGGGGAAAACCTTTGGAAAGCCATTCACAAACTCGAAGGAGACATCATCGCCTACGTCGACGCAGACATAGCCAATATTCATCCTCGCTTCGTCTATGGACTAATTGGCCCCTTATTGGAAAAACCAGAAGTGAGCTACGTCAAAGCCTTCTACGAACGCCCTCTCGCTTTTTCGCAAGGAATCCGACCAACTGGAGGTGGCCGTGTTACAGAAATTCTCGTAAGGCCACTCTTCAGCTTATTCTATCCTGAGCTCACGCAACTCTTTCAGCCCCTCTCCGGCGAATACGCAGTACGACGCTCTACCCTAGAAAAAATCCCTTTCCCCATCGGCTACGGCGTGGAAACTTCCCACATTCTTGACGTCTACAAAAGCGATGGCATGGCTGCCTTTGCGCAAGTGGACCTTGATCAACGTGTGCATCGTAACCAAGACACCAACGCCCTCGGCAAGATGTCCTTTGGTATTCTACAAAGCTTCCTTGGCCGCCTCCAAGATCATGGCAAAGTCACCGACCTCTGCGAACTCTCTTCCATCTACCGTTCTCTACAAGCTAGTGGTAGCGAATACGACCAAATCGAAAAAGAAATCCTCGAAGAAGAACGCCCTCCCATTAACACTATTCCAGAATACCAAGAAAAGTATCTCAAATGATCGACGTGACCTTGGCCCTCTACCAATAGAAGCGATCTCTAAAAAATGAGAAATTCATTACGAGTTTTTCTGATTCCTAGCTTGCCCCTTTTCTTGCGAAAGAGCCGATAGCGGAAGTAATAATGTGGTGAACGAAGATTCTGAGCCAAGACGAATTGTCTTTTACACCTTAGGTTAGAAAAATCTCCCCTCTCATTAGCTCCCCCCACCCACCTCGAACACTTGATCGAGCGCTTCGCTCCATTTTTCCAGCTCCCCCTTTGTGTTTACAAGTTTCAATTCTACACTAACACCCTCTTCTCCACTTTCTTTATAGTAACTCTTAAGGGTCTCTCCCACAGCTCGCACTGCAAAGCGAAGCACTTGCTCATCAGTGAGCTCAAGAAACTCCGGTTTCTGATATTTTTCGCAATCGATAAAGACCTCGATTGATTCTCCTGCCACTATCGCACTGAGTCCAATTTTGCAAAGACTGAGAAGATTGGCATCCGAGACATTGTAAGCAGAGCTGTTACTAGCCAAAGTCCTAGGTTGCGCCACAACCGCAATCAAATCTTCTGGAAATGCTCCTGAAAGAACGATCGGGCAAGAACACACCTCAGCTTGTAAAAACTGTCCACTCCCATCCACACTGGCCATCGCGCTGTCCGTATCGTGAAAAGAATAGGCGAAAAAGACCTGCACGACCTCCTTGGTCACCCCAAAAGAAGAACAACTCAATCCAAACCAGAGGCTCACAACGAGGCCCAATGCCAGCTTTTTCATAATCCGTATTATCGTTATTTCTAGCCAATCGCAAAGTTCGATTCCTACTGACCTCGTCAGCAAATCGAGATAGTCAAGATGGGAATAGATTTAATTGAATTTGAAAACACCATTGCCAAAGGCAACCCCTTCCTCCAGAAGCTTGCTCCGTCACGATGGCTAGCTTTATACGCAAAGAAATCCCTGAATGGATGCGTGAGCGCTTCAGCATCAACCAACGCTTTCTCGTTCTATGTGTAGTTGCGGGAATCCTTTGCGGACTGGCTGCGGTGGTTTTTCACCTCACTATCGAAACTATTTTTGAAGGGCTCTGGCATCTGGCCGAGGGGAGCAGTCCTGCTCAATTCATTGCCCTTATGATTCTAGCCCCCACTATAGGGGGGCTACTCGTAGGCTGGATCACCACCCGATATGCTCCTGAAGCGGTCGGAAGCGGTATCCCGCAAACGAAAATGGCTTATTACAACCGCGGAGGTCATGTCCGCAGCTACATCGGACTCGCCCGCCTCGCTTTAGCCAGTTTGTACATTGGCCTAGGAAATAGCCTCGGGCGCGAAGGTCCAACTGTTCACATCAGCGCCGCAATTGCCTCCCGACTAGGACGGTGGGGATTTCGCGATGCAGCGCGGATTCAATCAATGATGCCTGTCGGAGTAGCCGCAGGAATCGCTGCCGCTTTCAATGCCCCTCTTTCCGCTCTGACTTTCGTCTTCGAAGAACTACTCGATAACTTTTCGATGAAATCATTGGGCGGGATGGTCTTCGCCGTGGTCATCGCAGCTGCACTCTCTCGCAGTATCTTGGGAGAAGATCCTATTCTCGCCACCAAAATTCAAACCGAATTCACAACCTCTCCCTGGATGCTGATCTCTCTTCCTCTTGGCCTTGCTTGTGGACTTTTCGGGCACCTCTTTACCACTAGCACCCTGCAACTCCGCAAAACATTTCGGAAACAATCGCTTCTTCCTCGCTGGATACAGCCCGCTATCGGTGGCTTCAGCTGCGGACTGATCGGACTCGCCGCTTACTATCTGACCCGTCAATATGGCAATGCCCGTCATTCCGTTTTTAGTATCGGCTACGATAGCCTCGAAGCCGCATTCCAGAATAATCTCATTCTCCCCATTCTTGTCATTCTCTTCGTTTGCAAAATGGCGGCAGTGATTCTCAACTACGCCAGCGGAGGCTCTGGCGGCCTCTTCTCTCCTACTCTTTTCTTAGGAGGAATCCTCGGAGCCATCGCAGGAGTATTGCTCACACAGGCCTCAGCGGATGTCGCTTGGCTACCCGCTCTTCCTGCTGATCATAGCGCAGTAGGAGGATGCGTCCTACTTGGGATGGGAGCGATGTTTGCCGCCGTTATCGGCTGCCCTTTCACTTCACTTTTAATTATTTTTGAGATGACGGGTAACTACGACCTCATCTTGCCTCTCATGGCCGGCAACGTGGTAGCTTGGCAGATCTCCAAACGACTCCGCCCCATCGCCATCTATGATGCTCTTCTTCTCCAAGACGGAATCAATATCCGCTCTCTCCCCGCTTATCGAGGCGCTCAGGACTACCGAGCCCTTCCTGTCCAGTCGATCATGACCACCGATGTTTTCTCCCTTGCCTCCAATCTGACCTGTGGTGAAGCGAGAGCAATCGCAAGAGAAGAAAGTCATCTCTTTCACGCCTATCCGGTGCTAGACAGCGAACAGCGCTTACACGGAGTGGTCACTCGTCATGATTTGCGAGAACAAGCGGAAGACATGCTTCTAAGCGAGCTCATCGCAAAACAAGATGTGCTTTCTGTCACCGCTTCCACCTCCATCCAAAAAGCCGCACAGGCGCTGATTCGTCATGACTATCAACAAGTTCCGGTCGTAAGCCCCTCTGATAAACAAAAACTCGTCGGTTGGCTGACCTCCAATGACATCGCTCGCCAGCAAAATGCGATGGGCGACTAAGAATAAGCGCTTCACAAGAGGCTCAGTCCCAGCTTTTCTAACTCCACTCTCAACATGAAATACCTCGTCACCATCGGTCTCGAAGTCCACTGCCAGGTCAAAACGGCTTCCAAGATGTTCTGCCCCTGCCCCACCTCTTTTGGTGACGAACCCAATTCCAATACTTGCCCAACTTGTCTAGGTCTGCCCGGAGCACTGCCAGTTCTCAATCAAGAAGCGATTGAAAAGACCCTGCTCGCAGGCCTGCTCCTTGGGTGCGGTTCGCCTGAAATCTCCAAATGGGATCGAAAAAATTATTTCTATCCAGATATGCCCAAGAACTACCAAACGACGCAGATGGATTTCCCTCTCTGCCTCAATGGTGGCGTCCCATTATATGATCACAATTATCCTAAGGATCATCAGAAAAATATCGCCAAACCGGGTAAAATCGTACGTCTGAATCGGATCCACCTCGAAGAAGACGTCGCCAAATCTACTCACCTCGCCAGTAGCTCTTTGATCGACTTCAATCGCGCAGGCACTCCGCTGATGGAAATCGTTTCCGAGCCGGACATCCACTCCGCAGAAGAGGCTTTTGCTTACATCAAGACTCTCCAGCAGCTTCTCATTCACGGCGGAATCTCCGATGCCGATATGGAAAGAGGTCAATTGCGATGTGACGTAAACATCTCCATTCGCAAAAAAGAAGAAGACCCCCTCGGCGAGCGCATCGAACTCAAAAATCTCAATTCAATTTCAGCAGTTCGACGAGCCATCAATTACGAAGTCGCTCGCCAATCGCAGGACCTCGACAATGGAATCGGCCAAAAGCAATCAACCTGGCGCTGGGATGACGACATGGGTGAATCACAGCTCATGCGCTCCAAGGAAGACGCACACGACTACCGCTACTTCCCCTGCCCAGATCTCCTTCCGATCCATACCGCACCACTTCTAGAAAAAGTACGTCCACTGGTTCCCGAACTCCCGCACGAAATCTCCGAGCGCTATCAAAACGACTATCAACTGACAGCTTATGATGCGTCCGTGCTCACCTCTCAAAAGGAACTCGCCGCCTATTTCGAAGAAGTCGCCGAAGCCACTTCCGCTCCTCCCAAGAAAGCCGCCAACTGGGTCATCAACAACCTCCTCTCCCTCCTCAAAGAGCATTACGTGGAAATTAGCGATGCCCCCCTCAGCGCTGCCAGCACAGCCAAAGTCCTTTCGCTCGTGAACGACGGGACTATCTCAAACAGCCAAGCAAGAGAGCTCTACACCGCGCTCTGGGCAAAACCAGATTCCGAACCGGCAGCTTTAGCTAAAGAAATGGGCTTTGAGCCAGCCGATGACTCAGCAATGGAAGGCTTTATTGACGAAGCCATTGCCAACAATCCCGACCAAGTCGCAGAAATCAAAGGCGGAAACGAGAAACTCATTAATTTCCTCACCGGACAGGTCATGAAAGCCAGCAAAGGAAAAGCCAATCCCAAATCCGTCACCGACGCTATTCGCGCGAAACTCCTCGGATAAACACTCTCGAATCACTCTTGCCTTCAAGGCCTCATTTTTCACACACTTTTTACCACATGATGTTGCGACTCTGTTTCCTCCTTGCCGCCTTTCCTGCGCTTTCGCTTCTTTCTTCCTGCGGAAACGCTATTG
This sequence comes from uncultured Roseibacillus sp., assembly GCA_964444495.1. GTDB lineage: Bacteria > Verrucomicrobiota > Verrucomicrobiia > Verrucomicrobiales > Akkermansiaceae > Roseibacillus. Next base: position 3,106 of record CAYUHN010000086.1, on the reverse strand, counting down.
GATCAGTAGGCACTTATTCAGGTGGCGGCACCCCTAACATGGGTGGCCCCAGTGTCGTAGAACGCGAAAATCAAATCGCCACCGAACCTCGAGGCGATTTTTACTATGGGCGTCGTTACTTTGTCGAACAGACTCGCTTTTGGGGTTACTTGCGCAAACCTGGACAATCTGCTCGCCAATCCAAGCTTGTCGTTTTCAACGAAGCTCGTGGCGCACAGCCTGACCGAAAGTCCGAGATTGCCGCTCCATCAGAACGATATGGATTCGACAACAACTACGAATACCGTATTCAAGGCTATTACACTGGAGAGAAAGCCTACGAAATCAACTCCAATCAATTCCTCCCAGAATTCATGATTACTGGCTACGAACTCCTCGACCGCGATCCGGGCTGGCTTTTCTCGCCAAGCGATCATTACGACCGCGCCAGAATCACGCTCTCGCCAAACTTCTAGGCTTCCAGAGCCAAAATGAATTCACCTAAAATTGTCTTCGAAGATGACTATCTCGTCGCCGTAGACAAAGAAGCTGGGCACCTCGTTCATCCCGCCGATGAACCCCAACCAGACGACCGTGTCGTCATGAAAGAGCTCCGAGATCACCTCGGACAACACGTCTATCTCAGTCATCGCCTAGATCGCCCCACCACAGGACTGTTACTGCTGGCAAAAGACCGAAACTCCGCAAACGCTCTCGGGCTCGCCTTTGACAACCGAAAGGTCAAAAAAGTCTACCAAGCAATTGTGGTCGGTCACCCCACTTCCGACCAATGGCTCTGCGAAGAGCCTATACAGAAAACCCCTGAAGCACCACTTCGCGAAGCCTCCACTCGCTTCAAAGTTCTCCAACGCTTGCCACGAAACTTATCTCTCATTGAAGCACGCCCCCATACCGGACGTTATCATCAGATTCGCCGCCACCTCCTTCATTCTGGTTACCCCATCATCGGCGACTTCCGCTACAGTGGCATTGAAACTTGTCTTGCTCAATCAGCAGAACTCGGAACCCAAGATCAAATGCTTCTTCGCTGCCACCAACTGATCTTCCCACATCCCCACTATGGCGATCCCCTATCCCTCACCGCCCCACCTCATGAGCTGTTTGAAAAGCTTCTCAAAAACGCCCGATGAACCGTTAACCGAACGTCAGGCCTCTTTACCTGTCAGACGTTTCTCTAAATCTTCCAGCCGCACGCCCTTGGTCTCAGGAACCATTACGAGGACCCAGACAAGTTGGAGGACCATCATAAAGGCAAAGAACGCGAAGATATAACCCGCATCAAACTTCCCAATTGCGATGGGAAAAAATTGAGTCAACAACGCAGCCAAAACCCAGTGCGTTCCACAACCGAAGGATTGCCCCAGACCTCGTGAGACCGTTGGGAAAATCTCAGCAATGAATACCCAAATCACGGCACCCTGCCCCACCGCATGAGCTGCGATAAACCCAAGAAGACATAGTAGCACTAGAGTGCTTTTTCCTCCGAGAATTTTAGAAGCTTCTTCTTTCGTAGAACTCGCCAACTCCTTGGCCTGCTCGGTAGACAATGCGTCAACCTCTGACGCCACCTCCCCTTCATACCCATCAATCGCAGTGACCGAGGCAAGCTTGACCTTAGCCTCTTTAAACTGATTCTGAGCCTGAGCTTTCTCTTCCTTGGAGACCGTACGATTAGCTGTTGCTAATTTCTCAACCTTAGCAGCAGCTCCCTCCAAATCGATAGCACTCGAAACGACCTTAAACGCCGGCATACTCAAGAAAGCCCACGCACAAATCCCAAGCGAAATAATATAGCCAAACGAACCAATCAACAGCAATTGCTTACGACCCAAGCGATCGATCAGCCACAACCCGACGAAAGTGAATGCTAGGTTCACGATTCCGAGAGAAATAGAAGCCATCAAAGGATTATCAATACCTGCCAATCCTAACAAACGAGGAGCAAAGTAGAGAATCACGTTGATTCCCGAGAGCTGATTAAAAAAGGCGATCAGGAAGGCCAACATCAGAGGAACTTTTAAGCGAGAAAGAGAAAACGCCTTTTTTTCCACAGTCCCACTTCCCTCCTCGATTTCACACACCAGTTTCTCTAGCTCCTCTTCACTTGCATTCTCTCGAGCCATTCTGAGAATTTTCTTTCCTCCCTCACGATCTCCTTTCTTCGAGATCAACCAACGAGGACTTTCCGGAATTGTGAAACACAAAAAGACATAGATAATAGCTGGGAGCGCCTCAATTCCTAACATCCAACGCCAAGCGCTTTCTCCCAATATATTTCCAAAAAGCGCATTCGAAAAAAATGCGATGAAAACCCCAAACACAATATTGAACTGAAATAGACCCGCCAAACGACCTCTCTTCTCTGCAGGAGCAATTTCGGAAATATACATCGGTCCTACCACAGTAGATACACCCACTCCTAGACCACCCAAAAAACGCGCAATAATAAAAGTCGATAGACCGCCCGCCAATGCGGACCAAATAGACGAAATGAGATAAAGAACTCCGATCGCCATCAGCGTTTTCTTACGGCCAAATCGATCAGATGGCACCCCTCCTAAAAGCGAACCAACTACTGTCCCCCACAACGCGGCTGCCACGGCCCATCCGTGCTGAGAATCATTCAAATCCCACAATTCTTGGATCGTTTTTTCCGCTCCGGAAATAACCACCGCATCAAATCCAAAAAGAAAACCCGCTAGCGCAGAGCTCAGCACCCAGAAAAATAGCCTTCGTTGGTTCATTCTCTAACTATCCAATAAGAAGTCCGCTCACTCTGCAAACCCCATCTTCTCTTTTCTCTGCCCGCCTGGTCAAGCACCGCCCGTCGACATCGCAAAACAACAAAGGCCAAGCGAAAAAGAAAACTACTCAAACGAGTAGAAATAGAAAATAGGCTATTCATCATGGAAAACCGAAAATCGGTAAAAAATACTAGACCAACGGTAGTAATTAATTCCTTCATAAATTTCCTCTGTGTCAAATCACTTCGCTTTTCAACCCATTAAAAAAACGGCAAAATATTTCCGATATCAATCACTACCCCGAACAAGATTACTAGATAGAAATACAATAATAGCCTTGACCCAAATTTGTGGTTTCAGTA
>CAYUHN010000085.1:0-13659 GCA_964444495.1 uncultured Roseibacillus sp. | reverse complement strand
CGAGAAGCAAAAGGGCTTTGGGAATAGCCTTCATGATTGTGAAAAGAATCGTCAATAATTTTAGATTCTTCAATATTTAACTTTGCGATGGGATTTGTTCGAAATTGGAAATGAACGCGTAATGCGTTAAAAGGAAACAGCTTGGCTAGCACTATTGGTTTTTTCGGCGAGAGACCAAGTGGAAACTAAGTCAGATTCTGTCTGTTTAGCTATTCTCCGCATTATGGTCGTTTACTAGCGTCGTAATCTGGTGTTTTCGAAGGTTGTGACCATTAGCAAGACCTTCTATTTTTCTGCGCAAGATGAATGATTATTGGCAAGAATCCCTGCGCCGTGTTTATAAGTGCCCTCGAATTAATTCCGAGAGCGACTGGGCTCAAGTTCCCTGGAGTGAAGACTTCGTTGATATCACTGGTCAGCCTTCTCTTGCTCCTCGTTTTCGCTCGCGATTTAAAATGGCATGGGACGATGAGTTCTTTCACGTGCGCGTTGAGATGGAAGAGCCTCATGTCTGGGGTACGATCACTCAGCAAAACGAAATCATTTTTCAGGATAATGATATCGAAGTTTTTATTGATCCCGACTGTGATGGTCTCAATTACTATGAGTTCGAAATGAATGCGCTCGGAACCATCTGGGAGCTTTCTCTTCCCAAGCCTTATAATCAAGGAGGAGAACCGATTCTGGGTTGCAACATGAAAGGACTTCAGAAAAAGGTGATTGTGCACGGAACCCTCAATGACCCAAGTAGCGAAGATCGAGGGTGGGAGGCGCACCTTTCCTTCCCTTGGCTTGAACTTGCTCAATATCATAACAAAAAAAGTAGTCCGCCGAAGCCTGGTGATTACTGGCGAGTCAATCTCTCACGCGTGCAGTGGAAACACACCGTTGAGAATGACAAGTATGTCCGCAATCCTCCTCATGGCACCGATTTAACCGGTGGAGCTCTTAATCCCGAAGAGCAGCAACATCCCGAAGATAACTGGGTTTGGAGCCCACAAGGCCTTGTGAACATGCATATTCCTCTCCGTTGGGGAGAGGTTGAGTTTGTCACTAATTTCTAGTAGGTTTGATTTGTTGGTGGGGGGATAAGCGATCTTGCCAAGTGGGGTTCGCGCTACTTGGCGTTTTTTCTCTGGAGAGAGAGGCTCTTTAAATAGGTGACGAGGTCACGGAGTTCGTGAGGTTCGAGAAGGCCTTTCATAGTAGGCATGGGGGATACTGGTTTGCTTGTCTCTTTGATTTCGTCACGGGATATTTGACGTGCTTTTCCTTCTACGGTGAGTTTAATGAAATCGGGTGCGCTCTCTAATAAGGGGCCAGAGAGGGTTGTTCCATTGTTTAAGGTGAGTTGGATAGGTGCATATCCAGAAGCAATTTGAGCCGAAGGAAAGAGGAGGGATTCTAATAAGTATTGCTCAGAGTTTTTGCCTATTTTTGAAAGATTTGGACCAGCCATGTTTTGGGCGCTTCCATTTTTTGCACGAGAATGGCAGCGAGAGCATTGGCCGACGGGATGACTTTCGAAGAGAGCTTTACCTCTAGCTCGATTTCCTCCAAAGAGGCTCTTTTGGTAAGGGCCGAGAGGGGTTTCTTCTAGAGTCTTGCGATAAGAATTGAGTGCTTCTTCGGCGATGGGATCATTGAGGAGTGAGGCGACAGAGGTCATTTCAAGTTCGATTTTTCGATCACGTTTTTGTCCCGTAGTCAGGTCGTTAAAGTACTTGGTTACTAGGGTTGCTCCCCTCGGATCGGAGTATGAGGCCAATAGGCTGACCGCGCCTTGGCGGTAGGTGAGGTTCTTAGCTTTGAGCGCTTGCTCAAGGTAGGGGAAGGATTTCTCGGGTTCACGTTTTGAGAAGAGCTCAAGGGCCACAAGTTTGAGAGAAGGGGGAGTGGAATTTGTTTCGAGAAGTTTGAGAAGTAGAGGAGGAAGGGAGAATTGATCGTTTTTGGCTATAAGAGTGAGCGCGGTGGCGCGGGCAGCTGGAGGTATTTTTTGTTCGGTGACGAAGGAGTGAAGAGCTTCGGTTGATAATTCTTGGGGAGAGAGTTGATAATGAGCGATGAGGGACAGGGCTTCAGTAACCGTGGGGCTTTGCGCTTTTAAGAGAGGACCAAGCCTGTTTTCCAGTAGTGGTTGGATTTCGTTAAGTGGACGAGAAGAGAGCGGGGCGTGCCGGCCTAAGGATTGATCAACGGGGTGAGGGGTGGTCCATTGTTTGAGAAGTTCGAGGGCTTGTTTTCGTGCGTGAAGAGGGACTTGAGGAGAATTTGCGATGGTGATTAAGCGGGCTGCATTTTCCGTTCCGCCGAGTCGGAAGACAGAGAAGACAAGTCGTCGCCAGATCGGAGCAGAGAGGGGCGAGGAATTGCCTTGTAGTGAACGATCGACAAGGGGAAGGAGTGCGGGGCGGGCTGATTCGATGGGGGTGTCATGAATGATGCGAATGGCTTCGGTTTGGAGAGAGGGTTTGGAGTCTGAGAGAAATTGGCTGATGCGGGGATCTCGCTTCTGTCGCAAGACTAGGAGGGATGCGAGGCGAACGTGGGGAGAAGGATGGCTGGAGGCTTTAAGAAGTTCGTTTTCGTTGAGGCATCCTGCAAGTCCCTGCACTGCAGCATGTCGGAGATAGGGATCGTTTTTTTTACCTGCATGGAGGGCGAGTTTTACTAATTGGTCTGCGGCTTCGGGAGCTTGAAGACGGCCTAAGGACAGAGCTGCAAAGAATCGCACTCGGCTGGAAGGGTCGCGGAGGGCCGAGATGAGAGCGGTGGTGTTTTTACCAGAGGATTCACCGAGGCCTTTCGCGCTTTGGGCGCGAAGTTCGGGATGAGGACTTTGGAGGATCGCTAACAAATCGGAGGCGGCAAGATCGTTTTTATGACGAGCGAGCCAGCTTAACCCCCAAATGGCATGACGGAGCTCTGGAGCATGGACTTGTTCGGAAGAGAATTCTTTGAGTCTATTTCCTTGAAATAACAGCTGGTGAAAGGTCTCGTGAGCCTTTGGCTTTTTTGCCAGAGCTAGTTGCGAACGTAGACGAATCCGCAGGTCGGGATGGGAGAGCAGGGCAGCCAGTTCTTCTTCACTTCGGTGAGGGAATCCTTCAGCGAAAAGAAGAGCAGAATTATGGGCCTTCTCATGGGGTTGAGTAGGGGCGACCACTAAGACTTGGCCTTGTGCATCGGATTTCCATCCGGTGCCAAAGTCGGTTAGATAGAGGTTGCCATTTGGGCCGAAGTCCAAATCAGTGACTCCAATTCCCCAAGCGAATTTTTTGACTTCAGCGATTTGATATGACGATCCCTCGGGTGTGACTGTGAAAGCATGAATTCCGGAGGCTGACGGGCCGCCTTTATAATCGCAGAGGAGGAAGTGATCGGCAAAGAGCCCTCCTAGAGCAGTTCCAGGTTGATAGGTGAGACCGGAAGGACCGTTGCTAAGATTTTCGATCGGAGGGATGAGCCAGCTTGGTTGTTGGTCATTGGCGAGGTCCCAGCGGCGTTCTTCCATCCAGAGATTACCGGGGCGCTCGGGTAATCCAATTTGGCGATGAAAGGAGTGCATCGTTTGGTGGTCAGTTCGCCAACCAGAGTCAGCTCCGTCGACGAGATAGACCAAGCGGGCGAGGTCACCCATATCGGCATTGTTATCTACTGAGAAGGCGTCGCCCCATGTGTTGAAGGCGAGTTCTTTGGGGTTGCGGAGGCCAGTGTGAAAGATTTCGAATTTAGAGCCGTCGGGCTCGAACCGAAAGGCGACTCCTTGGTCCGTGTATTGATACGATACGCCTTCACGCGTGATGAGGGAGAGTCCGCGGTCGCCCATGGTGCCGTAGATGCGGCCATCGGGTCCGAGAGTGAAGCCGTTGAGGTCGTGACCGGAGAGAGAGACGCGCACACCGAAGCCGTCGGCAATGACTTCTTTCTCCTCGGCGCTGATCGAACCATTGTGGTTATGGTCCTCTAGAGAGTATATGTTTGGAATACAGGCGAGATAAACTTGGTCATCGAAGGTAAAGATTCCTGCGCCAGTACCATCAAGAAGGTCATTAAAGCCATCAGCAAAGATGGAGCTTTGATCCGCTCGATCGTCGCTGTTGTTATCCTCTAACAGTCGAACGACTTCGCTTTCTTTCGTGAAAGCCTCAAGAGGTAATTTGTGTTGCCACTTCTCATACATCTTTTGGCGGTCATCGGTGGTGCGGGATGCGATGTCGTCGCCGACCCAGTAGAGAAAGTCACGGTTGTCTTCCACCCCGGCTCGGAAGCGATGAGTTTCGACGACATAAATTTGGCCGTTGTCTGATACGCTGAGGGCGGTGGGAGAGTAGACTTGGTGAGTTTGATGGTCTGCGAAGACGGAGGCGGTCAGCTCTTTTGCTAGTAGCATTCCTGGGGCTGCAGGCGAACTGATTAGATTTGGTTCGTAGGGTTGTCCTTCTCGGGTGGAGCGAGGAAAGACGGGGTTGGCGTAACTGTGTGAGATGAGGTGGTCGAGGATGATGAATCCAGATTCACTTTCGTCAAAGAGGCGAAAGGAGATGGCTTGTCCTTTCCATGGAGAGACATCCCAAGTTACGCGTTGTAGTGCGAATGGTTTGCGAGGCTTGGCCGAAAAGATGACTTTCCCTTCCACCTGCATTTCGAGGCCAACGTTTTCGCCGAGTCCAGCGATGAGAAAGCTGAGGTAGGGATTTTTGAGAACAAAGCTAGGGGACTCAAGCTCTCCCATTTGAGTGAGGCCGTTTCTGGCGGATGAGCCAAAGGATTCCTCGCTGTAACCACTGACCGTTCCGTTCAATTCGGGAGGCAACTCGACAGCTGGGCCTTTGCCAAAGGCTTCTCCGGAGAGTTGCCAGTCTCCAAAGCCATCGCCTTCGAAGGTTTGCACAAACTGTTCTCCTGATTGGCTGAGAGGGACCGCTCCAAGACTAGCTGGTAGGAGAAGAAGGAGAAGGGGTCGAAGCATTCTCAGGAGACTAAAGGTCTTTTCTGGGCTCTCAATGGGAAAATTCGATCTCACCCCAGCTTTCTTCGAGGAATGATATCAGTAGGGCTAAGAGATACCTACCGAATCTCTAAGCTTGAAGGGCACAAAAAAGGCCGCATTCAATGCGGCCTTTTTGAAATCTAGTGAAGAATTCGGGATTACTTCTGAGCTGCTAGCTCTTTGACTACCTTAACGGGGTATTTGAGCTTGGTGCGAACCGCATTCGGGCTCATTTGGTTCACAATAGCCTCGTCCATACCCAATGCGATGAGACGCTTCCGGTGATCAGCTTGACGTTTTCTTCTTGCAGAATTCGACTTGGTGGGACGAGTTCTGTTCTTATTTCGTTCTTTGGTAGTGGCCATAATCGTATTTTTTCCTAGCGGTAAGATGATTGAGAGAGTCTTTCGACAAGCTAACCCAATCGCAAGAGTCTAGCGTCCATAGGTTCGATGAGGCTTCGGGTCAACTGGAATTCTGTGTTTAGTATGGAAATAGGTGAAGTCTCCTACAGGTTGCTAGGAAGTGAATTGTTTAAGATTTTGGAACTGGCTCAAGAATTTTAGCACTTTCGGGGACTGAAAAGTCAACGTTTTCGTTTTTTAGGAATTTGACGTCGCTCACTTCGGTGAATCGTAGTTGGTCTCCAATAACGCCATCGGTCATGCTATAGGTTTTATGCCCTCCTGCTAAAAGGAGTCCTCCGACTTCTGTTAAATTGTCCAAAGAGATGAATTTTTCGATGGTAGGACCTCCTTTGTAAACCAAAGGATTCGTAACTATGTAATAAGCGCCTCTTACCAATTTTGTCTCGGGATCAATGAGCATTACATAAAAATCGTCCGCAGACTCTCCCGCGCCAGTTTGGTAGGTGATTTTGACTTGAGTGTAATCTTTCCCTTGGAATTCCTTGGGTTCGGAAAGTAATTCGTAGTTGATCTGATCGTCTTCAAATACGAATGGAATACCGATAAAGTAGATTGGGGTAAGGGTCCAAAATTGAACTGGTGGAAAGAAGGTGGCTTCGGGAGGGCTGACCCAGTAGCTGCCATCTTCGGTTCTTCCAAATTTCATTTCACTGTCGGGAACAGAATGGGTGGCTTCGTAAGTGATCGGGTTAACCACTTGGAGAGAGTCGGCGACTCGATCCCGATCGGTCATGTGATAGGACCATCGAAATTGGAGAGAGCCATTATTTCTCCATTTTTCGATCCCTCCGTGAGCTTCGATGGCTTCTCGAACTAATTTTCTTCCTGCGTTTGTCTCTTGAGCTTCAGCCTGTTGGTTCTTGCAGGATGTTAAACTCAATAAGATTCCGAATAAACCGATGATCGGCCCTACATGTGCGATTTTCATAATTTTTTATCTATAAGCCCGAAACTGGATTCTTCAAATTGAATAGCATATTTTCACCATTTTTGTAGCTGTCACATGAGTTGAGCCGTGCGGTTGTTCCAATTTTTTAATTGGAACAAAGTGGCGTGCATGGATTGCTATTTGTTAGGCTGGAGCTTTGTCTAGCTTGAAGGAGTCATGAACGGCCTGAGCGGCTTGTTCGATGAGGTGTTCGGGGACGGTGACCGAAATTTTGATTTCGGAGGTGGTGATCATCCCGATGTTGATTCCTGCTTCTCCGAGGGCCTTAAACATTTGTGCGGCTACGCCGGAGTGCGAGCGCATGCCAATACCAACTACGGAGAGCTTGGCGATGGCGGCTTCGGTGCCCACCTTGGCTTGCTCAGAGAGGCTAGGGAGAATGCGCTGTAGAGCTGCTTGAGCACGTCCGAGATCATTGGTGTGCATCGTGAAGGAGTGACGAGCGCAGCCATCGGATGCGATATTAGAGACGATCATATCGATGTTGATCTCTTCTTCGGCAAGCTCTTCTAGGATACGAGCGGACATTCCGGGTTCGTCGGGGATCCCTGAGATGGTGATTCGGGCTTGGGAGCGTTCGATGGAGACGCCACGAATGACGACCGACTCCATATTGGGGTGTTCTTCAGTCACGATAGTTCCGGGATTGGTGTTGAGAGAGGAGCGTACTTCAAATTTGACGCCAAATTTTTTCGCAAATTCGACCGAGCGGCTTTGCATGACCTTGGTGCCAACAGAGGCCAGTTCGAGAAGTTCATCATAAGAAATTTCGGGAAGTTTGCGGGCATTTTTGACGACGCGTGGGTCGGCGGTGTAGACGCCATCAACATCGGTAAGGATTTGGCAGATATCTGCTTCGAGGGAGGCCGCAATGGCAATGGCCGAGAGGTCGGAGCCACCGCGGCCAAGAGTCTGGATTTCTCCTTCGTTGTTGATGCCTTGGAAGCCCGCAATAATCAGGACTTTTCCTTCTTTGAGAAGAGCTTGAGTTTCCTTGCCATTCAAGGAGTCAATGCGGGCTCGAGTGTGTGTCCCCGAGGTGCGTAGGCCTGCTTGTCGTCCGGTGATGGATTGAGCAGGAACTCCCAATTCGCATAGAGCCATGGAGAGAAGGGCTATTGATTGTTGTTCTCCCGTTGAGACGAGGACATCCAATTCACGCTCGGGCGGGTTGGAACTCATCTCTTTGGCCATTGCAATGAGTTTGTCAGTGACCCCAGACATGGCGGAGACGACGACCGCAACTTGATGGCCCTCTTTGTGGAGGGCTTGCACCCTCTGAGCAACATTGCGGATTCGATCGAAGGAACCGACGGAAGTTCCGCCATATTTCTGAACGATAACCATAGCTTTGGGCGACGGGAGGTAACCAGAGCTTGGAGGAAGAGCGAGAAGATTTTCTTATTTGATGAGAAGATGAAGGTCCAAAGCGTTTATTTATCACGATTTAGATGGGCCTTAACGGGTTTTTTCTCCTTGCTGGAGGTCTCGTCTTGAGTGTGGGCCGAACTGGTCTTAAGTTACCAAAACCGAATGACCTCTGCATCTCAAAGCTCGTGTAATTGGGTTCTCAGGAAACCTCCTGAGACCATCCCAGAAGGCGGCTTGGTGGCCGATCTTCACCCCGTGCTGCGGAGTTTGTTGGGGCAACGAGGATTTTGTGAAGAAACTGAGCTAGGACCTTTCTTGGATCCTAAGTTACGTGATCTAAGCGACCCCTTTGAATTGCCAGAGATGAGGGAAGCCGTAGAGCGCATTTTTCAAGCGGTTGATAAGGGAGAGGAGATTTGTGTTTATGGCGATTATGACGTCGATGGCATCAGCTCTATCACTTTGATGGCTGCAGTGCTCAAAGCATATGGAGCAAAAGTGCGTTCTTTTATCCCGATCCGGAGTTTGGAGGGCTATGGTCTGAGCCAGAAAGCCTTCGAACGTTGTATGAGTGAAGGTCTTCCTCAGTTGCTGATTGCGGTTGATTGCGGGACTGTTTCGCATGAACCTATTTCGGAGCTGGGTAAGCAGGGAGTCGATGTCATCGTAGTGGACCATCATGAGAGGGGTGAGCAAGGCCGGCCTGATTGTGTTGCCTTAGTAAATCCCAAGTTTGAGGATACTCCGTATTCTTACCTCTGTGCGGCAGGCGTGGTCTTTAAGTTGGCTCACGGACTTCTTAAGACGCGAACTCGTGAAGACTTTGATTTAAAAGACGTACTCGATCTAGTCGCTGTGGCTACCATTGCGGATATTGTTCCTTTAGTCGGGGAGAATCGTTTATTGGTGCGCCAAGGGCTGCGGCGACTTCCGAAATCAAAGAATGCAGGATTGCGGGCTTTGATGAAAGTGACAGGGCTCAATGGCTTGACGACCAGTGGTGATGTGGGGTTTCGTCTCGGGCCTCGGATCAATGCTGCGGGTCGAATGGACCGACCCGAGGAGGCTTTGCTGACTCTGCAGGAATCTTGTGATGAACAAGCGTTTGTTCTAGCCGAGAAATTGGACGATTATAACCGCCAGCGTCAAAAGATGGAGCTTCGTATTCTGGAGGAAGCCGAAGCGCAGTTATTAGAGGCCCACGATTTGAAAACCGAACCTGCTATTGTGGTAGGGGCGCGTAATTGGCATCCTGGTGTGGTGGGAATTGTGGCATCGCGATTGATGCGGAAATACCATCGCCCTGCTTTTGTGATTGCGATTGATGATGAAGGAATGGGTAAGGGGAGTGGACGAAGCGTTGAGGGCGTCTCCCTTGTGAAGGCGATTCATGCTTCGAAGGAGATTCTTATCGCGGGGGGAGGTCACCATATGGCTGCGGGGATCAGTATTGAGGAAGGTCATTTGGAGGAATTTCGGAAGAACTTCATTTGTTTCGTGAAAGAGAATGCTTCAGCGGAGGCCCTTATGCCTCGTCTTCATCTCGATGGTGTTTTGTCCCTCGCTGATTTGAATATGGATTTTCTGCAACAGTATGAACGCCTGCAGCCGTTTGGTTCAGGTAATCCACAGCCCGTTTTTGTGTCAAATGAGGTTTGGCCTACCGAAGAGCCCAGGGTGCTGAAGCAAAAGCACCTTAAGCTGTGGTTGCGTCAGGGGCAATCTGAGAAGGAGGCGATGTTTTTCGGAGGAGGTACGGTGAAATTGCCTGAGCCTCCATGGGATGTAGCCTTTACGATAGACCGAAATGTTTTTCGAGGAGTGACGAGTTGTCAGATATTAATTCGTGATGTTCGCCATTCTGAACCACTCTGAAGAGCTTGGATATATTTGGGGCTCTGTTACGCTGGCAGAGATTTCGTTAGCAAAAGGTTGTCGATGACCACCTCCTTGACATAGAGACAACCATGTTTTCTGCGAAAGACTTAAGTGAGGAGCAAGTTCAGTCCTTGGGGGATTGGGCTGCGGAAGGAGATCAACTGGCTGATTTACAAAAGAAATTGACCGAAACCTACGAACTCAATGTCACCTATATGGACATGCGTTTTGTTGTTCTTGATTTGGAGTTGGAGATAAAGAGTCAAGAAGAAGAGGCTCCGGAGCAAGAGGAGGAAGAGGCTTTTGAGGAGAATTCCGAGGAAGAGGTTCATGTTCTTGATGCTCCTGTTCCTGGGGGGCAGGTGAGTCTGACTGTTGATCAGATCGCGATTCCGGGCACCGTGGTGTCGGGCTATGTAACCTTTAGCGATGGAGAGAAGGGACGCTGGTCTATCGACCAAATGGGTCGCCCCTCCCTTGACCCAGACACGGCAAATTATCAGCCTTCGCATGAGGATTTGGTGAGCTTCCAAGAAGAGCTTCGGAAAGCACTTCAAGGAGGAGGGGGAATGGGATTTTAAAAACGATTAAGTTCGCCAATGACGGACGTTAGAGAAGTTTTACAGTATGTGCCGCTCTTCGCCGGCAAGATCTTTGTCGTTTGTTTTGATGAAGGTTTATTACCTGATGCCGCAGTGGCAGAAACTCTTTTAGATCTTATCACGCTGCAACGAATTGGAGTGGGGTTAGTAGTGGTCGTAATGGGTGGAGATGTTGGAGATGTTGTAGATTGGGCGGTAGAAGCGGAATTTCGTGCGGAAAAAGTGGAGAGCCCATTAGGTGAAAATGATTGTGTTGAGGCATGTGATTCATTGTTGAGCCGAGGACAAGCAGCTTTAGTGGATGGAAGTGGACGCGCAGTTTTGTCGGATTCTCTTGGTCAGTTAGCTTGTGAATTGTCGGCGGCCAAGTTGATGGTTTTGCTTAATGATTGGCCAGCGATGGAATTGCGTCCGAGTATTTCGGAATCAGCGATTCAGGAAGAAGAAAAGCCAGAGATTCTTGCGCAAGCGGCGAAGCTTTGCCGGCAAGGGGTTCCTAGGGTTCATTTGTTAGATGGTCATTTGCAAGGAGCGCTTACGAGTGAGATTTTTTCGAACGAAGGGGTCGGCACCATGGTGCATTCTGATAGTTATCGTTGTCTGCGGGGTCTGAGGGAAGAGGATATTCCTGAGGTTTTGGCGATGATGGGGCGTTCAGTTAGAGCGACTCATTTGGTGCCACGGACCTACGATCAGGTCTGGGAGCGTCGCGAAGATTTTCTGTTGTTATTGGTCGATGATAATGTGGTGGGAACTGTGGCGGTTCACGCCTATGATGGGAGCCGTGAGGGAGAATTAGCCTGTCTTTATGTAAAGAAGAGCCATGAAGGACGAGGATATGGAGGCGAATTGGTGGCAGCTGCAGAAGAAAAAGCTCGTGAAATGGGGCTGCAGTCGGTTTTTGCTCTCACCAATAGAGCTGCAACGTTTTTTTCGTCCTTAGGGTATTCTCTTGGATTGGTTGGAGAGCTTCCCGAAACTCGGAGAGAACAACTCTCGAAAAGTGGCCGAGATTCGCAGGTTTGGCGTAAAAATATAGGGGTTGAGGGGGCGAGTTAACGTCCACAGACGCTTTTGGGGGTTTCGTTAGCAGGCATTTGCAGGTAAACTCCGAGTGTGAGAGTTCTTATCATCTTTATGGCCGGGCTTTTTGTGCCTCTGGTGATGAAATTCCAGCTTCATTTTCTGGAGAAACAGGTTTTTCCAGGGGTAGAGATTTCAGTGATGAATGCACTGATAGAGGAGGGAGTCATTGAACCGACAGTGAATGGTGAATATACCAGCTACCAGGTCGGTGGTCTGGTAGGAACGAAAGAGGAGGCAGAGCAGGTTTTAGCCCGAGTCGAGAGCGTTTCTGGAGTGAGTCGAGTAGAGGATAACCTTCTGGTGCGTGGTTGGTTTCGCCTTTCGCGATTGCGCGGAGAGTTGAGCATTGAAGGACGGATGCCTCCAGAGGCGGTGGCTCTCATTTTTGGTAATGATGAAGTGGGATTAACAAAGGCTTTGCAAAGCGATGAGGGTTCCTTTCTTTCTCGCGATGAGGCCTTGGCTATTTCTTTTGTAGTAGAGAGAATGTTGGAGCGCGAGGTTGGGAATTTTCAGCTTGATTGGTTGGCGCGCGAAGTGACTTGGGAAGGGGAAACGGTCCCAACGGAAGAAGAAGAGCTTCGTGAGCTTGTAGCGCAGGCAGCTAGTGGTCGTCTCTTGCAGTTCGAGCCTCAAAGCTTTCCGTCCAGTTATCACTTTACTTCTCGCAAGCTCTCTACTCATTTGAATGGGGAGAAGCTACGTACTCTTCAGCGAGGTTTGTTAGAAGGACGAATTCAATTCGAAGAGGGGAGTGAGCGTTTGACTCTGGCGGGTCAAGAGGCGGTTGAAAGTTTAGCAAAAACCATCGAGCTTTATCCTCAGGCAGGTTCCTTTATTTTAGGAGTGGCTGCAGCCCCTGGGGAGGAGGAGTTAGCTAGAAGGCAAGCTAGAGTGATAGGCGAGGCTCTAGGAAAGCGAGGAGTGAGCGAGAGTCGTCTTGAAGAGGTGGTGTTTTCGGAAACCCCAGTTATGCCCGCGGGACGAGGTGAACTTCTTGTAAAATAATTTAAGTAACTAATATTATGGTAGATACAGCGCGATTTTTTCTGACTGAGCTCGCAATATGGAATTTGCTTCTAGGGGTGGCTACTTTTTTATGTGGCCTACTGATGGGGCACTGGATGTGGGGGCAGTTTAAAGCACGAGTTGTTGAGGCTAAGCGAGAATTGGCTGAGGTTGAGGAGGAGTGGCGGCTTCAGCGGGATGAATTTGAGGAGGGAATGGAGAAGGCTAAAAAGACTCAAGAAGCTCTCGAAGAAAGGATTTTGGAGATGGAAGGTCGCCAGGCTGATTGGGTGGCGACTCGGCAGCAAGAGGGACGGAAACAAGTTGGGACTGAGAAAGTTGGAGAAGGTCGGAAATCGGAGAACAGTGCTGACTGCGAAGAGGTGAAAAAGCTCAAGAGTGATGAGCTTGAGGAAGAAAAAGCCAATATCGATGGTTTGGAGAGCGATGTCGTTGTAGATGAAAAAATTAAAAAGGAAGCAGAGTCTGACAATTTTGAGACGAATGAAAACGATAAGGTTTCCGAAGATAAGAACGAAGAGCTGGAAGAGAAGGCAGCTAAAAAGAGCGAGCCTTTGCGCCCCATTCGTAGTGTTTCTCAAGAACGAGCACGCTCGGAAGCTAAAGTGGGACGAGTTCGGAAACCCTCTCGTTCTCTAGGGCGAAAGAGGTGAGAGAGTGTTTCCGTGGCTGGCGAGCAGAAACCGTTTTTCAAATAAGCGGCCGCAGATTACTCACAAATTTCTAATGAGGTTGAAAGAAAGAGCCGGGGGATGTTTTCTGTTGAAAAGATAAAATCACGAACGCCTTTTCCTTCGACTCCTTCAATAGTATCCCAGAACGTGAGGTCAGTCGACTCATGGACTTCAACTAAAATATCTTCGGCGCGAGGAAGTTCTGGGAGAGATAGTCTGAACTCATCTTCGTTGAGAGTAGGAGACGGAATTTCCTCTGCACTATTAGCTACCAAGGGGTTTAATCCGTAAGCGTATTCGAAGCTGTTAGCTAAGCCATCAAAATCATCGTCCCCGATGGCTCCACCTTCTAAGCCAGGAAAACGGTTTTCTTTCCAGCCTTGGAAGCCAGGTCCCTCGACTCTAATATCGTCGATTGCTCCGTTGTCTATCAAGAGACCAGTGCCTAACCAAGTGGCGGGATCAATTGCGGCAGTCATGGTCGCAACCGCAGTTCCTTCATTAAGATCGGTAGAGGTAGTGAGATTGGTAACAAAAAGGCTGATCACTCTTTGGTCTGAAGACGGATCGGGTTCTCTCCAAGTGGCAGTGAGCGCAGCGTCGAACGTCTTCGTGAACGATGCCACAAAGTCGGAGCGCTGGGTGC
>CAYUHN010000084.1:0-13730 GCA_964444495.1 uncultured Roseibacillus sp. | reverse complement strand
CCTGGAGTAAACTTGACTATCATTCATGATAGGGCTTCTGACTCAAGTTAGTTAGTGTTAGTTAGTTAGCACAAGTCATCACATTGCGCGTAAGCCTATCAACCTACAACCCTCAGAAATTCCTCTCAGAAAGATGAGCGCAAGCTCTCTACTGTTTTAACAAATCTCTCCAGGTCAGCCGAACAACTCACTCAGGAGTGTACTCGCCTCGATTCTCCTGATCGAGTTCAACTCGATCCGCCCAGTTCCGGGCTTTTACTTTGCGGTCTCGTTTCGCCCAGCGTTCGGTGGCCATTTGTCTTTTCTTGCGACGCTTACGAAGCTCTTCGATTTCATCTTCAAGCGTTAGAAAATTCTGGTAACGAGCTGGATCGAGTTCCCCGCTTTCGACAGCCTCAACAATAGCACAGCCTTTGTCTTTCTCGTGACGGCAGTCAGAAAACTTACAAGCGGCGGTGAGCTCTTCGATATCGGAGAAACTTTCTCGCAAGGTTTCTTCATCGGTCCACATCTGAACCTCACGAATACCGGGATTGTCGATCAGCATTCCTCCCTCAGGAAGAGAAACAAGTTCACGCCAACTGGTGGTGTGACGCCCCTTCCCGGTCACTTCATTGATTTCACCGGTAAGCAGCTCTTCTCGCTCAAGAAGCTGATTCACCAAAGTCGATTTCCCAACTCCACTCGAACCTACTAAAGCCATCGTCATTCCCGCCTCAAGATGCTCAAGCACCAGAGACATTCCGGTTCCTTCTTTGGCACTAATTCCATGAACCGGAACTGGACTTTCGAGAGCGGCAATCTCTTCCTTAATTGCCGTCATCTCTTCCTCCTCTACGAGATCAGCCTTATTAACGAGAATCAATCCTTGCGCCCCACTTTTTTCAATCAGAATGAGATAGCGCTCGAGACGGCGGATATTGAAATCTGCGAGCGCATCGGTAACCACTACCACTAGATCAACATTGGCAGCAATGACTTGCTCTTCAGAGGAATTGCCAGGTTTCTTACGGGAAAAGGTGGTACGTCGAGGAAGACGTGCGCGAATGATATGCTCATCGCCATCATCTTGCACATCGATGGCAACCCAGTCCCCTACCGCTGGAAGATCTGCGTCGCTCTCGGCCTCGTGCCAAACTTTTCCACTCGTGACGACTTCCAGCTCTTCGTCTTCTTCGATCCAAGCACGGAAATTAATCTTCGTTTCTTCAAGCAAGCGCCCAGGGACCCAACCCTGCTTGCGATAGGGCTTGAAGGCTCGTTCAAAGTCCTCTCCCCAGCCCATGTCTTCCAACGTTACATCCATCGAGTGTGTGGGAGTATAGCGAGTATCGATCTATTTGCGCACAAAAAAGGGAGCCAGCAGGCTCCCTTTAAAATTAGTCAGTCAAAATCAAAGTCGATTTCACTTAGAACTTCACCTTCATCTTACCGCCGAAGATGGCCTCGTCACCGAGTTCCTCTTCGATACGAAGAAGCTGATTGTACTTAGCAGTCCGGTCAGAACGGCTCATGGAACCAGTCTTGATTTGACCTGCATTGGTCGCAACCGCGATATCAGCAATGGTCGCATCTTCTGTTTCACCAGAACGATGAGAGATAACAGCGGTGTAGCTGTTCTCCTTAGCCATCTCGATTGCGTCAAAGGTCTCGGTGAGTGAACCAATCTGATTTACCTTCACAAGGATCGAGTTTCCGACTCCGAGGTCAATTCCCTTAGAAAGGAAATCGGTATTCGTCACGAAAAGGTCATCTCCAACAAGCTGAGTGGTCGCACCAATTTCATCGGTAAGAGTTTTCCAACCATCCCAATCGTTTTCATCGCAACCATCCTCAATTGAGATGATTGGGAACTTCTTCTTAAGCTCAGCATAATAAGCGACAAGCTCTTCAGCAGATTTCTCTGAGTTATCAGACTTGTGGAAAACGTACTTGCCCTTCTCCTTGTTGAAGAACTCAGAAGAAGCCACGTCGAGCGCGATGCAGATATCATCGCCCATCTTGTAGCCTGCTTTCTCAACCGCTTGCGCGATCACTTCAAGAGCATCGTCTGCAGAATCTAACTTAGGAGCAAAGCCACCTTCGTCACCAACTGCAGTGGAAAGACCGCGGTCGTGAAGAACTTTCTTAAGTGAATGAAAGATCTCAGCACCATAGCGAAGCGACTCCTTAAAGGTCGGCGCACCTACGGGCATGATCATGAACTCTTGGAAATCGATAGGAGCATCGGAGTGTGAACCACCGTTGATGATGTTCATCATTGGCATTGGAAGAACCTTCGAATTCGGTCCCCCAAGGTAGCTATAAAGAGGAAGCCCGACTCCTGCTGCTGCTGCATGAGCAGTCGCAAGCGAAACTCCTAGAATCGCGTTGGCTCCAAGTTCTTTTTTGTTCTTGGTGCCATCGAGCGTAAGCATAGCCTTATCAATAGAAGCTTGCTCGCAAGCGTCCAAACCGATGAGAGCATCAGCGATTTTATCATTAATGTTCGAAACGGCTTTGCTAACACCCTTCCCGAGGTAACGAGCCTTGTCGCCATCGCGCAGCTCCCAAGCCTCATGTTCTCCTGTACTGGCTCCGCTTGGAACAGCAGCACGACCAACCGCTCCATTTGCCAAGACAACGTCGGCTTCTACGGTTGGATTTCCACGTGAATCAATAATCTCGCGGCCTTTTACTTCTATAATTGTCGTTTCAGACATCTGTTTAGTTTTTGGTGTGATGCAATCAGCCTTTGTTCCAAGGCTCGATAGATTTGACGGTGTAGGACTTGGATTTTCCACTCGCTAAGTCCTTCAGTTCCACCTCTTCGCCAGCCGCGGTCCCGATGAGGGTGCGAGCAATTTCCGAGAGGTAAGAGAGAATGTTTTTGTCGGGATCACTGTCCCAAGCTCCCAAGATTGTATAAGTGCGTTCGTCATCAGCAGAAGCAAGTGTCGCGACTGTTCCAATCGAAACGATGGAAACATCGGCATTCGCAAAATCGGTACCTTGCGCCACTTTGATTTCTCGCTCCATCTCTTCACGCTGGTGATTTAAGATCTTCTCCTTCTCCTTAGCGGCGTGGTACTCGAAGTTCTCACGCAAGTCTCCATAAGAGGCGGCGAGCTTCTTGTCCTTCATGTTCTGAGGAATGAGATTTGTAATCAGGTCGGAATATTCTTCCTTACGACGATTGAGACTATCCCAAGAAACAACCAAGGTATCATCTTCGGCTTCTTGAACTTCACCAGTAACTAAGTCCTGAGTGACAGGATGAGCCTTAATGACCCGCGCCATGAGCGACTTTCGGTCAAGGTCGCCGAGAGCCGGATTCTGAAGCAGCTTACGCGCAAAATTTCGCGCTTCGTTTGCATCGACTCCACTAAGGAGGTCAGGAATCAAATCCTTGTCCGACATCAAAAGGTTCTGAAGACGAGTTCCCTTCTTAGGTCCATCATCAACAGCTCCTGCCTCAATCACTGAGAACATAGCAAAACCAACTTCAGGCGAAAAGACCTCCGCGGCGTTTCCTTTTCGCTCACGACAAATCCACATCAAGGCATCTCCACTGAGAGTCCTCATGGAAATTCCCTTCTTAATGTGCTTGAGAAGAGGATCGAATTTCTCCTGCGCAAGCAACATCTTCGCAATCTCATTGACGCCACGAGTTCCCACTTTCTCAAAAACTTGCATCAAACTCTTCTGCCAATCATCACCATAAGCAGCAGGAAAGGCTTCGTAAATTCGACGCTGACGAGCAGCAGGAAGTGAGGTCACCCCAGCGGCAACATCTCCATCAGCAAGACCAAGTGCATCTTGCAGGCGGAGAGATCCAACATTCAGATCAATTTTATCGAGAAGCTCAAAGACTTCGTCACGACAAGCAAGAAGGTCGAGAGCCTGCCCAAGATTGAGCTTAAGTGCCTTCTTAGCGGATTCGTCGATATCTTTTTCTAAAGTACGAACCACCTCTTCATTCGCCTCCAAGTCTTTCACCTCATTTTTCAGAGCATCAAGCACGGTTGACTTCTTCTTGAGGTCACGGGCTTCTGCAAACTCTTCCACGAGGGATTCAAGAGGGCTCCGATTTTCATCGCGGAGAACCAAAGGCTCAGTTCGCTTAGAAGGAATCACGATCCGACCCGTCTCACGAGCAGCTTTCTTCGTCTTGTCCCACCACTTCTTATAATCCGCTTCATCAACAATGGTACCACAAAGCTCCTTATCGATCGCATCAGGCTTCATGCTACCTCCATGGCTCTGGAGCATACGCACCAAGAGATTAGCGGGCTCTTCCTTTGCCATCGCACGTAGCTCGTCGAGCTTAGAAACACGTTCGGCGCGAAAATCACTTGGCTCCAATGGCTCGGTCTTTTGAATCGCCAACTTCAAAGCCATTGTCTGTGGCTCGGGAGCGCGCTCAAAGTTGATCACCACCCTTCCTTTGAAAATATCCCACTCCGCAACCTGCCCAGCTCCCCAACTTTTATGCAAACAGAAGCTCCCCGGTGCTAATTCAGTTAGCCGATTTCCTACCTCTTCGGAAATTCGTCCCGCTTCTACAAGTTTTGCGACATCAGAATCCATCCGAGGAACCTTGAAAAGCCGTCACCGAAAAGGCAAAGGTTTTCTCACAAAAGCCCTAAAATAAACCGCTCCTTACCGTTATTTTTGTCTCTAAAACCTCCCTGAACTTCGTAAATCAAGAAATTGGTTCGCGAGAGCGATGGGAAAACGATCTAAACTTTCGTAAATCGTATCCAATCCAGCACCCTGTGCTTTCTTCAGAAGAGCCTCGATATCTTGCTGATAAGTGAGAGCTCCCAAGTAAGCTTCAGCATCTTCTGTCGTCATCAGCTCCTTATTCAGAGCATTTTTTACCGTATTCTCCTGAACCGAAGCTAGGAGCACTAGATGCTTCTGCCGTAATTCTCGAAGAACCTCTACCGCCTCAAACTGATCCTCCGATCTGAGATTGGTCAACAAGATGATGAGCGAACGCTTGGTCTGTAGACGGGAAATACGAGAAAGTAGGTCAGCATAGTCACCATAAGAGCGAGAACCTTGATAATCGTAAAGGTGGTTCAGAATCGTCGACATCGCATGACCCCCCTTCACCGGCGGAAGGAATCTCTCTTCTCCACCAAAAGACATGACCCCTACTTTGTCCCCTTGTCCCACCGCAATGTAAGAAATTAGAATAGCGGCGTTAAGAAGATGCTCTAGGAGAGGCAAACCATCGTCTAGAGCTCGAGTTCGCATACTACAATCAGCCACGATGAGAATCGATTGATCGCGCTCTTCTTGGTATTCGCGAGTAATGAGCTTCCTCATCCGAGCAGTAGCCTTCCAATCAACCTGCGAAAGAGCATCCCCATCATGGTAGTCTCGGAGCTGGTGAAACTCTTTACTAACGCCACGATTACGAGGCTTCACGATTCCCATCATTTCTGCCCGGTCAGCAGTTGCTAACAAACCATAATTAAGAGCAGGAACGTAATTGGGGAACACCTTCACTTCATCCTCTCCCACGAGGCGACCGCTTTTCCACCAAAGCCCCAAGAGGGAATATGCCTCACAATGAGCATTCTCAATGGTGTGACGTCCTCGTCGCTGAAAGGTTAATCCATACTCGGTCTTAAGATACTCGCCAGGCTTAAGCCGCGCCATGAAAAGGGGCATGTCCACACTTGTCGCCTCTTCAGGTAATCCATCATAAAAGCGGAGCCGAATCGGAAGACGAGAGTGATTGAGAAAGGTGAGCCCCACCTTCCCTTTTTCCAAAAGAGCAAATCGCTCTGGCACTTCCCTCCAAAACTCCACCTTAAGAGGAAGCAACAACAGCGCCGCATCAAGAAGGACCACAAACACCACTAAGCTCAAGAGCAACAGAAACAAAGGCTGCACGTTCGGAAAGAACGGCAAAACCAATGACACTACGAATAGAACCGTAGCCAAAATAACTGTTCGTCCTGCTGGTCGCATCTTGGTCGTTTCCCGATACTGTTGCCGACTATTGACGAGGTGCTTCCACCGAATTGACGATGGCAGTCACCGTCTCGTCCACTGTTTGTCCAGAGATTGCCACTTCAGGAGTCAAACGAATTCGATGACGCAGCACCGCGAGGCTGCATCCTTTGATATCATCAGGCACCACGTAGTCTCGACCATCCAAGAGCGCATAGCCTTTCGCTGCCTGAATGAGCGAAATACTTGCTCGTGGGCTAGCCCCATAAGAAGTCATTTCAGAATAACGAGTCGCTTGCACAAGCTCGACCGCATAGCGAATCACATTCGGATCGATCTGAACTCGTGAAGTGCGCTCACGTAAAACTTCAATATCTTCCGGAGTGCACACGGCTTGGATCTGATCAACCGAGAGATTCTCGGCACCAGAACCAGTCGCACGCTGCGCGATTTCAATTTCTTCATCCAACGGCGGCTCGGTGACAAGCACCTTCATCATAAAGCGGTCCAACTGAGCTTCTGGCAAAGGATAAGTCCCGTCCTGTTCAACTGGGTTCTGAGTTGCAAGGACCATAAATGGACGAGGCAACAAATAAGTCTTCCCATCGATCGTAGCCTGCCGCTCCTGCATCACCTCAAGAAGAGCCGACTGTGTTTTAGCGGGGGCTCGGTTAATTTCATCCGCGAGAAGAAGGTTTGTGAACGCAGGCCCCATCTTCACCTCAAAACTATTTTTACCCATGTCGTAGATACTATGACCAGTAACATCAGACGGCATCAAATCGGGGGTAAATTGGATACGACGAAACAAACCTTCGAAAGTTTGTGAAAGAGCCAGAACAAGGTGGGTTTTCCCCAAACCAGGGTGCCCTTCAATCAAGATATGTCCCGAACTCACCAAACCCACTAAGACCGCATCAAGCAGATCTTTCTGTCCAATAAGAACGCGTTCAATTTGGCTACGAATATTCTGAAGAAGCGCCCCAGCAGGATTAGCGGAATCAGCCGAATTGGCAGGAGCTTGAGGGACATTTGAGTCCGGCATCTCAGGTGGCGCCTCATGAGGAGGCGAGCCGAGTGGCGACGAAGGAGGTTCCGTTGATGAAGTCATGTCTGTTTCTGTAACTGTTGAAGATCTCGATAAAAGTTCAATGAAGTCTGATCCGTTTGCTTACTACTTAAGATGGCGTAGTCCTCTGCAGAAATAATCTGTTTCTCGTAAGCGGCATTTAAAACTGTTTCCTCAGTCGTCAAGGGAGGGAGATTAAGGTTTCTCGCCAGCTTGCGAATAACCGCAGTCTTCACCTCGCCGAGCACTTCCCCCTCTGCTTTCTGACGTCTCAAGAAATTACCTGTCGCATGAAGATGCTCATCCAGCTGCGGCTCCGGCTCAACAGAACCATCGTAACGAGGCCCTAGGCCACGAGCAGCCCACCAAACCAAAAGAACAACCGCTAAGACTCCAATCACAAAGGCAAAAGGATTGGCACGCCACATCATCGCAAAAAGCTTCGGTTGCTCACCACGCACGAAGAAGACCTTTCCCGTGTGTTGCTCGAAAAAACTCCACAACAAACTCGCATGCTGCTCTTCCCCTAAAACACGATTTCTGAAGGGCGCTGATGTTCCAAAAACGGTAACCGAACCCTCATCCCAAGAAAAACTCTGATACCATTCGGGGAGAGAACTCAGATCTGAGGTATCCGAAAGCGAGGTCTCTATCTTGAAATCCGTTTTAAAGTTCACCCCACCCTCGTAGTAACCTCGACTTGAGCTAATCTCAACGGGATCAACCGACCAATCATTCAACGCAACTCCTACATCAAAATACTCCAGAAAATCGTTATCCTGAATTAATTCTAAAATCCTATATCTCTCGTCTGGAAGATATACATAGAGATGACCTCCTCCCGATACCCAATCTGACAATTCCCAGATCAACCCATCACTCTCGAGCACTTCGAGCGGAACAATAAAGGCGGCACCTTTATTTTCCGAGAACGGCGGAATGATGGCCGAACCTCGAACCTCAAGCCCCATCTCCTCCAAAAATCGTTCCGCGGCCAAAAAATCATTCAAACGAGCTGGCCCCTTGTAGCCCACTTCCCTCGTCTTCTCTACAGTCTCGCACCCTCCCAAGAAGGCCAGCACCACGAGCCATAAAACTAAAAAGAACCTCTCGCTCATCCCTGTCTCCTTCCTTCTGAACCCGCAGCAGAAAAGGGCCACACCGAGCAAAGCTCCTGAAAGCGCTGATCAGCCAACTGTCGATCCGAGTAGGCAACCTGGCTCCAACTCCGAGTGAGATCTCCAAAAAAATCAGCAAGAGTCCGATTGGAATTGGCCCGCACCACCTTCAAGCATTCCTTTTCAGTATAGAATTCCTCAATCGGCATCTCATTCTCCAAAATCAGCTTCGTTAAAGCCCCACGATAGAGAAGAGAAAGCGCAAGCCGTGGTTGACCACTTGACCAAGCCCTCCGTGCCTCACCAAGAATATCTTCCGGCAGTGACTCCTTGGTAACAGCCATCCCCATCACCATCTTGGGCGGAGGTCTCTTCGTCTGACGTTGACTCAACCGGTCTCGCGACCAATTCCGGCCTTTAAGAAGATGATAAGCTACTAATCCAATAACGGCGACCAAGAGAAGAAGGGCCAAAATCTTAACCACCCCAAAAATCACCTGCATCACTACCCCTAGCCCACTGACGTCCGCACCTCCTAGCTTATTCAACCAATCCCAAAATCCCGAACGAGACTTCGATCTCTTTGGGTTACGAACTCTCTCCTTATAAGTCTTATAATGAATCGTGAAATCTTCATGAGAAAGCACCCGATCCACTACTTCTTGTGGTGGATCTTGCGCAACAGCTTGCGGAGCCAAGCCTCCCCAAGCGCCAAAAAATAAACAACATGCTAAAACCCCTAACATTGTCCGAGGCAATACTGGGGGACGCTTTTTAGGAGGAAGCACCGGAGGCCGAACCGACTTTTTTTCACTTCCCTTCAAACGAAGCTTTTTCACGCGTTGTGCAAGCTCGCGGAAGTACAACTCCACATCCCAGACCTCCTGAGTCGTCCGGCTATTCAAATAAAGACCAAAACCGACCCCCGAGTAAAATGGCTCAATTAAGAGAACCACGAACCCATAGCAAAGAACCGCAAACATAGAAGCATAGGTCAGCCCCTTAGAAATCTCTCCTTCAAAAAACCAATCGAACATCCCACTAAAGAACCATTCCAAAAAAGCTTCCCCCAGCAAGACGTCAGGAACAAAAAAACTAAAGAATATCCAAAGTGAAAACCACAAAAGGCAGCTCACGAAATAGAACATCACTATCGACAGAAAAGCCATTCCTCCTCCATCTCTCGTCACCACTCCTGTGCGAGCGCGACGATCTTTCTTTCGTAGTCGCTCCAAATCACCTACCGGCAATTCCATGGAGCGAGTTGGCTTAAATCGCAAGAAAGTCAGCCACCAACCCCCTCCTTTGCCCCAAAACTCCCACCTCTTTCGCAAGGTATCTCTTACTGTTACTTTCTCTCCGAAAATTTGACGACTGAGATAATAGAGATGATACCGATTCATAATCGGCTTGAGCCACCAAATGAGAATAATAGCCGCGAACTTCAACCAAAAGGCAAGCACACAAGCCAACAAAATCCAAAAAATGAAGGCACGCAGCCCAATTTGAAAAAGGGGTTTGTAATGCTCCCTCGTGAGAGCCATCCCCAAATCTAAACTCTCCCAACCCCGGCGAGGCCGAAGGGACACCGTCACATCACGGACGTTCATACCACTCCTTTCTTCCAGTAAAGAGATAAGACAAAGTAGCAATCCAAAGTGTGATCCCAACCCCGTATTTAAGGTAGGGTGAAAGAGGTTGCGCCGACCAAAACCCCTCGATAAAAGCAGCGAAAAAGGTAAGCAATCCTGCTCCTAAAACCAAAGTCAACGCTTCCCGGCCATTCTTAACAAGCGCTGCCGCTCGAGTCAGTTGACCTGGCCTCACCAAGCCCCACCCCAAGCGCAAGCCTGCCATAGTAGAGATATGAAGCCCAATAAGCTCGAAAGCAGAGTGACTAGAAACAAAGGACCAAAACTTCGTCGGATCACCCGTCTCTTGGATGTAACCAGCCGAAGCTCCTATCGAAAGCCCATTAAAAATCGTGAAAAACAGAGTTCCTACTCCAAATAGGATCCCACTCGCAAAAACCCGAAAATCAATCCCTACATTGTTATTAACGTAGAAACAAAACATCATGAAATCACTGCCCGGATTCTCTCGGCCATGAGTTAGTAAATCTCCATCCTTGCCATACATCCCATCAAGACTACCCATCCCTTGACTGCCCAAAATCGATTGCACCCAATCCATGTTTGAACCCGCACTCACAAACATTAGCCAAAATGGAACCCAAAACAGAAGCACACTGACCCAGAACAAACCCAAGTTATGCTTGAAGCACCCAGGAAAGGTTCTCGCTAAAAAGCGAATCGGGCCCAACCGGGTTCGACTGCGATGAAGACTCCGGAAACCAGCCATCACCAATTGATTTAGTCGGCTTGAAAGCGCCATCCCATAGAGTCGCTCCTCCACCAATCCACAGTCTTGACAGAGCTTACGAAAGCGAGCCGGAAAACTTCTCGCCTCATGCGGCAGCAACCGACCTCCCTTGCTAATGGATTCACTCATTAGCTCGCACTCATTCCATTCAGCGCGATTCTTCTCCTCAAACTGTTTCCGTGAAATCATGCGTCTTGTCCTGATAGAGTTCTTGCCACACCCAATGCGAAGTGAGCAGGAGTCTCGCACTTCTCGCAAGCTTCGATATCGCTCAAAGCCGCAGTCACTTCTTGTTGACGAGCAGCCGAAAGCGAACTCATTCGTTCCGCAAACTGTAGAAAAGCCACTTCTTCTTCCCGCTGCAAAGCCACCCCAGGAGCCACCCCAGGAACTCCAATCGCCCCCACTTCAGGCATCAAAGGTTCTCTGCGATAAACAACCAAAGTATCCGCAACCCGATCCCCCAATCGTTGAGAATTCTTCGAAAAGAGAACCGAAATCAATCCTACTGCTCCCGTTCCGGGGAGAAGATCGATCCAAAACAATAAAACTCTTACAAAAGCCCCCTTCAGACCTACTGGTGCTCCCGACCGCTTCACCACCTTCAACCCCAGTGCAAGCTTACCCGGAGTCGCTCCCAGTCGACTGGCCTCAAAAAGCACATCGTACATGAAGAGCATTACGAAGAAAAAGAGCATCATAAAGCCCTGCGCAATCTCTGAAGGGATCACTATCGACAAAACCCCTAAAACAATCTGCCCTATTGACATAACAATCGTCCAAGCGAGCATGTCGATACATCGGGCCCAAAACCGAGGGATAAAACCTGCGGGACGCAGACGAATAGCCACTCCTTCTGCGAGGTCTAGCTCTCGGCGATTATCTATTCTCTGCGGTTTCGGCATTTCTTCGTACTCTAAAACGTAGCTAGGCACGCGGAGTTTCCTCTAAGAAGGCCTACCTATCAATACTTAAAAATTGATCCCTCGACTCGACATTCTCGCCAGGAAGCCTCTACTGACAAGATTCCGTAACGAGTGGCCCCCTCGAGGCTGCTAACCTTCTCTCAAAACGTGCCAACCACCTCGCCCGAAAAACCGACCCGGCGCAAAGCCCACTTCTTTTGGTGGACTTTGATCAACGCGCTGTGTCTCGTTTTCGCAGTCCTTTCTTGGTTCGGCTGCTATTATCTTTTCCAATTTCCCGAAAAGCCCTTCAACTACCAACTCATCCAAAAACTCGGAGGCTTAGAAGACATCTCTTTTTTCAAAGGAGAGGAGCTCCCCAAAGGCACTTCTCTGGGACCACAAAAACTCTACCGGTTAATATACGATCGCAAGCCTCTTACCGAGAACGAAGCATACTCGCGCGAACTCCTTGACGCTCCCATCCTAAAAAAACTCAACGAGCAACTTCGCCGCAACTACATCACCAACTATAAAAAATCGAAAGAGAACCGCTACATTAACGGAACCTGGCGAATCCTTTCACACCGACCGCTTGGCAAAGACGACTTCATTACCGATGGCTACGCCATTTTAACCCAAGCCCTAGCCATCCCCATTGACCAACTCGACTCCACCAACCCCATCCTTCTACCCTACCCTGTCGAATTGGAAATTATTGTCCCCTCCAGCTCAACCGACCTCATCCTTCCCTCCTTAGAATCTCTTCCTGAAGACCACGCCCTTTCACTTTCTCGAGCCCGCCAAGCTCTCACCATTATCCACATCACCCGCTCAGGCACTCTCGATGAACCGGCAAGCCGCATCACAGTCGTTCCATTACTAGGAGAGGAACCTTTTAAGATTACTAAGGACTTGAAAATCCCTCTTACCGTTCCAGAGAAAATTAATCCAAAAGGAACCTTCCCACTCTTCTCTACTCAAGCCGAAGAAATTAAAGAATCATGAGTGAGAAGCAACAATGGAGCGCAAAAAAGAAAGCAATCCTCGCATCTCTAGGCCTCATTCTCGCCTTCCTCCTTGCCCTCGCCTTGCTTCCTTCAATCATTGCTTCCCCTAAGCAAAAGGATCAATTCGTGATCAAAATCACCAATCAAAGCAAAACGCCCATGCGTGATATCCAACTCACCGGAATCGGCTCACGAGGAACAATCACCTCTCTCAAGCCAGGCCAAACGAAATCCATTACAATTGAAATGGGCGTTCTTGCTGACGACATCAACTTCACTTGGAAAAACGCCGCAGGAAGCTCCCTATCAACTGGCCGCCCAAACAAATGGAACAAAGGCTCAGACGTAAGCAATACGCTCTTTCACGTAACCAAAACAGAAAACGAACATATTCAGTTCGAAAACGAAGAATTACCATTCAACTTAAGCACCTTCCGCTTTTGGTAAACTGATTCTCTCATACCAAGTTCGACTGCGTCCACGATTCCCAGTCCGGTTTACTTTAAGCAAGCCATAGCGCAATTTTTTGTGTATTACTGAAGCAAGTCTCATCGTCTTCACAACCCTGTTAATACTCTCACCGGCAGAAAAAAAGATAATTTAGTCTAGGCCGATTATTGACTCTATCGTTGTATCGCAGAGAAATTCTCAGCTTCATTTCTATTCGTGGGATTTGTGAGATTCGTGGTTCAAAACCCTTCCATACCTTTACTCACCAACCACTCCAGGGACATAACGTTGTAATGAATTTCCCCGCACTCTATCCCTCTGCTGCCTTGCGATGTCTCTACGCAGGCCTCTCGCAAACAAGCTCATCCCTCTCCAAATTCCCCGAAAGAATTCGCGATCCGTCGCACCAAAATTCTTCAACGCTCGACCGTGATTGACCCACAAAACTAGACCCGCAGCTAATCCTCGTGCTCGGAACATCGCCTCCCATAACAATCCGTATCTGCCTCCCGCTCCCGCCAATCTCGCACGATGAAACGCAATATGCCCGGCTTCATCTCGATTGATCATCTTGCACATTCCCTTCACCGCTTCATCCGGACAATGCCTACGTAGCATCTGGTAGTAGACATGACTCGTAATCTCGGTCAGCAAAAGAGCATAGAGTTCGAAGTTCACCCCTCCTAACTGCCTCACTCTACAAAAAAGAGAAAAACTCCAATGCTCCTCAATCGGCCCCACTTCGAAACGCTTCAAAGCATCTCCCAGAAGCCGAGAATGCTCTTCCTCTTCCTTGAACCGGAATAATGCATTAGAATGAGGACTTGGCTTGCAGTAGCAATCAGGG
>CAYUHN010000083.1:0-13866 GCA_964444495.1 uncultured Roseibacillus sp. | reverse complement strand
GTTCTGGCTACGATGACCAAAAAGTAATTTGCGAAAGATTCGGGACACTACCCGGTCGCTGACCGAAGGGAAGCTAGAGTCTTTCCTGGCACCTTGATACTAGGAACATCCTCGAATAGATCAGCTCAAAAAGAATGGCTCTCAGCGCAGGCGGGGGTGGGCAACACTTCTTTACGACCGCCGCAGGCGCTATTGCAGGCGCCGCACGCCCACACCCGCAGGCGCGGACTAGCTCGACGGGCCGCGACTGACATGGCCAGCCCCTCCGCCTCTTGGCTTTCGAATTCGACCTCGCCCACGCGCGAGAAGCTCTGGGTCTGCTGGGCATGGCAGGAGAAGCGGTCTGGCGGGCGACACCGGAGGATGAAAACGTTGGAATGGACTCAACGCGAGCGGACGGCGCGAACCGTGCTCAGCACGGAGCGTGACGGGAGCGGGTTTACGCCTGCAGACTTAAGCTTCGTCGATTTCAGCGCAAGCTTCGGCACCAACGAGTTACGACAAAGCAATTGAGTTGATTATCAATCGCGGTGAAGGAATTTTCTCTTATAATGTGTCTGTCCCATTCATGATCACCGCGCGAACGAGTTACGGAAACCCCAACAAATTGACTATCAACCTCGACGAAGGAAATTCTACACCCATCATGTCCTCCAGTCTATAAATTCTTTAAGATTGTAACCAGCTTTCTCAATACAATTTACGACAAATATCTGTAAATCTTCCCATGCATCAACATATTCATCAAAAGGAATGGTAATTATTTGATTCTCAGTGTCTCTAAGCGCAATAAGCACATCATCACGAACACCAATTTCAGTCCAAAATGCTGTAATTAGAATTAGTTCATTTTTGACCTTAAAATTCCATCGAGCCATGAACGAGCTAGAAGGCCAATGAATCGAAAACTCATCAACGCCCCGACGCAACGAGTCCATCATCATTTCAATATCATTCCACATATTACTAATGTCATACTTCAATGAAACAGATATTGAAAAACCGTTCCAACACATAGTCACATCATCTTCTACTAAAAAAATAGTCTCTATAATCTCCTCTATACTTTGATCTTCAGAATCAAACTTACAAAGCTGTACATCTATCGGTATTGTAAATCCAAATTTCACACTTTGATTTTATTACTGAAATATTTTTTATTTAATTGGTTCCGCAGTAGCTGTATCAATCGGGAATCCATGAAAGCTTCCGTTTCCATTGTTGCGGACCCTAATTGCATTTGCTGGGATTTCAGAACCATCTGGAAGCCAAACAATACTGGAGTGTCCAGCTGGCAAAGGAAAATCCACAAAACCATCGTCCGGAGAAAGACCTCCAGCTTGTTCACCCGCATAATCTTCGGGTTCATCATTGTTTGAAAAGACCACAGTCCAGTAGCGAGTTCCAGGCTGCACCGCAGTTAACCCCTTACTAGTCCCATCTAGTGAAGAATTATTACTAGGAGCAACTCCTGCACCAAGAGCATCTCCATTATCATCTCCAGCTAAATTTGCGGTCGCGGTCGCACATTGGTCAGCCCCAGCTAGTCTTTGCAACTCACCCAAAGCCATATTCATGGCTAATCGAGCATTCGCCTGCGCCTCTCGAAGCGCCGCTTCATTAGTCGATGACCGCAAAGTAACGGCCGAAAACGAGAGAAAACCAAACGCAATTAACGCGAGAAGAATCATCACCGAAACGACGACGACCAAGGAAAACCCCTTATTCTCAGGTGATGGATTTTTTTATGTCGATTCATAGTATATACATTGAATATTATTCCGATCTAGAAAATTCCCCAAAAATAATTTGAAAAATGAGATTTATGTTATCCTAACGTCAGTAAAATCAAAACCCTATTTACACAATAACTCATTAACAATAAATTATTTACAGTTAAAAAAAATCGAATCAACCTGATGCATTCAGGACCTCCTGAAATACAAACTTCATGGAACATTTTTTCACAACCAAGTATTTACAGAAACAAATTAGATTTCATGAAAATCTCGAAATAGGCAGAGTCTTTTAAAAACTTCGTCCTCCCCTAGTAAGCCGACCTCTTTCTCCTCGCCAGGCGCTCATATTTTTGAAAGCTAGCTCACGCAGAGTCGTTACTTCTTTTATCCATGCTCAAAATCCAATCACTTCTCCTATCCTTGCTGAGCCTCCCGGTATTCGCGCACCCCAATATCGTCTTCGTAATCACCGACGACCAAGGATATGGCGACCTTGCTTGCCACGGCAACAAGGTCATCAAAACTCCCAACCTCGACAAACTCCACTCCGAATCGATTCGGCTAACGGACTACCATGTCTCACCCACCTGCACTCCAACTCGGGCGGCATTGATGACAGGCCGTTTCACCAATCGAACCGGAGCTTGGCACACCATCATGGGGCGCTCCGTTCTACGAACCAATGAGACTACTATCGCCGACTACTTGTCCGAAGCGGGCTATTCTACGGGAATCTTCGGCAAATGGCACCTTGGCGATGCCTTTCCCTATCAACCTCAATACCGCGGATTCACCAAGACCTACATCCACGGTGGCGGTGGAGTTGGACAGACCCCCGACCTTTGGGATAATTCATACTTTGATGACACCTACCTTGAAGACGGAGAACAAGTGCAGGCCAAAGGCTACTGCACCGACGTCTTTTTCGAGGAAGCCACTGAGTTCATTCAAGAGCAATTCACCGCAGAAAAACCCTTCTTTGCCTACATCTCAACAAACGCGCCTCATGGCCCCTACAACGTGCCCCAAAAATACATCGACATGTATCCTGAGCTCGAAGAAGGAAAGACCCAGTCCTTTCTGGCTATGATCACCAATCTTGATGAGAACGTTGGGAAGCTCCGCAAAAAGCTCGTTGAAATCGGAGCCGCCGACAACACCCTCTTCATCTTTACCACAGACAACGGAACAGCCGGTGGAGCAAAGGTTTTCAACGCTGGAATGAGGGGCAACAAAGGCAGTAACCTAGAAGGAGGCCACCGGGTTCCCTTCTTTCTTCACTGGCCAGCAGAAGGTTGGACCAAAGGTCGCGACATCCCGACCCTCACGGCACACGTTGACGTCCTTCCTACATTTGCCGAACTTTGCCATTTCTCAGTGGAAGGCAACCTTCCCGTTGATGGAGTCTCCCTTCTTCCTCTCTTAAAAGACGAAACCAGCGAACTTCCCGACCGAATTCTTGTCACCGATTCTCAGCGGGTCAAAGATCCTATCAAATGGCGAAACAGCTCGACCATGGCACAGGACTGGAGGCTCATCAATGGAAAGCAGCTTTACTACCTCCCCGAGGATCCAGGTCAAAAGAAGAATCTCGCCAAAAAATTCCCCGAACGAGTCAAAACCTTACGTCAAGGCTATGAAGATTGGTGGGCGAGCATGGAGGATTCCTTCTCGGAAGGAGCCCCTTTCCACTTAGGAGAAAACCCCACACCTCTAGAACTCACTGCCCACGACTTGGTTGGCACGGGAGGAACTCCTTCTGTTGCTTGGCATCAAGGACATATTCGCGAAGGGAAACTCACCGGAATTAACAAAGACGGTCCCGCCTACTGGCAAATCAAAGTCACTCAGCCAGGAGACTATATCTTTGAGCTTTCACGTTACCCTCTATACACGGGATTAGCTCTCAACGCAGCCGCTCCTACCGGAACCCAAGTCCCCGGAAGCAGCAAATCTTTCCGCACTAATGAGGCTCAAAAACTCAACATCAAGTCCGGCTGGCTCTCTCTTGATTCCAAAAAGATCGCTGAAGGAACAGCTAACCCAGATCAACCTTCTTTAACCTTAAAGGCCACTCTCGAACCGGGAGATCACCACCTCTCGGCAGTATTCGAAACGGATAAAGATCCTCGCGTTGCCTACTACGTAACCATTCGTGCCGCAGAATAGGCGATCGAGAACACTCTACTCGTCTTTGAGCATAGTCCGCATGTTAGCGAAGAAGTCCGATAGGTCTTCTTCGGTAGCTTCTTCCTCCTCCTGCTTCATTTCGGAAAAGACATGTTCTTCAATCCATTCGAAATCAAGTTCCTTGAGAAAGCAGCTCGGTTCACATCGGACCTGCTCGCCATACTTTTGCCTTTGTAGGCAGTAAGTCAGAGTGAGGCGCTCTTGCGCTCGGGTGATTCCTACATACAGCAAACGTCTTTCTTCCGAAAGCGTCCCTTCTTGTAATGAACGAGAATGAGGAAGTAGGCCGTCTTCGAGACCAACTAAAAAGACCTGAGGAAACTCAAGCCCTTTAGCCGCGTGAAGAGTAATTAGAGTAACCCCAGTTTTATCGGATAATTCATCATCTTTCTGAGGATCGAGTAACGAGTCTTCTAGAAAGCGCTCCAACGACTTTCCCTTCTCCATCGCCCGATCGATCCCCTCCATGAAATAACCAATCCCCATTCGTCGCTGATCTTTTTCCTTGTCTGTCTTAGCTTGCCTCATAAGCCAATCGACATAAGTGGCTCCCTCCAGCACTCCCTCCAAAACAGCGCGAGGATTCCCCCCATCCACTAACTCCCGATTCGCTTGAGAGATTAGTGCTTGAAAGTTCCCAATCGAACGTTGCGCCCGAGTCCCAAGCTGAGATAAAAAAGACGGATCATCCAAAGTTCGCCATAAGGACTGTTCCTGTTCACGGCTCCAATCATTGGCAAGCACCGCAGTCTGAGCACTAATTCCTCGCGGTGGAGTATTAAGAATTCGCAACAACGGAACATCCGCATCCGGTTGTGCCAGCACCTGCAAATAAGCCAGAACATCCCTCACCTCACGGCGATCATAAAAGCTCTGCGCCCCAACGAGGCGATAAGGGATTTCTTTTTCTCTTAGAACTTCCTCCATTTTTCGAATCTGAAGATTCGTCCGAAAGAGAATCGCAAAGTCTTCCCAAGGACGAAGATTTTCCTCGCTCGAATCACCCTCTAGCAAAGCACCAGAACCCCCACCAATCATCCGCTTGACTGCCGCATCGAGCTCGGGTTCTTTTTTCCCTTTGGGAACATTTTTCCGGCGTTGCCTTTTAATATCGTCAGCGGTCCATTCGGCTTCCTCCGCATCTCCCTCAAAGGCCACGAGTTGAATCAAATCGCCTCCCATGATAGTAGGAAGGAGCCGCTTCTCTCGACGCCCCACATTGCGCTTAATAAGCGAGTTTGCGACTTCTAAAACCGCTTCAGAACTCCGATAATTTTCCTGTAAGAGAATCACTTGAGGATTCGGAAAAAAGCTCTCGAATTGTAGGATATTTTTCACCTCCGCTCCTCGCCAACCATAGATACTCTGGTCGTCATCCCCCACCACACAAATATTGTAGGGCGTTCCCACTAGGTTCCGAAGAAGGTCCATTTGGAGAGTATTCGTATCTTGAAACTCGTCCACTGTAACATAACGATAACGTTCTTGCCAATAGGCACGCTCCTCTTCCGATTCTCGCAGAATTTTTTCACCCAACAAAAGGAGATCATCGAAGTCGACACAATTGCGAGCCTTTAGCTCATTCTGATAATCGATCGCAATTGATTGCACGAGGGCATCTTCGATCCCTTCCAATCCATGTGGACTATTTTTACCCTGCGAAATTTGCCAAAGAATCTCGGAAGGCTTGAGCTTCTCCTTAAGCCCCCCTCGCTTCACGATGAACTGCTTAATGAGGGCCTGTTGATCACCGGGAGTGCAAATCGTAAAATTTTTGCGATAGCCCAGCAGCTCGATTCCATGCCGAAGAATACGCACACAAAGCGAGTGAAAGGTGCAGACCGTCATCGCCTCGGCTGCTTTTTTATTCACCATCCCAGCGACACGCTCCTGCATCTCGCGTGCAGCTTTATTCGTGAAAGTCACCGCAAGAATCTGCTCTGGGCTCACTCCGCGTTCTAGAAGCTGCGCCATACGACAAGTCACCGTGCGCGTCTTCCCCGTCCCTGCACCCGCCAAAATAAGAACAGGCCCATCAAGAGCCTCAACAGCCTGCCTTTGGGCTTGGTTCAGTTGCCGGATATCAAATCCCTTTGCCATCACAGCCTCCTTAATATCGAATATTCACCGCTAAAGCCGCCCTCTCTTCAAGGAAAGCGGCCACACGACAAATGGTATCCGAAAAATTAGTGGGTGCCGTGGCCACCCTCTTCATGAGAACCATGACCTTCAGCAGCATGGTCTTCGTGATGATTTTCTTCAGCACCATGGCCCCCGCTAGCAGCGCCATCGTGATGTTCGCCATGCTCATCACCGTGACCATCGTGACCATGATCATCACCATGATGCTCATACTGCTGCCTCACCCCAGGCTTCCCGTCTTCGGGTTCCCAAGTATGGCGGTCACAAGAAACAAAGGCCAAGCCAGCAACGGCAGTGAGGAACAAAGAGAGCTTCATTGCCGCTCTCCATACCCTACCCAAAAGCAGCCGCCAACCCATAATCCTGCTTTTTCACGCCTTCCTCATGAACCATCTCTCAATGAAAAGCCCCTCCGAGGGGTATTTCAGCACAAGACTCTCAAAACAAATACCACACTCACACAAATCCCCTTCGACAGCTTCAGTTTGGACGCTACAGTGCCCCCATGAGCTGGACGTCAAAAGCCGACTTTGAGGACATTCGATATGAAACCACTGAGGACGGAAACATTGCCAAAATCACCATCAATCGCCCCGAAGTTCGCAACGCCTTCCGTCCCTTGACGGTCAGAGAAATGCTAGCGGCCTTTGATCTCGCCCACGAGGACCCTGACGTAGGAGCCATTATTCTGACTGGTGAAGGAGAAAAAGCCTTCTGCTCGGGTGGAGACCAAAAGGTCCGAGGCCACGCTGGATACGTCGGTGACGATGGGGTTCCTCGTTTGAATGTTCTCGACCTGCAAAAGAAGATTCGCTCTATCCCAAAACCTGTTGTCGCTATGGTTGCTGGTTACGCCATCGGCGGAGGTCACGTTCTCCATGTGGTTTGCGACCTAACGATCGCCGCCGACAATGCCCGCTTCGGGCAAACCGGCCCCAAAGTAGGATCCTTTGATGGCGGACTCGGCTCGAGCTATCTTGCCCGTATCGTTGGCCAAAAGAAAGCTCGCGAAATCTGGTATCTCTGCCGCCAATACGACGCCGAACAAGCTCTTGAGATGGGACTGGTCAACACCGTGGTCCCTTATGCCGAACTTGAAACCGAAACCATCAAATGGTGCCGAGAAATGCTAGCTCACTCCCCCATCGCCCTTCGCTGTCTTAAAGCAGCACTCAATGCCGATTGTGATGGCCAAATGGGACTCCTCGATCTCGCAGGAAATGCCACTTTGCTCTACTATATGAGTGAAGAGGGCAAAGAAGGAAAGAACGCCTTTGTTGAAAAGCGAGCTCCAGACTTCAGCAAATTTCCCCGAGTCCCTTAGGATTCAACTACAAAACTAACAGGTACCATCTTGCATCCCGTCCTTCTGGCCGCTCGGCCCAAGACCCTTCCCGCCGCCCTCGTTCCCGTATGGCTGGGTTCGATGCTGGCTTGGAAACTCACCGGACAGTTCAGCTTCACCCTCTTTCTCGCCACTCTTGGAAGTGCACTCGCGATTCAACTAGCGACCAACTTCTTCAACGATGCGATTGACGCTCAAAAAGGGACCGATACCCAAGACCGACTCGGGCCGACCCGTGTTACCGCTTCTGGGCTCCTCTCGTCCAAAACGGTCTACGCCATCGCAGCTCTTTTCATAATGCTGGCAGGACTCTGTGCGATTCCTCTCGTCCTCACAAGAGGGTGGCCCATTCTCGCTATCGGTATTCCCAGCCTCTTTCTCGCTTACGGCTACACGGGAGGCCCTTTCCCTCTAGCCTATTTAGGATTAGGAGAACTTTTTGTAGTCCTCTTCTTCGGCGTTATCGCAGTAGCCGGAAGCGCCTTCGTTCAAAGCGGCCTCTACCTCCCTCCTGCACTCTGGCTAGGAATCACCGTTGGCTGTCTTTCTGCAGTGCTCATTAGCATCAACAATCTACGAGATATCGAAGAGGATACTCAGGCCAACAAACGCACTCTTGCAGTTCGTCTTGGCCCTGAGAAAGCCACCAAGATCATCTTTGCGGAGTATCTTATCTCTATCATCGCCTTCTACATCTCTTGCGGCCAACCCGATATCCCCGAAATGTTTTTCGCCATCCTCGTCATTTTCCTTCCGGCGATTCGCATTCTAGGAGCCGTGAAGGAACTCGGCCCTTCACGCGCCCTTAATTCCCAACTCGCCCTCGCAGGTGCTCATCTCGTCCTGTTCGCCATCGCCTATCAGCTGCAGCTCTTCCTTGTGAGTCGCTAAGCTTTCTTCCCATCTTTATCTGATATGGAAACTCTGATTTCTCCAGCAACTGCTTCGCAATTGATCTGTGAGAGCATTGACTCTCTTCCCCCTGAAACGATCCCCGCAGATCAAGCCTATGGACGAATCATACGCCAAAACCTAGTTGCTGACCGCCCCTTCCCTCCCTTTGACCGCATCATGATGGATGGAATTGCAGCGCGCCATTCAGAGATTCTTGCTGGTTCTCTCAAACTCGCTGGCATACACGCCGCTGGCAACGCCTGCCCTTCCACCCTTCCGCCCCAACATTGCTGGCAGGTCATGACTGGCTCCATCTTGCCCACCGACTGCGACACGGTCGTTCCAGTCGAAGAACTCGATTTCACTGAAAACTCCGTCGCCCTCAAGAGTAACAGCGAATCACCTATCGCAGGTCGCTTCATTCACCGTCGCGGTTCCGACAGTCCTGCGGGAGCCATTTTACTAGAAAGTGGCGCTCACCTCGGCCCAGCTGAGCTTGGCCTCGCCGCCACCGTGGGAGCTACTAGGCTGCAAGTCACTCGACAGCCTCGAATCCGGCTCTTCTCTACTGGAGACGAACTGATCAGCCCTTCCCAAACCCCGCTTCCCCATCAACTCCGTCAATCCAATCAACAAACTCTTGCTGCAGCGATCCGAAACTACGATCCGAAACACAACCACCTCATTCAACAACACCTTCCTGACGAAAAACTCCTCCTCCACGACGCCCTCCAATCTGCCTTACAAGAAAGTGATCTCATTCTATTAACCGGAGGCATCTCGAAAGGAACACGCGACTTGGTTCGCCCTTGTCTCGAGGAATTAATAGGAGCTCCAACTTTCCATGGAATTTTTCAGAAACCCGGAAAGCCTCTCGCCTATTGGGCTCCCACCTCACAATCCCCCCCAGTACTCGCACTCCCTGGAAACCCCAATTCCACTCTCGCTACCTACTACCGTTATGCTCGCCTTGCTCTCGCCCGCTTGAGGGGTTCAACTCTGCCTCAACCCATTCACCTCCCTCTTGCCCAACCAGGACCATCAGCCCACCCTAAACTCACCCTCTTTCTTCCTGCTACCTTGCAAAGTAATGGCGAAGCTCTGGCTCACACCATGCAAAACTCAGGGGACTTGCCAGCCGCCCTCGGCGCAACTGGCCTCATTGAGCTCGAACCGGATAACTCGCAAAATCCTCCCAGAACCTGTCAATATTGGAGCTTTGCGGACTGCTGACGTAGCGAAGCAAGGAACACGATAGCTATAAAAACCATTTCAAGCTAGGAAAGAACTGTGGCTCTCACCATCAATGGACGATTTTTCGCAAACACTCTCTCCGGAGAGCCCACCGATAGACGTCCTCTCCGAATTGTCACCTATGGGCCTTTTCCACCCCATACAGGCTTAGAGGATGAAGCTGAATTCGGAAGTATCGCTAAATCAGGATTCGATGGAATTCGAATGTATCAGCCCCCCACTTTTCGACAACTAAACCTCGCACATACTCATAAACTTTTCATCATCGCCACCATCCCTTGGTCGTGGGACAGCCTATTCACCGAAAACCTAGAAACGGTCAAAGACGCCCACGAACAACTCAGACGCTTCCTCAGAGCCAATGGCGCACACCCCGCACTAGGAGCCCTCCTGATCGCAAATGAGATCCGCCCTGACCTTGTTCGCATGATGGGACCACTCGCGGTGCGCAGCGTCCTCGAAGACCTTATTCGTTCGTGTCACGAACTCTCGCCCTCTCTCCCGATCGCTTACGCCAACTTTCCCACTACTGAATATCTCGAACCACGTAATGCCGACTTTTCCGCCTTCAATGTCTACCTCGAAAAAAAGGAAAACTTAAGCGCTTATCTCCGTCGGTTGCAAAACATCGCGGGCGACCGCCCTCTTCTTCTAAGTGAATTCGGAGTCAGCACCTACGAAGAAGGCGCTCCTAACCGATCCTCCGAAAGGCTTGAAAAAATACAACGAAACGCCTTACTCTGGGCTTACGAAAGCGCCTGCGAGGAAGCGCTCGCAGGAGTCACCCTTTACAGTTGGAATGATAATTGGAAAAACGGGGGCCGCACCGTAACCGATTGGTCCTTTGGACTCACTCGCCGCGATGGCAGCGCAAAACCTGCTCTCTGGGCTCTTACCGAAAAATTCACCACAGAAGAAAACGACGACTCGGTTCCACCTCTCCTGACCATAGCCATTTGCACTCGCAACGGAGCCCTTCGCCTAAAAGACAACCTTCCAAGCTACCAAAAAATTCGCGATCCAAATTTCGAACTCATCATTATTGATGACGGCTCGAGTGACGACACGTTCTCCGTTTGCAAACGGTTCCAACGCGAAACCTCACTTCCTGTCCGAATCATACAGCAGAAGCCCTCGGGGCTCTCAGTAGCACGAAACCTTGCGGCTAAAAACTCCAATGCAACCATCATCGCCTACATTGATGACGATGCCCACCCCCACCCCGACTGGCTACACTACCTCCGGAGCACCTTTGCCCGTTCCGAAAAAATAGCTGCCGCAGGCGGCCCAAATCTCCCACCCACCGCCACCGGACTTCAGAACGCTCTTGTCACGGCCTGTATGGGCAATGTCTCCCATGTTCTCTTTGACGACACCACTGCCGAGCACTTACCCGGCTGCAACCTTGCATTAAATCGAAACTTATTAGTTGAAATCGGCGGCTTCGACGAACAATTTCATGCTGCTGGTGACGATGTCGATATCTGCTGGCGCCTCCTCGACGCTGGCTACGAACTTGGCTTTCACGCCGCCGCCTGCGTCTTTCACGATCGCCGCACGAGTGCGAAAGGCTTCATTCGCCAACAACGTGGCTACGGCTATGCCGAAGCACTCCTCTATCGAAAGCACCCCCAACGATTCGGACGAGCAGGAATCCGTTGGGAAGGCTTTATCTACAATGGAAGCCCTCTCAGCCCGGCTCCTCTCAGCGTCATCTATTCTGGCCCTCTCGGAGACGCCCCATATCAAATGATTAGCAACCGGCTCATGCCTCCTCGCCCCTTGCCAGATCAGTGGAATACCCTCACAAACCGCCTCCTCGTTCGAGCCCTCGAAAAATGGGCACAAATAGCACGTTTTCGTATGCGAAAAGCACACGGAGGCCCCACTCCCCCGCGCCTGAAAATTCACGATAATACCAAACCAGAAGCTGACCAGCTCTTCCCTCTTCGTCGCAATTACCAATCTCTCCTACCAAGCCCCCGCTCGCTTCTCATCTCCGCACTCATCAAACAAAATTGGCAAACTGCTCATGATCAGCAGCCTATCGAGAAACTGCTCGATTTAACAAAAGATGGCCATGAACTTCTTCTCGCAGAAACTCCTGCTCCATCTGGCTACCCCGAGCTACACATCCTTCTTCATTCTCCCACTGCAGGCGATAAACGTTCTTTGTTAGAAATTGAAACCCAACTCACGGAGCTCGGAATCATTCCCAAATAGCCTCGTGCTATTTCCCAAAAAATTCTCCCACTTTTTCAGAGTGCCAACCCTAGCGTCTTACGTTAGGAAGGAATGGTGAAACTGATTTATTTCCTTTCTCTTCTTCCCCTTTCTCTCCTAAGCCAAGAAGTAAACGAAGCCTCCCCTACAGACTCTAAACTTGAAGCTCAGGAGCAAGAGCCCGCCCTCCAGCTCCCTCGCAAAGCGGATGGAGATCTATCAATTTCAGTCGAAGGCCAGCTCAAGCAATGGCACAAAGTCACTCTCACCTTAAATGGCCCTTTCGCTCACGAATTGGACCACAATCCCAACCCCTTCACTGACTCCCTCTTCGAAGCCGCTTTCACCCATGAGACAGGTAAAACACTAACGATTCCAGGCTACTTCGCCGCCGATGGTCAAGCCAGCGAGAGTTCAGCTCAATCCGGCACCATCTGGCGAGTTCACTTTAGCCCTCCTCTTTCTGGCTCCTGGACTTACCAAGCCACCTTTACCAAAGCCTCCCGACTCATCACAGGCAAGACCGACAATCTGGAAACAATTATTCTCAAAAACCCCTCCGGTAGTTTCACCATTGCCGAATCAGACAAAACTCTTCCCGACTTCCGAGCCCGAGGGCGACTCGCCTATGTCGGAAAGCACCTCCTCCAATTCCAAGGAGACCAAAGCTACTTTCTGAAAGCAGGCGCGGATGCTCCCGAGACGCTATTAGCATTCGCAGACTTCGATGGCACTGCGGCATTGAATGCCAAGAAGGCCCCCTTAAAAACATGGTCCGCCCATATTCAAGACTGGCAAGAAGGCGATCCTAGCTGGCAAGGAGGAAAAGGGAAAGGCCTCATCGGAGCCCTCAACTACCTTTCTGGTAAAGGAGGTAATGCTTTCTCCTTTTTACCTTACAATGTCGACGGTGACGGCAACAACGTCTGGCCCTTTTCTGCTCCACGGGAAAAACTCCACTACGATTGCAGTAAACTCGACCAATGGGGCATCGTCTTTGAACATGCCACCTCGAAGGGGCTCTTCCTGCACTTCAAAATGCAAGAAACCGAAAACGATGACAACCGTGGAAATAAAAAAGGAAGATCCAAAAAGGTGTTAGCCGCACTTGATGGTGGTAAACTCGGCATCGAGCGCAAGCTCTACTGTCGCGAACTCGTCGCTCGCTTCGGACACAACCTCGCCCTCAATTGGAACATCGGAGAAGAAAACACGCAAAGCACCGAGGAGCAGCTCGCCATGGCCAACTACATTCGCAGTATGGACCCTTACGACCATCACATCGTCATTCACAGCTACCCCAAACAACAAAACAAAGTCTACAACGCACTCCTGGGCAAAGAACCCTTCACCGGAACCTCCTTGCAAAACAACTCCCTCACCGACTGCCACCAACAGGTTCTCAAATGGCTCAACAAATCGAAGGAAAGCGGCCGCCCTTGGGTCATTGCTTTCGACGAACCTGGAAATGCTCAATTTGGCATGCCTGCCGACCCAGGCTATCCAGGCATGCCTGCAGAAGGAAAATTTCAGACCATTGACGAATGCCGCAAATACACCCTCTGGGGAACCTTGATGGCCGGAGGCATGGGAGTAGAATACTATTTTGGCTACAAACTCCCCCAGAATGATCTCCTTTGCGAAGACTGGCGCTCGCGAGACCTCAGTTGGGATTACTGCCGTCACGCCCTCTCTTTCTTCGCCTCCCAATCTCTCCCTCTTGCCGAAATGACCAACCGCAACGAGCTGATCGGAAACGATAATAATAGTAACTCGAAATACTGTCTCGCTAAAGAAGGGGAAGTCTACCTCGTCTATCTCCCTACCGGAGGTCAAACCGACCTTCAACTCACCGAAGGATCTTACAGCATCAGCTGGTATAACCCTCGCAACGGTGAAATGAGCAACAGCCAACCCTGCCAACTCCCTCTGCAGGCACCCGACTCAGAAGACTCCGACTCAGAAGACTGGCTCGCACTGGTTAGGAAAGATTAGATGTACACCATTCGATAACAAATAAGTCCTTGCGTCGCAGATATTTTATATCTCGATGAAAAGATGGACTAAAAAGTTTAAAGC
>CAYUHN010000082.1:0-13981 GCA_964444495.1 uncultured Roseibacillus sp. | reverse complement strand
ATTAATTTCAGTTGTAATTTATTCTCACTCCGCCCACAGATTCTGCTGAAGAGCCCTTAGATCTATGATTCGCATCATCTTCTCCGCCTCCCGCAAAAGAAACCGCGTTCTCACCACTAAGACGGGCAATACGCCAAGTTCTCTTCTCTACTTTGGTAATAATAGCCTGCCATTTTTGATTTAATTCCTCTACTGAAGCCCAAACAGAAACCGTCATATCCCCCCTACGTTTTCGAGAGCATTCTCAAATTTAACCGGGATTTCAACGCGTTGCTCCAAGGCTTTATTCAAGTCAACAGCCTTGCCAAATTTACCCTCTGCATAAGTAGCAATGCCTGAAGTCGGCACCGAATCGGTTCCAACCATGATTCCATCGGCACCTAAAGCGCCGAGTCCTTTAGATCACCATCAAACTTCCAGTATGCCCATTCACTTGGAGAGTCAGCTGAATCGGCGGGGTCAGAACCAAAAGCAATCTCGTTATCATCCGAAAAACCATCACCATCGCTATCGCCATCACCACCACGGTCAGTATTACCACCACGATCGTCAGCAACAAGGTTATCCTCCGATTCAAAACCAGACTCACCTGCTTCTAATTCCTGCG
The DNA here is from genome assembly GCA_964444495.1 of uncultured Roseibacillus sp. Classification (GTDB taxonomy): domain Bacteria; phylum Verrucomicrobiota; class Verrucomicrobiia; order Verrucomicrobiales; family Akkermansiaceae; genus Roseibacillus. Next base: position 13,374 of record CAYUHN010000082.1, on the reverse strand, counting down.
AATCAGAAGGATCTTCTTCCAATCTTCCTTTTATCAGAAAAATAGCGGCAATGCCCACCACCAGCAGCGCCGCCAAAGTTCCAATCATGAGCCCACTTCCACTTTTCCGGCGCACCGGGAGACTTGCGGGAGAAGAGCTAGTGCTGCGAAGGGTTTAACATTCATTGAGTATAAATACTCGTAAATCAATTGGATAATCTATCAGAAAATAAAAAAATTTCGGAAATCACGTCCATCCCCAACCGGCTGAAATTCTGTTAAAAGGAACTTAAAACAATGAATAACGGTTAGAACTCTTCTCGGTTTTTTCCAAAAATAGCGCTAAGCACAGCCCCTTTCAAGCTTCACGGTCGCCTCAAAAAACTCTCCTCCAACATCAATTCCAAATGATGGGCAGTCAGATCCCCCATCGTCTTGCAATGAGAGAGGTCCTCCTTAGGGTAATAACGGCCTAACTCTTCGCGAAGGCGTTGCACATGAGACTCCGGCGCTAGCGTATCGCGTCTCATCACATTGAGCAAAGAACTGATGCGAACTCGTTCCATTCGAGATCTTCGGGCCATTTGCGATCTTTCTTCCTCCACATACTGTGAGATCACCGCCCGGTTGAGCTCTTTTAACGCCATACGGGTAATCGCCTTATTAGAAGAAAAATGGTAAGCCAGATATGTTTTACTATTTTTTTCGTAGCATTGCTGATCGAAATCTATCGGCCGCACTCGATATTGAATTTCCTCCACATCGGGTGTCACATCCACAACATAGTTCACAGATCTCATATCCCCCAACAAGCGAATAAAACAACGCTCATTGAACTTCGTAAACTCTTTCGCAATACGCACTCGATTTAGGCTCTCTGAACCAAGATAATCCCTTAAAAAGACATCGCCTGGTACGCCGGCAATGTGCTCCTCAATTAAGGTATTTCCATTAATCAAGTAATTGAGCCGATTTGGAGAGAGAAGATGCTCCAGTTCCAAGCCATAAATTCGAGAAGCATCTGCGGTTTTAACATAGTAGTAGTCCGCATTCCCATTAAACAAATTCCGAATACAAATTCGAAAAGGCCTTGAATTACCAAACACCCCAAAGTCAACCCGATCTACTGTCAGATGGTTCGCAAGGCTCAAATCACCACCAATTTTTAGAGCTGCATAGATTCCTGTTAGCTTAGGATTAAGGTCCTCCATCACTTCCATGGGATAAGAAACAGTCACCCAAAGTGTTTCTTCACCCGAAGGATTCACATACGGAATTTCGGTAGAAAAACGACCCAGCTCATCGTAAACGAGCGGAATATCTGAATGCCGTCCAAAGTGATAGAGATACTGCCGCAAGGAATGCGAAATCGGATAATGAACTTTTCGCTGTGTAATCATCTCATTTTCACAATGTAATCTCGGTTCCAATTCCCAAGCTAGTAAAAATTTCTAGCAGAAGCGCGTGTGAGAGACGCCCATCGACAAAGTGAACTTTCTGCGTCCCCGCCTCCAAAGCATCAACTGCAGAAGTCACCTTCGGAATCATCCCTCCCGCAATCGTACCATCAGCAAGAAGCCCTTCCACCTCTCGTCGATTCAAGCTTGGAATCAACGTTTCAACATCACTTGGGTCCCCCATCAAACCAGGCACATCTGAAAGGTAAATCAGCTTGGCTGGCTGGAGTGCTTTTGCGAGAGCCGCTGCCGCTAAATCCGCATTCACATTCAGAGAGCCTCCGCCTTCAACCTCTCTCCCAAGAGGAGAAATAACCGGAACCACATCTTTCTCCAGAAGCTTTTCTATCGCCTGAGTCTCACAGGAAGCAACTTGACCAACAAAGCCGATATCTTGCCCGTTTGGATGAAGCCTTTCTGCCTGAAAAATTTCTGTTCCAGGAATGGCTTGGCCTTTGCCTCCAAACTCGTTCAGCAACCCTGCTAACTTAGGACTGAGCTTTCGTGAAAGGGTCTCTTCCACAAGTTTAATCGAGCGCTCACAAGTGACGCGAAATCCCTCAACCCACTCTGCTTCCATTCCTGACTCGTTCATCGCAGCCGAAATTGCCTTCCCCCCCCCATGAACCAAAATAGGCCGAATCCCCGCCACCGCGAGAAAAAGAATGTCTCTCATAAACTCCGAGACCAAAGCAGAATCCTCCATTACCGAACCTCCAATTTTAATCAAAAAGGTATGCCCGCGAAATCTTTGGAGATAAGGCAGAGCCTCAATCAAAACTGCTGCTTTCGTCTGAAGCTCATTCATCTGCACCACCCAAACAGACCTAAGCCAAACGAACAATTGGTTTTCTATCCTCCCATCAAACGAGTCACTTCGTCTCAATCTTGTGCTCAGATCAAAACCTAGGATGGACAAATGGAATAAAACAAGGCATGGCGCGCCTCGCCGGTTCTTCCGGTTTCTCTTAAACAAGCCCTTCTGCTTGTTTCTCAGCCCAAAAATTCGTTTCTATGAGCTCGCTAGCCAATCTCCGCAACATTGCCATCATTGCCCACGTTGACCACGGCAAAACTACCCTCGTCGACGAACTCCTTAAGGCTGGAGGCGCGATTGAGGCCCACCAGCAACTTGCTGAGCGTGCCATGGACTCGATGGATCTTGAGAAAGAAAAGGGTATCACGATCAAAGCGAAGAACACGGCAGTCCAGTGGCGAGACTACACCATCAACGTAGTCGACACTCCTGGCCACGCTGATTTCGGCGGCGAAGTAGAACGAGTCATGCGAATGGTCGACGGCGTTCTCGTCGTTGTCGATGCTTACGAGGGACCTCAAGCGCAAACTCGATTCGTTCTTCGTAAAGCGCTTGAAGCGGGATTGATGCCCGTGATTGTAATCAACAAAATTGACCGCGAAGCAGCTGACCCAGAAGGAGTCGAAGAAAAGGTTCTCGAACTTCTCTTAGAATTAGGGGCAGACGAAGAGCAATTTGAAAGCCCCGTTGTCTATGGCTCAGCCAAGAACGGCTTCTTTGTTCGCAGTCTTGATGATCCTCGCGAAACAGTTGAACCCCTCCTCGAAGTCCTCGTGGACCGAGTTCCTCAGCCCACTGCTAATCCTGAAGGCGATTTTCAAATGCTGGTCAGCAATATTGACTGGGATGATTATGTTGGGCGGGTTGCACTTGGAAAAATTCAATCCGGCTCGGTCAAAAAAGGAGACAGCATCCTCCGCATCTTGAAGGATGGCACCTCCAAACGAGCTAAGGTGACCAAAGTTTTCGAATACACCAAACTTGGAAACGTCGAGACCGAAAAGGGCGAAGCTGGCAACATCATCGGGATCGCTGGTTTTGAGGATGTCGATATTGGTGAGACCATGGTGGCAAACGACAAGGTCCCTGCCCTCCCCTTTGTCGCCATTGATCCTCCCACCGTTCAAATGCAGTTTGCGGTCAACGATGGCCCCTTTGCTGGCCTCGATGGCAAAAAGGTGACCTCCCGAGCCATCTGGGATCGTCTCCAGCGCGAACTCAAAACCAACATTTCTATCGAAATCTCCGAATCCGACCAAGGGGGTGTTTTTAATGTCTCCGCTCGCGGAGCGATGCAGATTTCAGTCCTCGTTGAGACCATGCGCCGAGAAGGCTACGAAGTCCTTGTCTCACGACCGACTGTAATCATCAAAGAAATCGATGGCAAACGCATGGAGCCCTACGAAACTCTCTACCTCGAGCTTCCCGAAGGTTCTCAAGGTGGTGTCATCCAAGCTCTCGCCAATCGCAAAGGCACTGTCGAAATGATGGAACCACGAGGCACCATGACCTATGTGGAAGTCGTCATCCCGACCCGTGGCCTTATTGGTTTCGAATTCGAACTCATGAACTTGACCAGTGGTCACGGCGTGATGTCTCACCTCTTCAAGGAGTATCGTCCTGAAATTGGTCGAATCCGAACTCGCCAGAATGGGACGCTTGTCTCTATGGCACAAGGAACTGCTATGGCTCACTCACTTGAGGCTCTCGAGGAGCGAGGAATCCTCTTTGTTGGACCTTCTGAAGATGTCTACGAAGGAATGATTGTTGGCCAAAATGCACGTGATGGAGACCTCCCGGTAAACCCGGTAAAAGCCAAGAACCTAACGAATCACCGTTCGGCGAACAAAACCATCGATACCGGTCTCAAGCCACCTTTGAAAATGAGCCTAGAGCGGGCCATCGAATACATCGAAAATGATGAATTCGTCGAAGCCACCCCTCAGCATATTCGCCTCCGAAAGCGTATTCTCGATCCCAACGTGCGCAAGCGTATGGAAAAGGCCGAAAAAGAAAAACTCGCTGCTTCCTAGCGGTGAAATGATTTTCATCGCCGCGAAGCTCACAAAAAGAGCCAAGGTCGAAGCTTTCATCTGAAAGCACTAGACTTCGAAGCTCTTTTTCTGGGGGTAAAAAACCCTTCCCTTTAAATTTAGCCTTTCTCTTTTCCTCGTTTTCTCGCATTCCCTGCGCATGCTGAAAGCCGGAATCGTCGGAATGCCCAATGTGGGGAAGTCTACCCTCTTTAACGCCCTCACCCGCACCCGCAAAGCCGAGGCTGCTAACTACCCATTCTGCACCATCGATCCCAATGTGGGAGTAGTCACCGTTCCTGACGAACGCTTAAACGCGCTATCAAAACTCTCTGGCTCAAAAGAGCTCATCCCAACTGCCATCGAATTCGTCGATATCGCTGGCTTAGTGGAGGGTGCTTCAAAGGGCGAAGGCTTAGGCAATAAATTTCTCGCTAACATTCGTGAAGTTGATGCCATTGTTCAAGTGGTTCGCTGTTTTCAAAACGACGACATTATCCATGAGCTAGGTTCCGTCGATCCGACTAGAGACATTGAGATCATCAACTCAGAACTCATCCTCTCTGACATCGCTTCTCTTGAAAAACGTAAGGAAACTCGTGCAAAGAAGGCTCGTAACGACAAAGAGGCAGCGGCAGAAGTCGCGCTTTGCGAAAAGCTTATTCCTCATCTCGACTCTGGTAAGCCCGCCATTACAGCAGATCTTGACGACGATGAACGTGAATTACTCCATCGCGAATTCCACTTACTGACCTCCAAACGGACCATTTTTGCCTGCAATGTCACTGAAGACGAACTCGGCGATGCTCTCGCCAATCCAGATGCGCATGCCATGGTCAAGCAGGTACGCGACTACGCAGCGGAAGCCCATGGAGCCGAAGCTGTCGTCATCTCGGCCCGCATTGAGGAAGAGCTTATCGACCTCTCACCAGAAGAAGCTTCCGAATTCTTATCTGACATGAACGTCTCCGACTCTGGGGTCTCCACTCTTATCAAAGGAGTTTACCATCTCCTCGGCCTACGCACCTATCTCACCACTGGCGAGAAAGAAACTCGGGCCTGGACCATTACTGCAGGAGACAAAGCTCCCGCTGCAGCAGGAGTGATTCACACCGACTTCGAACGAGGCTTTATTGCAGCAGAAGTCGTCCACTTCGATGACCTCACCGGCCTTGGCTCCAAAGCAGCAGCCCGTGATGCCGGTAAGTATCGAATTGAAGGTAAAGACTATGAAGTGAAAGATGGCGACGTCATTGAATTCCGCTTCAACGTATAAACTGCTTCATTTCACGCAAAAATTTTAAGCTTCAACTGAGTTACGAAGTGACCACGGAGCTGGCGTTGTCGCGTCTTTTCCCTAATCGGACCGATACCGATCTTCATTGCTATTGAGGCAAGCGGATTTCTTACTTCTCGATATTAGAGACTAAGGTAGTGTCAACAGATTACGCCTTTCTTTGATCGCCTCAAACCTCTTCTTCCCACTATTCTCATGTTTACCCAGAAGCTAAAATCCTTAAGAACACTTATTCCTTCTTCCCTGCTTATTGCCATGATGGCCCCTGCCTCTGGCAGCACAGTCCAGTTAGTCAACAACCGCGCCTGAAAGCGAAGTTCTCTCATCCAATAATTCTGGGACTATTTGGACGAACCTCTTTGATGAAGACCGAGACAACAACCACGGTCGAGGGCAATTGTTCAATCTTCCTGAAGGATCTGGTTTAGGGTATGCGATCAGTGCGATTACGGTTCACAAAAATCAAAACCAAACTTTCGACGGAAGCCCTCCCACCTACGAACTCTTCAACCTCGCTAATGACCTTCACGAAACAACGGATCTATCTGCGAGCGAACCAGATCTCCTCGCAAGTCTGATTCCGCTCGTAGAGGGAACACACGAAGTTGCGAACTCTCGGTATTTCAGATCTGATGATGAATTCTTCACAACTCATAACCTAGGAGTCGCAGCCTACCAAATCGGAATCCCTGACGGAAGCGGCGCACACAACGGCTATAGATTGACTCCTACTGGGACAGGAAATGGCTTCAACTACCTCCCCTATAGCAATGGCCTGAATGAAAGCACCCGTTTCAGCTGGATCCTCCAATTCCCTTCAGAAGGCGCTGCTTCATTCTTAGTAGGAGGAACAAATGATCCGACGCAATGCCTAACAGCTCGAATTGATTCGTCGTCCCTCACTCTTTCCATCAACTACCTTGGCACCTCCATCACAAGCACCACTCTAGCGACTGAAGACATGCCAAACAACCGAGCTGAATGCCTATTCGACATAGACCCCACCACTGGAATTGGGGAGTTCACAGTCGGAACGACCTCCCTCCCCTTCAACCTCGCCACTAGCATTAGCCCTCTTCGTTTCTGGGGTTACGAAATTGAGTCTGCTACCGTTCAGGCTAGTCGACCTCGCTGGCAACTTGGAGACATCTCTACTACGACCTTCGACTTAGGATTCAATGATGAGAACATTACAATAGACTACCGTTCTCCTTATTCTACTGGCCAATCAGTCACCGCCCAGTACAGCACCGACCTCATTGACTGGTTCGACAACCCGCCGGGTCTTCTTGACACTCGCTCGGCAAATTCTCAAGGAGAGCTACTTGGGACATGGACCCTATCCAAAGAAGGACTCCTTCCTCGAAACAACGAGTCTTTTTTCTTGAGAGTTAAGATCGAACAATAGCTTTTAAATCAATTCGGAAAACAACCTCAAATTTGGAAAATGAAATGATTGCAGTTGGGAAAAAAGCACCTGAATTTGAACTCCAAGACGCTGATGCTAAAACTTACCTCTTGAGCGAACAAATAACAAAAGGACCACTTATACTGGTCTTTTTCCGATCTGGCGATTGGTGACCGCCCTGCCAAAGGCAACTGGTCGAGTTGCAAACTGGAGCCGAGAAAATTGCAGAAGCGGGGTCTACTCTCTGGGCAGTATCTTATGACTCTGTTGAAATTCAGGGTAAGAACAGAGAGGAGCTCAAAGTCACCTACCCCCTATTATCCGACGAAGGCTCGAGAGTCATTGATACCTACGGGATTCGTAATACGGAAAAAGATAGCACCGACAAGGCAGGCCTAGCCCACCCCATGACCTTGATTATCGATAAAAAAGGCATCGTAAGAGCCAAGCTAGCGCACGATGGTCATCGAGAGAGGCACGGTGTTGCAGACATTCTCGCGGAATTAAAAAAGCTTAAAGAGTAATTCTGTTCTCAGATGGGCTCACCAAGCCCTGTAATCTCCATGCTACTGCAAACCTCGACATTTTCTTGAATCTTGACAAGGAATCGCAACTTTTTAGCTTCCGGAGGGTCTCAAGAACGATGGATTGTCGGATCACACGCTTTTTTACATACTTTGCAGCAACCGCTTTTACCTTAGCAACGCTCCATGCTGAGGAAGGTCATCGCCCAAGAAAACATGATCGCAAGCGCGGAGAACACCCTTCGCCAGCTGATTTCATTTCAAAGTATGATACCGATGAAAACCGCACCATCGACTTTGAGGAATTTTCTCAAAACCCTCGACTGAAAAGAGTTACCGAAGAGGCTAGAATCCGACTTTTTGAACGCCTTGATAAGGACAAAGACGGAGCTCTCACACAAAAAGAACTGAAACACCCTGAGAGCAAAGGTAGATGGGTTCGCGATTGGCTCGATGAAAAAGGACCAATCGGCTTGGATGAATTTCGTAAGCTCCCTCGAGTCAGCAGACTCTCGGAACAAGAGCAAGAAAGCCTATTTAAGCACCTCGACCGTAATGATGATGGAAAAATCTCCGCTGAAGACGGCGATTTGCCACGCCGCCATCGCCGTCCTCTCTTGGATAGAATCGAAAATGAAAAAGGAGTCGATTTCAACCGCTTCAAGAAGCATCGAAAGCACCTCAATTTCAGCGAAGACCGATTGCGCGAAATGTTTTCTGAAATCGACTCTAATCAGGATGGCATCCTCTCAAGTGACGAACGGAAGCAACATCCTAAGCCCCACAAAAGGCCCCTTCCTAAATAAGGGCGGGCAAAAGGAAGAATTTTCAGGAAAAATCTCTGTTGATTTTTACAAGAGTAAGTAGGTTCCTCGAAGTTATGTATGACCAAACCAATCCCTACGCGATAAATTCCATCCCTGTTGACCAAAGGGCCAACTTTATTCGGAAGACTTATCTCCATGTAGCAGGAGCGCTCTTTGTTTTTGCTGCCCTCATCGCCGCGCTCCTTCAGATCCCTGCCATCAAAAATTTTGCTATAACGATGACAGGCAGCTGGATGATTGTTCTCGGCGCGTTCATGGGAGTCTCTTGGATTTCTAATAAATGGGCTAACTCCTCTACTTCACGAGGCATGCAGTATCTCGGCCTCGGCCTCTTCGTGGTGGCCGAAGCCATTATCTTCCTGCCAATGATTATGATTGCTCAGCAGATGTCTGGAGCTGGCAACAATCTCATCTTACAAGCTGGTCTTGCGACTCTGGCTCTCTTTCTCGCTATCACCTTCGTCGCTTTCACCACGAAGGCAGACTTCAGCTTCCTTGGAAGCTTTTTGAAGGTCGGCTTCATCATTGCCTTGGGAGCAATCGTGGCTGGGTGGATTTTCGGCTTTAACCTCGGTCTCCTTTTCTCAGTTGGAATGGTTCTCTTGGCATCTGCTTCGATCCTCTACAACACCTCAAACCTGATTCACCACTATCACACCGACCAATATGTTGCGGCGGCGCTCTCCCTCTTCTCAAGTATCGCTCTGCTCTTCTGGTATATCCTGCGCATTTTCATGTCGCGCGACTAACGCCAGATTTCCCCTTATTACTCTAAAGGCCGCCTTATTCCAAAGGCGGCTTTTTTGTGTTTTTGGAAGTTCGTTTCCACTTTTCATTTTCAAACGCTTCCCTTCATGGCAAAGGAATCGCCAACATGGCCCACTCAATAGCAGTTCTCCCAGGTGATGGTATTGGTCCCGAAGTGATGGACCAAGCCCTTCGCGTTCTAGATGCCGTCTCCACTCGCTTCAACCTAACGGTTAATCACAGTAATCATCCCGTTGGTGGAGCAGCCATCGACGCCACTGGCTCACCTCTTCCCCAAGACACTCTCGACGCCTGTGAAGCGGCCGATGCGATCCTCTTTGGCTCAGTCGGTGGACCCAAATGGGAAAATCTACCTCCAGATACCCAACCCGAACGAGGTGCTCTTCTCCCCCTTCGCAAACACTTTGGCCTCTTCGCTAATCTTCGTCCGGGAGTTTGTCTCCCAGAGCTCATCGACTCTTCCCCAGTCAAGAATGAGCTCATTTCAAAGGGTTTCGACGTTCTTTGCGTCCGCGAACTCACTGGAGGCATCTACTTTGGTGCGCCCAAAGGCCGCGAAACGCGAGAAGGAGAAGAGGCTGCGATTGACACCATGGTCTATCGCCGTTCCGAAATTGAACGCATTGCTCATGTCGCCTTCAAAGCCTCTCAAGGCCGTGACAAGCGTCTCACTTCCGTTGATAAAGCGAATGTTCTCGCGGTCTCAGTCCTCTGGCGAGAAGTGATCGAAGAAGTCGCGAAAAGCTACCCCGACGTCACCCTTGACCACCTTTACGTCGACAATGCTGCAATGCAGCTCATCCGCCGCGCTCCTGACTTCGACGTTCTTGTCACCGGTAACCTATTTGGCGATATCCTTTCCGACGAAATGGCTATGATCTCGGGATCTCTCGGCATGCTTCCTTCCGCCTCTTTAGCAGAAATCAACGAAAGTGGCTTGAGCTTCGGGATGTACGAACCTTCAGGCGGCTCTGCCCCTGACATTGCCGGCCAAGGCATCGCCAACCCAATCGCTCAGATCCTCTCGCTTAGCATGCTTCTTCGCTACTCTCTGGGAGAAGCTGAAGCCGCAGACGCCATCGACAAAGCAGTGGCCGCAGCCATCGCCGACGGCAACCGCACCGGAGATATCTTCAGCTCCGCGGAAGGGGAGAAAAAGGTCAATACGGCAGAGATGACCGACACCATTCTTTCCCACTTAAGCTAGAAGCATGACCAGCGAAGCTCCTTCTTCTAGCTTCCAACAAGCCCCTATCTATGTCTGCGGGCCAACCGCCTCCGGAAAAAGCGCCCTCGCCATCGAGCTAGCACAAACTCTCGGAGGTGAGGTCGTCAATGCGGATGCTTATCAGCTATACCAAGGTCTCGAAACCCTCGCCGCCTCTCCTTCTCAAGAAGAGCTCAATACCGTTCCCCATCATCTCTTCTCCATCCTCCCTCTGAGCGAAGCTCTCGATGCCAATCGCTATCGGAAAATCGCCCTCCCAGTGATTGCGGATATTCAGAAACGAGGCCTCACCCCCATCGTGGTTGGAGGCTCTGGGCTCTACCTCAAATTCCTTACTCACGGCCCCTCTCCACTTCCCTCTGGCGACCCCGAGCTAAGAAATCAACTTGATCAACGATCACTCGACGAGCTTCTCCGCGAACTCGACGAGCTTGATCCAGAGGAAGGCTCTTCCATTGATCGAAACAATCGCCGCTATGTGAGCCGCGCCCTTGAACTCTGTCTTCTTACCGGAAAAGCCGTCTCGGGCCTTCGACGCGATTGGGAGCAACCACCGCCAATTCCTCCTCGAGGCTACCTTTTGAATTGGCCTCGCGAGGAGCTCTCTGACCGAATTGCCCAACGCACTGTCGAAATGCTCTCAAACGGCGCCATTCCCGAAGTGGCCGCTTTGCCTAACGACGCAACAACAGCAGCAAAAGCAATTGGCGTGAAAGAAATTCAAACTCACCTCGCAGGAGAAAAAGACCTCACAGAGACAACCGAACTCATCATCATCGCGACTCGACAGTACGCCAAGCGCCAGCGAACATGGTTCCGAAAAGAAACCTGGCTCACCCCTCTGAGCCCTGACGCCCCCCTTCCACCTCTCTAAAAGACTCTGCTTTCTCACTTCTCCCTTTCAAAGCCAGCGTAAATCGCTTTGAACTTCCTTGTGCGAATTTCCGACCGCTACTTGGGCCAACAGATTCTAGTTGGAACTCTTATGGCTGTCGTCGTCCTCTGCTTAGTTCTCATCATGGGTATTCTACAGCGGGATATCCGAGAGCTTCTCGTCCAATATCAGGCCCCCATGAGCCTACTCGTACGCTTCTTGGTCTACACACTGCCCTACCCCTTGATGTTCGCTATTCCTACCGGATTTTTCGCGACCGTGCTCATGGTGTTCTCGCGCCTTTCCAACCACAATGAACTCGTTGGCTTTCGAGCCTCAGGCACTGGTCTTATGCGACTAGCGGCACCTGTTTTTATCCTCGGCTTTGCTTTCACCATCATTTGCCTCCTAATCTCAGGATGGGCTTCTCCCATCGCGAAACGAAACGCCCGAGTCCTCATCGACTCAACTCTCAAACAGGACCCACTTTCGCTTCTCGCCTCAAATTCCGAAACCAAATTACCGAACGTACAAGCCTTTGTTACCGAAAAAACCGACGATACCCTCATCCGCTTTCACCTTTACCAATTAAGCGACGACAAAGAAAACCCCATCCCCCTCAACTACATCTATGCTTCCGAAGTCGGCCTCGAAGTGGATCGAAGCCAAGACGAATTTATTCTCTCCTTCCAACAGGCTCTTATGGAAGAGCTAACAGAAGACGATAGCACTCCTCCCCGAGTCTTCACCGCTTCCACCGCGGAGCCTTGGCCCCTCGCCTTTCCCTCCCAAGAGATTCCTGACAAACCAGGCTATAGAACGACCTTCGATCTTATTCAACTTCTTGCCAGCAAACTTCCTGAAGAGAAACGAAACGCAATTTTAACTGAAATCCAAAAACGCTTCGCGCTCTCTCTTGCTTGCCTTTCCTTTGCCTTTATAGCCGTCCCATTAGGCATGTCCAAAAGCCGTCGCGATTCAGCCAATGCAGGACTAATTACCGGCATATTTGTTGTGAAAGGCTACTTTATTCTCCTCATTATTGGCGAAAGCCTTGAAGATATTCCCGCTCTCTCCATCAGCCTGATGTGGCTCCCCAATATTCTTTGCATCATTTTCGGATGCCTTCTTATCCGCAAAACCTCGGTACATTGATCCTAGCCGCAGAGATTTCCCGAAATACTCAAAAAGAAAAAACGACCCTCGGTTACCCAAGGGTCGTTTTCACCATACACACAATACAGCTAGGAAATTTGTAATTGGAGACTCTATGCAGGAGCTTCTGCAGAGCTATCCACTTCACTTTTGCTTTCTCTCCGACGTTCGAAGGCCTCCTTAAGAGAAGCACTCGAACTCTGGGCAGCGGACTGCCCCTTTTCAGAACCATTGGCTACGGATTGTTTGACCGAGTCGGGCATAAATTCGGTCACAAATGTTTTTGCGAAAGTTGCCCCAAAAGCAGCATGATACACAATTTCTTCCAAAGAATTCTGAAAAGTCTCTTTGACCTTTGGTGCCTGCTCCCGAGCCTTCTCACTTGCATCGGTAAAAGCCTTACGGACGGCGTTCTCAATGCCTTCTAATGGATTTCTCCCCTCTTTGCCGTCTTTCTCGGCACCTTCATTTGATTCGGTAGGATTCGTCATTTCTATATGCTTAACGTTCTTTAACGCCGCAATTGTCTACCCTCCCGCCTATTTCTGGAACTACAATCCAGGACTCAATTTATAATAACCAAAACAATTTAAAGCTTAGACAGACACATCAACAACCCGTCTCTCAAAATAAATTCGAATACTTTCGAAAGAGCGAAGGTCGTAACTACAGCGCCAATCAATAAAATAACGAAAGTAGAAAGCAATACCATGAGGACAGTAGTTAAGTCCATCATTACAGCCGGGTTGGCCCTCGTAGCCACCGCAAGCTTTGCCGAAGCTAGACCTCGCGTCGGAAGCTCTTCAATATATGTGAGTGGCTATTACAGCTGCGGAACTCCAATTTATACTAAGCGAATCCTAACGGGGTATACTCGTCATGGCAGAGCAATCTATCGTCATTCGCGACTTCCCCGTCAAAACGTTCGAGGAGTTCGTTCACGAGTTAATCGCGGCAATTAACCAGGTGGCATTAAATCTGCTTTTGAAACCTACAGTGAAATTGAA
>CAYUHN010000081.1:0-13997 GCA_964444495.1 uncultured Roseibacillus sp. | reverse complement strand
AGATTCACGATGGTGATGTCGAAGTTGGCGAGCTAGGAAAGACAATTGACCTTTAGAGGTTCTTTTTGGCTCGCTCGGCTACTTTTTGTCAGCGAGCGAGCTCACGATCTCATGGATGAGTTTGGGGCCTTGGTAAATAAATCCAGTGTAGAGCTGTAGGAGGGTAGCCCCTGCTTTGAGTTTTGCGATGCCATCATCGGCATTCATGATACCCCCGACACCAATAATAGGGACTTCTTTACCAAGTTGTTCGTGAAACGCTGCAATGACCTGAGTCGAACGGGTGGTGACGGGCTGACCAGAGAGGCCGCCAGCCTCATTCGCATGTAGATGCCCTTTTATCGCTTCTCGTTCGATAGTGGTGTTGGTGGCAATGAGAGCATCAAGGCCGCCTTGTCGGAAAACCTGGCCAAGTGATTTGATATGTGCCTCCTCAAGGTCGGGGGCTACCTTAAAGGCGATGGGGACATGGCGATTATATTTTTTTGAAAGCGATTCTCGTTCGTTCTGAAGAGCGGCTAAAAGCTTTGCGGTTGGCTCTGATGCTTGTAAATCCCGGAGGCCAGGGGTGTTAGGGGATGAAAGATTGACCGCAATATAGTCGGCGACAGGATAGGCTGCTCGGAAGGCTATTAGATAATCATCGAGTGCGTTTTCGTTTGGGGTGACCTTGTTTTTGCCAATGTTGAAACCTACTGGTCCTTGAAAAGTTTTTCGTAGGCTAACGTTGGCGACTCCTTCTTCAATACCGGGATTGTTAAAACCCATTCGGTTGATGAGAGCCTTGTGCTTAGTGAGTCGAAAGAGTCTAGGTTGTGGATTGCCCGATTGAGGGAGTGGTGTGATGGTGCCAATTTCAATGAACGAGAATCCCATTCTCCCAAGAGCATCAATCGTGTTTCCTTCTTTGTCGAGGCCGGCAGCGAGTCCCACAGGGTGCTCAAATTTTAGGCCCATACAAGTAATGGGAGCTACCTTGGGGAGTTTGGGCGCCATGGCCTTCAAGAGGCCGAGATTTTCGCTTTTTCGTAAAGCTCCTAAAGAAAAGTGGTGGGCTTTTTCTGCATCCAAGCGGAAGAGGAAACTTTTGGCTAGGGGATAGGTTGAGTTGAGCACTATACGTTCGATTGGTTTGAATAAGTGGAAGGGGAGACAATGCTTGTCGTTGTAGTTCTGGTAAAAAGGTGTTTTGCGAAATCGTTCACTTCCGGAAGAGTGATTTTGCGTAATTGTTCCAGAGATGCTCTGTCGTGATCTCGAGGAAGACCGAGGAGACTGTTGAGGGCTGCCTGACGTGCTTGAGAGCTGAGTGATTGTTCATCGAGGGCGTGAGCTGACAAGCAGGCTGTGCGGGCTCGGGTGAGCTCTTGCTCAGTGAGTCCAATTTCTGCGATTTTTGCGAGGGCGCTTTTAAGTTCTTGATGAGCCAGTTCGAGTTGCTCGGGTGAAGTCCCTAAGTAGGCAGAGAAGAGTCCTGTGCCGATTCCTTGAAACTGAGTGGTGGAAACATAGTAAGCTAATCCGAGTTTTTCGCGAATTCGCGTGAAGAGTGGACCGGCCATATTCGAACAGTATTCTTGTAGGACTTCGGCCGCGACGGCCTTCTCACTATCAAAGGAAAGTCCAGGGAAACCAATCGCAAGAACGGCTTGTTCGCGATCGAGAGTGGTTTCGTGAAGGCCCGGGTTGAGCGGGATCGACTCAGGGTTTATCGTGAGCCCTGTTTGTTGGATTCCTGTTGCAAGTTGCCCCAAAGTCCCTTCAAGTTGTTCGCGAAGTTCTTCGCTGGAAGGCAAATGACCCGCGAGAGCGAGCACTGAATTCGTGGCTTGGAAGTGGGTTTGATGGAAGTTCTCGATGTCGCCAGCGGTTAGCTTTGAGACCGTTTCTGCAAGGCCGAGCTTCGGGATGCCATAGTGTTGATCTCCAAAGATTTTGCGACGAAGATGGTAGAATGCAAGACGTGCGGAGTCTTCGGAAGCTTCTTCAATTGCCGCAATCAGTGCGGCCTTTTCAAGTTCAACCGCATCGTCGGGAAAAATAGGAGCGACGAGGCTCTCTGCAGAGAGAGAGAGGAAGGGCAAAAGATCCTCACTCAGGCAGAAGCCTCCTAAGATAGAGGTGTTGTTGCCTGTAGAGAGGCCTAGTTTAGCTCCTAGTGCTTCGAGTTCATAGTTGAAGCTTAAGGCATCGCGATTTTTTGTTCCCTTTCGGAAGCAAGAGGCATGCAGTTGCCCGATGCCAGCTTTTTCAGCGGTCTGACAAGGCAGGCCCGCAAGGAAAGGTGCTTGTAGATAGACTACAGGTAGACGTGTGTCTCGTTGGAGGAGAACGCGGAGTCCATTGCTTAATACGAGTTCGTCTTCGTCTTTCTCTGCGGAGCGCGTGGGAGAAGAAGATGTTTTCTTTTTCTCTTGTAGAGGATCGAGAGAGGTGATGGTGAGACGGTCGGGACGAAGGTAACGAATAGCGGTATCTTTCAGATCGTCTAGGGTGACTTGTGAGAGAGCTGTCAGGTAGTCACGGGTGAAATCAAGGTTACGTGCCTCATGGTAATTTGAAGCTAAGTCTGAGGCGCGACCAGAGGCGGAATTTTGTCCTCGGAATTGGGCGGCTGCGATCTGGCGTCGTGCTTTTTCAAGGTCTTTGGTGGTCAGCTGCTCGACTAGGGATAGGATTTCTTCTTGGAGGCGTTTCTCGACTTCATCGCGTTTCTCGAAATCAACTTCAGCCGAAATGGAAAAGAGCCCGCCACTATCCTTTGGGGTCCAAGCCCAAGTCGAAATATGATGAGTTAGTCCATTTTTTTCACGGAAATTTTGAAAGAGAGGGCATGATTGACCTCCACCTAGGGATTGCGCTAGTAATTCGAGTGCTGGCGCGTCGGGGTGAGTACAATGGGCTCCAGGCCATGAGAGGTTGAGGTGGGAGAGGTGGGTGGAAAACTCTTGTCGTTCAATTCGTTGGCCAACTGGAATAGGCTCGTTTGGGCTAGCCGGAATCTCCGGGAAGACATCGGGATATTCCTTGGTGAATTCTTCTAGTTCCTCAAGAAGTTTCTCTTTATCGATGTCTCCTGAAATGATCAGAAAGGTGTTACGAGGAAGATAGCGCTCTTGGTGGTATTTGAGAAGATCCCCATGAGTGATCGAATTGAAACGAGAAAGATACCCAATCACGGGGTGGCAGCGGTGGTCGTATTGGAAGACCGAGCTAAATAAAAGTTGAGAGCTTACGCTGTCAGGATCATCTAATCCCATGTCGATTTCGCGGCGAATCACGTCTTTTTCCGTCTCGAAGTCTTCTTCGGGAAGAGAAGGTTCAAAAACGAGCTCGCAGAGCGTTTTAGCAAAGAAGGAGGTGCTATCTGAAGGGCCATCAATATAATAGACAGTGCGATCAAAGGAGGTGTAGGCATTCCAGTGTCCTCCTTGGTCCTGCACTTCTTGAGCAAGACCTGCGCAGTCGTGGCTCTTTGTTCCTTTAAAAACCATATGCTCAAGCAGATGAGAGATTCCTGCTCCCGCATAAGGACCTTCAAAACGGGAGCCTGCCTCTATCCATATTTGTGAAGAAACAACGGGGGAGTGATGATGAGGATCGAGGATGACTTTGAGGCCACAGGAGAGTTGGTGGATCGTGGCGGTTGCGTCAGGAAAAATCATAAGATCGATTTTGAAATAAGAGGTGTCAGAATTTTTGACCAGAGAAGGGGTCTCGGCGCGAGGCTGACTGAGAGATGAGGGGTTTTGAAGCATTATTCCTTTATGAAGACGGTCATCGCGATTCGTTGTAAAGGATTCTGCTCAAGGCTCGAATAGCCCTTTTTGACTCATGCAAGTGAGATCAAGAGTCTTTTTTCTTTTCGGAAAGGGTTCTGTTCGGCAAAAAAGGTTTGTGAAGGCTTTTATTATATTCGTCGTTGTAATGCTTTTTCTTGGCGGAGCAGCGGTTGGTTATCTTGGCTGGAAAAAGTGGACGAAGCCTGAATATTGGGGGATGCGAGTTCCGCTTCAACAAGAGGTTACAGAGTCTTCTCAAAAAACGGTCGAGGAACATTACAACAAGATTCTCGATGAGAGAGAAATCTTAGCTGCGGCGGTTGAAAAACACTCTTTGGTTTCCTTCTATAAAGTCGGTGGCGAAGAGGCAGCGATTGAGCGGCTTCGTGAAGACAGCATTGTTACTATCCATCAAGGGAAATTTTTGGATTTCCTAGTCTATGGCCCTCGTAATCAACGTGATTTTAAAGCGGAAGTCTCAGAAACTCTCGCACAGCTCTTCATGGAAGAGGTTCGTTAGTTACGAATTGGCGTTTCAGCGATTTTTGTCGTTGTTAATCGTTAAGAGTAGAGCGCGATGGTCAGAGGCTTCAAACCATCTGGGATCATCGATAATATAGCTTTCTTTGCCGACTAGATAAGGCGAAGCGGCCTTTGATATACATACATAGTCGATGCGAGCGTAGGTGTCTTGGTAATTCCAGAAATGAGTCCAGAGCATTCCTCTAGAATCTTTAAAGTAAAAGTCAGCAAGGTGAGTTTTACTGTTAGAGCGGCCTCGCATTCTAGAAAGAGTGGGGCTCATGATGGTGTCGTTGAAATCACCATAAACAAAGAGCTTCGTATCTGGGGCTTTTGCGAGAATTTCAGAAGAATACTCTTTCACTAAGGCTGCTTCTCCTTGTCGGATGAGCTCCTGACTAGCTTCTTCAATTTCTCGCTTGGATTTGAAGTGAACTCCAAGAAAACGCAGTTCCATACCACCTGCTTTGATTGTGACATCTAAAACTCCTCGATTGATAGTCCAAGGTCGACCCTCAAGGTCGAAGGTAAGAGCGCCAGGAGAGTTTCGTTCAATAATGGGAAAACGGGAGAGAAGGCCAAGCTTACGAACCCTGTCCCATCCTCCTGTGTGTTCGAATTCAGGAAGATCAACTCTCGCGTTTTTGAGTCGTTTCTGCAGGTCGAGAAGGTCTTCTTCACTTCCAATTTCACTTACGCCGATAATATCTGGGTCGTGGCGAGCGATTAGAGCTACTAGAGCACTAATTTCTTTTTCAGGTTTTCCGGATTCCTTATCACCTCGCCGCATGGTGAGGTAATTCTTGAGGTTGTAGGAGAGAAAGCGGATGTCGCCATCAGCTCGCTCTGGCTTACGGTAAACCTCAGAGACGTCCCGTTTCTGATCATCTTGTTGAGAAAGGCAGTCAGCGGAGAAAAGAAAAAAGGCTCCAATTATTGGAGCCCAATTCAAAATCGAAAAGGATGAGAACGGCTTCGCGCTCATGCTTTATGAAGTGACTAGCTGTTACTAGCTTTCGTTGCAGCAGGGCTATCCTCAGAAGATTTTTCTTCCTCTAGAGCAACATCATCTGCAGCACGTTGGATTTCTCCTTCAAACTCCTCGCGAGCCTTCTTGAATTCTCCCATGGATTTTCCAAGGCCACGTGCAAGTTCTGGGATTTTCTTAGCTCCAAAAAGAAGTAGGAGGACCAAAAAAATAATAATGCCCTCTTGGGCTCCAAAGTTCGGCAGAAAAGCCAGTATGCTCATACCTGAGAAACTACTCTGGAATCTTTGGCTTGGAAAGGAAAAGAACTGATCTTTAGCTACTAATTTTGGGTCGCCGAATTGCGACAAGTTGGCTGAAGAGGGACAGTTTGGTGTGTCGGTTCGTCACGAAAAGCGCTTTCGGCGGTCTTAAGTTACTGTTTTTCAATGATTTAATATTGGCCGGTAGTCTGCAGAAGAGAGGTATGGGTTTACAGAAAATTACCGCAAAACTACAGGCAGCCCTTCAACAGGCTCAGCAGACCGCTTTCAATTCGGCTCACCCGGAACTGGAAGAAAGTCATGTTCTTCTCGCTTTGCTCGTACAGGAAGGAGGAATTGTTGTCCCGATTCTTGAAAAAGCAGGAGTGGAGGTCGTAAAATTGAAAGCGGAAGTGGCACAGGTTCTTGACCGCCTACCTCGTGTTCAGAGTTCGGGAAGCCAGCCTGTCTTGGGTA
This sequence comes from uncultured Roseibacillus sp., assembly GCA_964444495.1. Lineage (GTDB taxonomy): Bacteria > Verrucomicrobiota > Verrucomicrobiia > Verrucomicrobiales > Akkermansiaceae > Roseibacillus. Next base: position 7,986 of record CAYUHN010000081.1, on the reverse strand, counting down.
AGGCCCTGAGTCAGACTCTTGAGTCGGCTAATAATGCTCGCGAGAAGATGGGAGATGATTTTGTTAGCGTGGAGCATTTTTTACTAGGGGCTCTTGAACGAGATGGAGAATGCGCACGGCTCCTGAAGAGTGCCGGAGTCACTTCAGAGGCTCTTTCGGAAGCGCTCTCAGAAGTAAGGGGTTCGCAGAAGGTGACCGATGTTGAACCGGAAGGAAAATATGAAGCTCTTGAAAAATACGGAACGGATCTGACTGCTCGAGCACGTGAGGGCAAAATTGATCCTGTGATTGGGAGGGATGATGAAATTCGTCGAGTGTTACAGGTTCTTTCTCGCCGCACGAAGAACAATCCGGTGTTGATCGGTGAGCCAGGAGTAGGAAAGACTGCTATCGTTGAAGGGTTAGCACTGAGAATTGTTAGCGGTGATATTCCTGATGGGATGCGCAACAAGCGAATCGTTTCGCTCGATCTCGGTAGTATGTTGGCGGGTGCTAAGTTTAGGGGAGAATTTGAGGAGCGTCTCAAAGCCTTTTTGAAAGAAGTGACCGCTGCAGATGGAGAGATCATTCTCTTCATCGATGAACTTCATACCATTGTGGGAGCAGGAGCTGGGGAAGGTGCGGTTGATGCCTCCAATCTATTGAAGCCACAGTTAGCACGTGGAGAGTTACGCACAGTAGGAGCAACGACTTTAGCTGAATATCGTAAGTATGTCGAAAAGGATGCCGCTCTTGAGCGTCGCTTCCAGCCCGTCAAAGTTGGAGAGCCCTCGCGAGAAGATACCATTGCTATTTTACGTGGCTTAAAGGAACGCTACGAAGTTCATCACGGGGTTCGTATTCAAGACCGCGCTCTTGTCGCTGCCGCTGCACTTTCGGATCGGTATATTGCAGATCGATTTTTACCGGATAAGGCAGTCGATTTAATAGATGAGGCCGCAAGCCGTCTCAAAATCGAACTCGATTCCATGCCTACAGAAATAGACCAACTAGAGCGTCAAGTGATGCAGTTTGAAATGGAACGGCAGGCTCTGGAAAAAGAGAATGATCCCGCTAGTGCCAAGCGCCTCAAGAAGGTGGAGACCGAGATGGCGAATTTGAAAGAAGAATCCTCAGGATTGATAGCTCGTTGGCGCAATGAGAAGGAAGTCATCGACCGAGTGCGCGAGGTTCAAGAAGAACTCGATGTTTTCCGAACTGAAGTTGAGCAAGCTAAGCGGCTCGGAGATCTTGGACGAGCTTCCGAGGTCGCTTATGGTCAGATTCCACAGGCTGAAGAGGAACTGGAAAGAGCTAAGGAAAGACTTGCTCAGCTACAAGGAAGCACTGGACTTTTAAAGGAAGAGGTGACGGAAGAAGATGTCGCTCAAGTGGTTGCCACCTGGACAGGGATTCCAGTAGACCGCTTACAGGAAGGAGAACGCTCTAAGCTTATTGCTATGGAAGAACGTCTTCGGGAACGAGTGGTTGGTCAGAAGGATGCTATCACTGCGGTTTCCAATGCCGTTCGTCGTGCGCGGGCAGGTTTACAAGATGAGAATAGACCTATTGGCTCATTTCTCTTTCTTGGGCCAACCGGAGTGGGGAAGACTGAGCTTTCTAAAGCGCTTGCGCAGTTTCTCTTTGATGATGAACAGGCCATGGTTCGCATCGACATGTCAGAGTATATGGAAAAGCATGCAGTGGCTCGTCTCATTGGCGCGCCTCCGGGATATGTCGGTTATGAAGAAGGTGGTCAATTGAGTGAGCATGTGCGTCGTAAGCCTTATTCAGTGGTGCTCTTTGATGAAGTTGAAAAAGCTCATCCTGATGTCTTTAATGTTCTTCTGCAGGTGCTCGATGATGGCCGAGTAACTGATGGGCAGGGGAGAACGGTTGATTTTAGTAATACAGTGCTCATTATGACTTCGAATATTGGAAGCCAATTTATTCTGGGAGAGGAAAATGAAGAGCAGCGCGAGGCCAAGGTGTTAGAATCGCTGAGAGGGCAATTTCGTCCCGAATTTCTTAATCGGGTTGACGAAACGATTATCTTTGATCGTCTTCGTCGTGAAGAGTTAACGACCATTGTGGAGTTACAGCTTGAGCGAGTGCGGCAGCGCCTTGCGGAGCAAGGTCTTGGGCTTTCGCTTTCAGAAGCGGCGAAAGAGTTTATAGGAAATCAAGGTTACGATCCTGTTTATGGGGCTCGTCCCCTCAAGCGCGCGATTCAAAAGCATCTACTCGACGAAATGAGTTTGCAGGTGCTAGAAGGTAAATTTATTTCAGGCGACGTGATTGTCGTAGATCTAAAAGAAGGAGAAATCATTTTTACGAGAGATTGTGGCGAGAAGCCTACAAAGGAAGCCGCTTAAAAAAAACAACCTTCAGAGAAAGCAGGGCCTTTCTGCTGATCTTGTGTAAAGAAAAAGCGGGAGCATTACGCTCCCGCTTGCCGAATGAAACAAAGCTTTAAAAGTGGTTTAGGCGGCCTAAATTTGAGTTTTCTCCCTAGAAGCGACCGACAAAGGATATGCGGGCATTGAGGGGAGCTCCTACCGTAATGTTGTCGTTGTTGTGTGAGCTTGGGAAGTAGTCCCGATCGAGGACGTTTTCAACATTCACCTGCACTCCGAAATTCTCGTTGAAATCATATCGTGCAGCAGCATCAAATCGAACGAAACTAGGGAGTTCAATCGTAGTTGCATTGTCTACGAAGCTATCGTCTTGATAGATCATTCCTAGTCCGAAACTCAATTTATCGTTGACTTGGAAGTTGTTCCAAAGAGAGACCCCGTGTTGTGGTAGCTCTCGCAATCCAGTTCCAGTTTCTCTGTTTTCTCCTTCCAAGTAGGTGTAACCGAGAGACATAAACCACTGGTCGGTGATTTGTCCTTTAAACTGAGCTTCTGCTCCGTAAACCTCTGAGTCGATTCGCTCAACGGTTCCAGGAATGGCCCCATTGGCCACGTTTGATTGGATAATCCTAAAGCCAGCGAGTGAGAGACTTAAATCTTCGTCAATATCCCACTTTGTTCCAAACTCAAGATTGGACGAAGTGTTTGGTTCAAGGTCGTTCACGGGGTTTCCACTACCATCAACTAAGTCAGTAAATTGTTCCCCACTAGCAGGAAGGAATGTTTCACTATAAGTTCCATAAAAGGAAAGAGTTTCGATCGGTTTGAAGATCAGGCCGAGGCGAGGTGTGAACTCGTTATCAATACTCCTAAGTGTTGTGCCTGTTTCATTATCAAGGACTTCAATATCAATGCTATCAAATCGAGCTCCTAAAACGAGGTCCAATTTTTTAGAGATAGCGATCTCATCTTGAACGAATACCGAGTAAACGTTGATGTCGGTCTCGGTATCGTCATTGACATCGGTAAATGTTCCCGTGTCCAATATGGTGCCATTACCATCACGAATTACTCCATTTGTAAGTGAGAACCCATTACTAATGTCGAAGAATTGTTGGTCATCGCCATTTGAGGCCCAAACGTTGTTGAGGCGGTCTTGATCTGAGGTGGTATATCCAAATTCGGCACCTAAGAGTACTTTGTGTTCAACTGAGCCGGTGGAGAATTCACCTACGAGGTCTCCCGAGATTGAGAAACGTTGTCGGTCGGTGCTGTCGATGTAACCATCAAACTCGACCTGGTTAGCTCCATCAAAGTCGGAGGAAAAATAGTTACTGTAGACTTTGTCGTAGGTTCCGTAGAAGGCATTTAGACGTCCTTTCCAATTATCACTGAATTTATGATCGAGAGCGATTCGGAAAGTGTGTGCTTCTAAATCGTTGAAGTTGAGTTCAGAGTCTCCAAAGGTGAAGCTTGAAAGCTGTTGAGCCACTCCACCATTGATATTCGGAATTCCTCGGTCGATGAAGCGTTCGTGATCGGCGTATTCATAAGAAAGCCTTAGAGAGGTGTCCTCACCGAGCATGAAAGTGAAAGTCGGATTGACTCCGAAACGATCACCATCAAATAAATCACGATGGTTATTTAAATGATCAAAGTGAGCGTTTAATCGGAAAGCAGCGCTCTCACTGAGTGATAGATTCGAATCTAGTTGAGCTCCATAGGCTCCAAAGGTGTCGACGCTGGTTTGAATTTGATTGAAAGTTTCACCAACTACAGCGTGCTTGAAAGAACGATTGAGTACGCCCCCAATGCCGCCGCGGCCAAAGGTGAGTGCGTTTGGTCCCTTGATAACTTCGACTTGATCAACGTTATATAGGCTACGGTAGTATTGGACGTCGTCGCGGACTCCATCAGCAAAGAAATCAGCAGTAGAACGAACTCCACGAAGGACAATGGCATCACGGTGACCTTCACCCTGTGAATTATTAACCCCAGGAGTGTAGTCTACCACATCAGCAATGCTGTCGATACCTTGCTTCTGAATTTGCTCAGCCGTCAGCACGGTGACTGATTGAGGAACATCTCTCAATACGGTATCTGTTCGGAAGGATGTCACTTGATTTGAATTGTCAGTTTCAACTGAGATCTCATTGTCAAATGTGTCGGTTACAAGGAGTTCATCTAGAACAAGTGGGTTAAAAGCATCTTGTCCCTGAGCGCTAAAGAAAGGAGCAGTAAACGCCATTGGCAGAGATAACTTGGTGATCAGTTTCGAAGTCTTTATCATTTTCGGAAAATGCTTATTTGGTGTGTGCGGCTCCTTCTATTGAGAATAATTCTCAATAGCAATAAAAATCGACGCACTTGTAGAAACATTTTTGATTTCTCGCATGCCGAGCAAGGGGAGCTTCAAATCCTACTGTAGCCTGAAAGAGACAGGGATAGTGAATTGATAAGAAATTGGTTGTCCTAAACCATTTTTAGCGGGAGCGAAGCGCCATTTCTTAACTGCACGAAGCGCTGCAGAATCAAGGCTACGATTTCCTGAACTCGTGGTAACACGAGGAGAGGAGACTCGGCCTGAAGTTGTGATTGTGGCTGTGATTTGAGTTGTTCCTTGTGCGCCTGCCTTACGAGCAGAAGCAGGGTATGAGGGAGGAGTGCGTTTGGTTACGACTGGAGTAGAAGACACCTGTTTGGCCAATTGGGCTCTGCGACTAGCCTCAGCTTGTTGTTGCGCAAGTGCGCGCTGACGTTCTGCTTCCGCTTGTCTAGCTTGTTGTTGACGGGCGAGTTCAGCCTGTTGAGCTCGCAGCGCTACTTGACGCTCTGCAGCCCGTTCACGATTGCGAGCGTCCTCTGCTGCTTTTTGTTGAGCGCGTTGACGAGAAAGTTCCGCCTCACGAATTTGAGCAAGGCGAGCGGCTTCGGCACGTTCAGCGGCTCGACGTTTCTCTTGAATTTTTGCCAAGCGTGCTCGCTCAGCTTCTTGTGCTTTTTGTTCTGCTTGCTGTCGAACCAACTCTTTTTGGCGAGCAATTTCTGCGAGGCGCTCTTCTTCTTTTCGGGCGGCCTCTTCATCTTTGAGCTTTTGGGCCAAGCGAAGAGAATCTTGTGCTTGAGACATCAATTGTTGCTGATCGGCAGCGATTATTTTTGCTGCAGGAACAACGAAGGTTGGCGGAGGAGGAGTAAATTTAGCTACTGTGGGAAGAGCGGGTTTACTCGCTCGGATAGGAAGTGATTTCTGAATCGGCGGAGAAATTTCGGAGGGAGGGCTGACAGGACTCACGCTCGTAGCATTCAAGATGACGTCTGGAATGAGTTCAGGGAGAATGATCGCTATTTTTGCGGCGAACAATGTTGCTAAAATTCCACCAACGGCAAGGCAGCTGATAAGAGCAGATGTCACCGCAGGAGCCGCAACACGACGACTTTGAATCATCGGCTTAGTTATCGGACGCGGGGTCAGATTTAACTGAATTTTTTTTGAGGGAGAAGATTGCGGACGAGGAGTTGCCTTCACGATTTCGTGGGGAACATGAGCCTAATGAGACTGGTTCGCAATAACTAAATGCGAATTTTATTGTCGTGAGAGAATAAAAAACGCTGGTTGGCAAGACCAGCGTGGCGGAAGAGAAGGCTCTTAAAATCGTAGGGTAAATTATTATAGACAGGGGCTAAGCCGCTATTTGGGCGAATTCCTTCGCTGCTAGCTTAAACTCTGGAGCGGGAGTCGGAAGGATTCGTTCGTTTACAGGGTTAGCGAGATATTTCTCAACTTCGTAGACAAAATCGGTATCAGGGGCTTCTTGGCGATTGAGGACCCGAAGTAAGCGAGAGTGCCAATCATCGGCTGGAATTTGGTCTTTGGCGGCGAGAATGTGAGCCAAGTCATGAAGATAACTGGGTTGAGCAAGGAGCATGCGTCGTGCACGAACGAGCCACTTGCGATAGTAGGAGATCATTGGGTCGATAGTCATAGAACACCGTCATACTCAGATTCTTGGCAGGTTGCGGCAAGAGCGAGGTGGCCTCATGACACGACCAAAATTTTTAAAATTTAGGGCACCTCCGACAACTCGCTTGATATCTCTTTTCACGAAGATTTGGATTTTTTGAATTTTGGGCTTCTCCGTGATTTGGATTTGAGGGCTACTTTTGCCGCTTTGAGGTCGATTTTTTCTGGGTTTTTGTTGGTTTAGCTCTTTTTGAGACCATTTCCGTCATTGGTTTGAGGCTTAGCTTTTCAAGAAGGCGTAGCGATCTTTGATTCTGTCAGGAGGTTACCGGAGGTGCCCTAATGAGGATAATGAGGATGGAGTTTTTAGGGGTGTGAGGCTTTGATGTTTACCATCAAATTTTTTGCAGCTTCGTGGAAGGGGGTGTCGCTTTTCTTCAGCACGATAGGTCTTCCTTTGTCTGCCTTTACACAGGTTTCGGGTTCTAGTGGGATCTCTGCTAGGAGGGGAGTTTTTAAGCGTTTGGCTTCCTTGCGTCCGCCGCCTTTACCAAAGAGATAGTAGCGCTTGCCTTGGTCGCATTCGAACCAAGCCATGTTCTCAATGATGCCAAGAATTGGGACGTTCACTTTGGCAAACATCGTGACTGCTTTACGCGCATCGATGAGTGCGACTTCTTGTGGAGTGGTCACGATCACTGCGCCGGTAAGAGAAACCGATTGCACGATTGTCAGCTGAATATCGCCAGTGCCTGGAGGCAGATCGAGAACGAGAACGTCAAGGTCTCCCCAAGCGACTTGTTTGAGGAATTGTTGAATATATCGGTTTGCGAGGGGACCTCGGACGATTACCGGAGAGCTATCGGAAAGAAGGAAGCCCATGGACATGAGGCGTAGGCCATCGGTCTCAATAGGGATGATGTTTTCATCGGCATCAGCGGATAGCTCGTGGTTTGCCACTCCAAACATGTGAGCGATAGAAGGACCATAAAGATCGCAATCGCAGAGTCCCACTTTGAGACCTTGGTCACGGAGTGCGAGTGCGAGATTGGAAGCCACCGTGGACTTGCCAACCCCACCTTTTCCGGAAGCGACGGCGATGATGTGTTTAACGCCGGGAAGGCTTTCTTTAACGGCGCTTGATTCACCTTGAGCGGGCGGATCTTTGATATCGATACTGACCTGAACGTTTTCGGGGCCACCAAGAATCGGATCGAGGGATTCGTGGATGTTTCCAAAAATTTGACGGGGCACCTCCGCATCGCGAGTTTGAATCTGAAGGAAAATTTCCGCTTTTCCTTCAACCATTTCTGCTTCTTTCACGAGTCCGAACGAGACGATGTCGCGCGAGAATCCCGGGTATTTGATGGAGGCAAGGTGAGCTTTGAGTTCGTCCGTGGTCATATTGAGCTATGGGCGGGAAAATAAGCGAGTCTTCCGGAAGGTAAACTACGAGATTCGATTTTTTATGTTTTAAAAATTTTAGCTTAGAAGCTGGCTAAGAGCTCGAAGGTGAATCCTTTCAAGTATTCCGTTTCCGGGAGGTGGGCGAGAATGGGGTGATCCGCTCGCTGAGAATGGGTATCCACGAGACGAATCGTCTTCTTAGCATCATTGGCCGCAGAGCGGATCGAATCCAAAAAGAGTTCCCGAGTAGCGTGATGAGAACAGCAAAACGTCGCGAGC
>CAYUHN010000080.1:0-14078 GCA_964444495.1 uncultured Roseibacillus sp. | reverse complement strand
CTCTCAACCAAGCCTGACAAACTGAAATACTGCCAAACTAACAAACTAACAAACTCTCAACGCTCCAAACTCCAGCGCAGGAGCGCCTCGGAGTCATCATAAAGCTTGGTCTGGTTGTCGGCTCCTAATACGACAACAACCGTAAAACGTCCGTTCAGCTCCCCGGCAGAAACAAGGCAGCGCCCTGAAGCCCTAGTCGTTCCCGTTTTTACTCCGGTGCAATAAGGCACTCGGCCTAGTAGCTGGTTTGTATTAGTAAGAGTCTTCGTCTGACCACTTGGTCGCGTAAAGGTGTAGCTCTTTGTCTTCACAAAGGACCTAAACACAGGCAACTGATAAGCAGCTCGAGCCAGAATCGCAATATCGCGCGCGGTCGAATATTGATCTTCCTCCGTGAGGCCATGCGGATTACGAAAGTTCGACTGAGTCATCCCCAAAGCTCGAGCACGGGAATTCATACGAGAGACAAAAGCCGATTCGCTTCCTGCAATATCCCTAGCTAAAGCTTTGGCTACATCGTTTCCACTCTTCACCATGAGCGCCTTCACAAGAGCCCCTCGAGTATAGGTTTCACCATCGCGGATATAGATTTTCGAAGGCTCAACCCGAGTATCGGCATCGATGACCGTTACCGGATCACTCAACGGACCGCTCTCCAAAGTCAGCAAAGCGGTCAGAATCTTTTGCGTAGAAGCAACTGCTCGACGTTCATCAGGATTCTTCGCCGCCAATACACGTCCAGTAGTCCCATCAATCACAATCGCAGCCTTCGCCGAAATAGCAGGCACCGCATTAGCAGGAGCCAACCCTGTAGGAAGCTCTTGCGCAGGGGCCACCGTTGGCGCGACTCCTGATGAAGACGGAGCTAGCACGGCACTACCGAAACTGCCCGGCTGACTAGAACCCCTATTTCCTAATCGAGGGGGCGAATCGACAGGAACACAAGATAGCAAAGCAGTTCCCAAGACGAGGGCCACAACCACAATGCGCTGGGAAAGGATTTTGCTCAGAATAGGGGTCTCTTTCATCTGTAAAAACGGTCTCATGCTCGCTATGCGACGCAAAGAGGGAAGCAAGTCTTCATTAAAATGCTACTTTTTTAGCGATTTATCTTAATTTTAGCTCTGCCACACCAAACGCACACTATCGAGGCGAAGATGGGCAGCCTCAATTGCAGCCAGGCTTTCGGCAAGAAGCTCCTCCTGCTTGCTAATCTCCTGCGGCGAAACGTGAGGATTACGCGAAGCGAGATCTTTTAAACGAGCCAAAGAGCTCTCGTAGGCTTCTTTGGCCAATTTTATCGCCTCCTCCCGAGGCTCAACGGCCTGTTTCTTGGCGATTCCCCAAATCTGCTCAAGCAAGGTCGGGAAAATCGATTTCCGAAAACTCTCCTGAGAAACCAAGCGATGTGGATCCGCTGGGCGCAAGGGAGCATCCTCATAGAGTCGCTCTCCACTCCGATCGGTCCCTTTATGATCGACTGCTACGGACAAAAGAGTAGGAGCAAGAAAACGCTCGATGTGCAGACGCGCTGGCGCGCTTGTCTCAAGAACGAAATTCGCCTCAAAGAAAATACCCTTCCCCTTTCCGGCTTTGCAATGAGCAAAGGTCGAATTTCCATTTTCCTCGACAAGAAATTGATCCAAGGCACTTCGGAAAGAAGGGTGGTCCCCGGTCATCATAGCAAGGTCTTCTCGATAGAGGGCTTCTTCTCGTAGGAAAGACACAGCCATTCCGTCTTCGGGCAAATCCGCAAAAGTTTCGCTAAGCCGCTGCCCTCTCTTGAGTAAATATTGTCTGTCTGCGAGGTCCTCGACATCTAACCCCTGCTGATCGAACAAGCGCACCGCGAAGTCTTCAAAACGGACATCATTGTCGGCATCATCAATCAGTCCTAACAATTCCTCTGCTCTCTCCACCGGAGGAGCTCCCATTACGAGTAGACGATCATGCCCGCTCGCAAGAAGCTCTGCCACCTCAAGGCGCCGCTTCTTAGTCCGAGCCAGGAATTCTTCAAAATCGCCTTCCTTCTCGCCCTTCACAAACTCGAGAAGCTCGGGAAGAAACTCCTGCTGCAAAGTAGCGGCCCCTTTCAAGGGTTTCTCAAACGCTTCCAGCCCTTCCGCCAACCAACGAGTCAGCATCTCATAACCAGTTCCGGCCACGTAGGGCACATGAATTTCAATAGTCTTAGTCTGTCCGATTCGGTCAAGACGACCAATACGCTGTTCGAGAACTTCGGGATTCTGCGGTAAATCAAAGAGGACCAGATGATGAGCAAACTGGAAGTTTCGCCCCTCACTTCCGATCTCAGAACAAATCAAAATCCGAGCCCCTTCTGGGTCCGCGAACCACGCAGCATTCCGATCGCGCTCCATCAAACTAAGCTCTTCGTGAAAGAGTGCTGATTCAACGTGAATAACATCTAACAAGTTTTCCTGAATCCGTAATGCCGACTCAAGAGTATGCGTAATGAGTAAAATTTTCTCCTCTCCAAGAGAGCGAAGCAGGTCGGCCAACCACTGCGAAGCCTTTTGCCCCTTTTCTAGTTTTGACAAATTAAGCTGTCTCTTCGGAAACCCTTCCAAACGTTCCCGCGTATTGCGAAAAATAATTCGACCCGTTCCAAAAGAATCAACCAATTCCCGAATCAAAGCGGCGCGAACCGATTCGTCGCCCGCTACGAGATCATCGTAATGCTTTCGCGCTCGCGAAGAGCTCTCTAAATAAGGAGCTAATACAGCAGGCGCCTTTGCAGGTAACTCCTTTCCTTCATCAAGCATTTCTACAGCAGTAGCAAGAGGCTCATAGCTCTCTACCTCAGCCACGAATGCTTCAAGGTCAGTATACCGATCTGGGTCCAACAAGCGTAACCTCGCAAAGTGCCCCTCTGGCCCTAATTGCTGCGGAGTAGCGGTTAGTAGAAGAACACTCGCAATCTCTTGAGCAAGACCTTCAACCATCTCGTATGACTCGCTTGCCCCACCTTGGTCTTCGGGCATCCACTCCAAATGATGGGCCTCATCCACAATAAGAAGATCGAAATCAGCCTCCCGAGCCTGTTGAGCACGATTCGGGTGCTCGGCAAAATAGTCCACCGAAGCCAGAATCAACTGACTATCAAGAAAGGGATTTCCCTCAGGGTCCTCGGCCTCAAGAGAAACGACTCGCGACTCATCAAAAAGAGCAAAAAGAAGCTGGAAACGCTTATAAAGCTCCACAAACCACTGATGAACCAAAGACTCCGGCACAAGCACCAGAACTCGATTAGCTCGCCCTGTGAGATGAAGATGATGAAGGATTAGACAAGCTTCGATCGTCTTACCCAAGCCAACTTCATCAGCTAAAAGCAAACGTGGGTAAACACGGCTCGCGGCCTCTGCCACAATCGCAAACTGATGGGGCAACAAGTCAACCCTAGCCCCCACAAAACCGCGCGCTGGAGATCCTTTCAGACGAGAATTCCAACGCAGCGCGTGTTTTCGAAAATCAAAAAGACGGAAATCATCGCAAATCCCTGCCAACAAGCGCTGTTCTGGGGAAGAAAAACTGAGGGTATCCAGCAACTCGACTTCAGAAATCTCTTCTCCTCCTTCACACAAATAGCTCAATTGAGCCCCTTCACCAAGCCTGACTTCTAACACCTTCAGCTCGCACCCCGTCTGGTTGGCGATGAGGTCCCCCTCCTTATATCGAACCCTTACCAGTGGGGCCGATTTCATTGCATAGCGACGAGTCTCCTCTGCGGCGGGAAAGAAAACCACGACCTGATTCCCCTCCACTTCCAGAATAACCCCCAGACCAAGCTTAGGTTCGGAGCGACTCATCCAACGTTGTCCGGGGGCCGGTGCGGTCTGTTCTTCCATAAATGCTACGAGCGACTGAAGCCATGACCCAGTCCTCCTAGAAATGCAACCTCTCGTCGTCTCAATGGAAAAATTGTCACGCTTCTTTACCCAAATTACTGGAAACTCAAGACGAGCTACGCCACAGTTCCCAGACATGAGCGACTATCTTAACAATCTCTTTGGACTCGAAGGAAAAGTCGCCGTCATTATCGGCGGCACGGGAGAACTCTGCGGAACCATGGCTGAAGGGCTTGCCTCAGCTGGTGCTGAAGTCGTTCTGGTAGGCCGCGATGAGGAAAAAGCTGAAAAACGACTCGAAGCGATTCGAAAAGCTGGAGGCAACGGCTATTTCGCTTACGGCGAAGTCGTAAAAAGAGATTCGCTCAACGACCTCCTAGATTCCGTTATCGAGCAATCCGATCGCTGTGACATTCTGGTCAATGGCGCAGGAGTAAACTCCCCCACCCCTTTCCTAGAGATCACTGATGAAGAACTTCATCGCATTCTCGACATCAACCTCGCAGGACTGATTCGAGCCTGTCAGGTCTTCGGAAATTACTTTCTCTCTCGCGACGTTCCAGGCTCCATCATCAACCTCGGTTCAATCTCTGGGCTCAACCCCCTTTCTCGCGTTTTTAGCTACTCAGCCTCCAAGGCAGCGGTTCACAACCTCACCCGCAATCTTGCCCGCGAATGGGCTGACCGCGACATCCGCGTTAACACACTCGTTCCCGGCTTTTTCCCTGCAGAACAGAATCGTGCCGTTCTCAATGAATCTAGAGTGGCAGAAATTCTTCGCCATACTCCTGCCTCTCGCTTTGGTAACCCTCAAGAATTGATTGGGGCGACCCTCCTCCTCGCCTCAAACCAAGCAGGTGGCTTCATCACCGGGACGGAAATGATCGTCGATGGTGGCTTCCAAGCGATGACCATCTAGGGCCATCTCATTCAAAAGAGCCTCTTGGCGGTAACAAATCACCACAAGAGGCAACACCAGCCCCCCTTTGTTCCACGAACCTCTGGGGTCAACTTTCGGAAGCGAATCCGGGCAAAATGCTCGTATTTATATCAGAGTGGGAAAAAATTCCGCAATTTCTACCTAGAAAGCAGCCTAAGCTCGTTCTGAAGCTATTTCCCATTGCCCCGCGTGAGCTCTTTGACTAAACGCAGCTCACAAATCATGCCCAAGATCATCTACACCAAGACCGACGAAGCCCCAGCCCTCGCCACTTACTCCTTCCTCCCCATCATCCAACGCTTCGTCCAATCTTCCGGTATCGAAGTCGAACTCGCCGACATCTCCCTCGCTGGCCGCATTCTTTCCCAATTTCCCGACCGCCTCACCGCCGAGCAGCAAGTCCCTGACGAACTCGCCCGTCTCGGTGACCTCGCAAAAACCCCGGAAGCCAATATCATCAAGCTTCCTAATATCTCCGCCTCCGTCCCTCAGCTCAAGGCCTGCATTAAGGAGCTCCAGGAACAAGGCTATAACCTCCCTGACTACCCTGCTGAACCCGCTAACGACGAAGAGAAAGATTTCAAAGCTCGCTACGACAGCGTGAAAGGATCCGCCGTTAACCCTGTTCTCCGCGAAGGCAACTCCGACCGCCGCGCTCCAAAGGCCGTTAAAGAATTCGCCAAGGCCAACCCCCATCGCATGGGAGCTTGGAGCACCGACTCCAAGACCAACGTTGCTACTATGGGAGAGAACGACTTCCGCAGTAACGAGCAATCCGTCACCTGCTGCGAAAACGGAGCTACCATTCAAATCAAGCACACCGCTACCGACGGCACCGAAACCATTCTCAAAGATGGCCTCGCGTTACAGCCGCACGAAATTCTTGATACCACCTTCATGTCCAAGAAAGCTCTCATTGCTTTCCTCGAAGAACAAATCCAAGTCGCCAAAGACCAAGGCATCCTCTTCTCCCTCCACATGAAGGCTACCATGATGAAGGTTTCCGACCCCATCATCTTTGGCCACTGTGTCGACGTCTTCTTCAAAGAATTGTTAGAGCAACACCCTGACCTCGACTTCAACTCCAACAACGGCATCGGCGCCGCTCTCAGTAGTGGAGTAGACATCACCGCCGCCTACGAGGCCTGCCTCGCCAACGGTCCCGACCTCGCCATGGTCGATTCCGATAAAGGCATCACTAATCTCCACGTCCCCTCCGACATCATCATCGACGCTTCCATGCCAGCGATGATTCGCGATTCGGGTAAAATGTGGGACAAAAACGGCGAACGCCAAGACTGCCTCGCGGTCATTCCCGACTCCTCCTATGCTGGTGTCTATCAGGCCACCATCGAGTTCTGCCGCGAGAACGGTGCTTTCGACCCAACTACCATGGGCACTGTCCCCAATGTCGGACTCATGGCCCAAAAGGCGGAAGAATACGGCTCTCACGACAAGACCTTCGAAATGCCAGCCAACGGCAAATTAGAAGTGCTCAACACTGCCAAAGGTAACGATGTTGTCTTCTCCTTCGACGTGGAAGAAGGCGATATCTGGCGTGCTTGCCAAACCAAAGACGCTCCAATCCGCGACTGGGTTAAACTCGCCGTTACCCGTGCCCGCGCCACTGGTTCTCCAGCTATCTTCTGGCTCGACGAAACTCGTGCCCATGACGCCGAACTCATTAAGAAGGTCAACGAAGAGCTTCCCAAGCACGACACTAACGGCCTCGACATTCAGATCATGGCTCCTACCGCAGCTACTGAATTCACCTGCAAGCGCCTCAAAGCCGGCGAAGACACCATCAGCGTCACCGGCAACGTCCTTCGTGACTACCTCACTGACCTCTTCCCCATCCTCGAACTCGGCACCTCAGCCAAGATGCTCTCCATCGTTCCTCTCATGAACGGCGGCGGCCTCTTCGAAACAGGAGCCGGCGGCAGCGCGCCTAAGCACGTACAACAATTCTTAGAAGAGAACTACCTCCGCTGGGACAGCCTCGGCGAATTCCTCGCCCTCGCCGTCAGCTTGGACCACCTCGGTGAAAAGACCGACAACGCCAAAGCTAAGATCCTCGGAGCCACTCTCGACGACGCTACCACTAAGTATCTCCTCGAGAACAAATCTCCGGCAAGAAAAGTAGGCGAAATCGACAATCGCGGAAGCCACTTCTACCTCGGCCTTTACTGGGCTCAAGCCCTCGCCGCCCAAAGCGATGACACGGCTCTAGCTGAAGAGTTCAAGCCCCTCGCCGAAGCCCTCACCAGCAACGAAGAGACCATCGCGAAAGAACTCATCAATGCCCAAGGCAGCGCGACGGACATCGGCGGCTATTATCAGCCGAGTGATTGCAAAGCTGACCCCGCTATGCGCCCCAGCACAACTCTCAACAAAGCAATCTAACTAGGACCGCTGGTCTCTGACCGGCCCCAAAGAATTCATCAAAAACTACTAAACAAGCCGGTCACAGACCGGCGCTCCCAGTTCATCATGAAGTCAAAGGGTTGGTATTCTCGCGGGTACCTTCCCCACTTCGATGGCAAAGGAGTCATTCAAACCATCACCTTCCGGCTATCTGATGCTTCCGAGGCTTAAAGCCTCCACTGATTGCATTCCAAATCTTGCTTTGAGAAAGCAACCACCTAATCTTCCGGCCATGGACCTTCCACAACCCACTCCAACTCTCTCCCTTTCTCTCACCGTTCCTGATGCTGGAGAAGCTCTCGCTTTCTACGCAAAGGCCTTCAACGCAACGGAACTCTTTCGACTCGCTACTCCTGATGGGACCGTGGTCCACGCGGAGTTCATGGTTGGCAACTGCCGTCTTTTCATTTCCGGTCCCGACAAAGATTGGAAAGCCTCTGCCAACCCTGAGGGCCAAATCGCTTCCTGCCTCTTTGCCCTTGAAAGCGACAATCCCGACGAGGACCAAAAGCGAGCCCTCGCTGCAGGCTGCACCGTCATGTGCGAA
This sequence comes from uncultured Roseibacillus sp., assembly GCA_964444495.1. GTDB lineage: Bacteria > Verrucomicrobiota > Verrucomicrobiia > Verrucomicrobiales > Akkermansiaceae > Roseibacillus. The sequence goes on along the minus strand of CAYUHN010000080.1, from coordinate 6,301 downwards.
CCCACCGACCAATTCTTTGGAGTCCGAACGGCCTCCGTCATTGATCCCTTTGGCTACCGTTGGAACTTCCGCAAGATAACCGAAGAGCTCACACCTGAAGAAATCAAGAAACGCTTTGAAGCGGTCTTGAGCCAAGGATAGTTACCGAGTTCCGGACTATCCAGCGCTCCAAAGCCTCCAAGTCTTCACTTCCCAATTTTACGGATCTCGCCCAGTTCTTTTTGGGCAACTCCCAATCCGGGGCGTGGCTTCTCATCCACAATGAGTTCATCAACTTGGAGCCATTGATTAGGAGTCATGAAAACGAGATTCCCCTGAAAATCATATGGAGTATACAGCTTAAAGTTACGGGAAGTCGTGGACTCATCAATCGCCTGACAAGAAGAAACCACATATTGTGTTCCATTAAGCACAACATAGAATTTACCTGGCTTCACGGCATGCCGATTCACTAACAGTTGCGCAGGTTGCCTAAAGTCGAATTCAAAATCCTTCTCATGGGGAACGTAGTTGTATGTGTATTCACTCTTGTCCTGCGGGGTGCGAGGAATGCTATCACTCTCCACATCATCTAGTAACTGCTTCACGATTGGCTCATCGTTTTTCCAAATTCGATCGTAAAGGGTATCAACGGTATCTCCATTCTCGACTGGCACGTAAGATTTGTAGGCAATCTCGCCCGTATCCAATCCTGAATCCATAAAGTGAACAGCCATTCCCGACTGTTCATCTCCATACCAAATGGTCCAAAAGCCCGGATGCCTCCCGCAATGCCGAGGCAAAAGTGAGGTATGAAAGTTCACCACCCCCATTGGAGGAATCGCCAAAAACTCATCAGGAAGAAAAAATTGGTAGCCGATAACCACAACGATATCAGGCTTCCACTCCCGAATCTGATCCATGACACCTTCGTCCTTAGGCTTACCGCAGATGATGGGAATATTCCGCTCTTCAGCCACAGTATGAATGGGTTTGCTCGAACTTCCCCCTGAGGTCGTCGTAGTAATACCTTCCGTTGGAGACTCTAAAATCCCGACGATATTAGCCTCATTCTTCACGAAATACTCCATATGAATCGATGTCAGCTCCCAAGTTCGGGTCCCAACCATTACCACTCGCTTTTCTCTCTTCATTCTCTTTTTAAGTTACACCCCAAATACCTGTTCTCTAGAACGATGAAAAGATCAGACCCCGCGGTGACAGACAAGCTCTTGAAAATTATCCCATAGTTCATCGGCAAGCTGAGCTTCGAACACTCGCCGTTCAGTTAATAAGCCCCTGCCGAGCAGATCAAAAAAAAAGCAACTCGGACGAACCGAGCTGCTTCAAAAAATTGCTTTCGCTCCTTAGGAGGAGAGAAAATTATCGAGAGTAAAGCTCCACCACGAGCTGGACGTTGACAATAGAGTCAATATCAGAAGGCTCAGGAAGACGGGCAACAGTTCCCTCAAGCTTGTCGCGCTCAATTACCAACCAATCTTTAATTGGAATGGACTGAGTGAGATCCAAGTTACGGAGGCCCAACTGGCGAGAAGATGCCCGCTCAGAAACTTTGATAACATCACCAGGACGAACCTGATAGCTCGGAATATCTACGCACTTGCCGTTCACGAGAATATGCCCGTGATTCACCATCTGACGCGCAGACTGGCGGCTATTGCCAAAACCAAAACGGAAAACAACATTGTCGAGACGAGTCTCAAGCTGTTGAAGAATCAAATCACCAGTAATACCACGCTGAGCAGCAGCTTTCTCGTAGTAAGCGCGGAATTGCTTCTCAAGAAGACCATACATGAACTTCAGCTTTTGCTTCTCGCCAAGGGCGATCGAGTAGTCCGATTTTTTGCGGCGGCCAGCTCGCGCTCCATGTTGACCAGGAGGGTAATTGCGACGCTCGAGCGCCTTAGAGGGGCCGAACAAAGCCACTCCAAAGCGGCGGCTGATTCTTTCTTTTGGTCCAGTGTAACGTGCCATCTGTAAGGAAATTTGAGAATTGAAAAAAATTAAACGCGACGAGCCTTCTTAGGACGGCAGCCATTGTGAGGAATTGGAGTGACATCTTGAATCACCCCGACATCGATGCCTAAAGTCTGAATGGCGCGCACTGCTGACTCACGTCCAGCACCAGGCCCCTTCACGCGCACTGAAGCAGACTTCAATCCGTGTGACATTGCTTGACGGCAAGCATCCTGAGAAACGACCTGAGCAGCATATGCAGTGCTCTTACGAGAACCTCGGAAGCCCATCTTACCCGCGCTAGACCAACCGATGGTATTTCCTACCTCGTCAGTTACGGTCACTACGGTATTATTGAAAGTTGCCTTAATGTGAACAATCCCCTTGGCGACGTTCTTAGCCTTCTTGGCTTTGTGAACCTTGAGAGCATCAGCAGGATCTTCGCCCATAATCTCGGCAAAGATATCCTTCTTGGGTGCTGGCTTAGCAGCCTCTTCCGCAGCAGGAGCTTCGGTGGCTTCACCTCCCTCGCTTGCAGCGGCTGGTGTCGCTTCTTCTGTAGCCTCTGGTGCAGGGGCAGCCTCCTCGGCTGGCGCTATGCTTTCGGCTTCTGCCTTTGGCTCTTCTTCGGTTGGCTTGATTTCGTCGTCAGACATCATCTCAGTTTCTAAAAATTGTTATATCCGTGCGAAATATTACTTCTTCGCTCCCACAGTCCTCTTACGCCCCTTACGAGTACGAGCATTTGTCTTGGTGCGCTGACCACGAACCGGAAGTCCACGACGATGACGAAGGCCACGATTGCAGTTAATCGCCGAAAGACGCTTCAAAGCAGCCTGCTTCTCACGACGAAGGTCACCCTCAATAATGATTTGCTCGCCTTGAATCACCTGCGCGACTCGAACGAGCTGCTCCTCGGAGAGTTCACCTGTCCGGAGATTGGGATCGACTCCCGCTTGCTCCAGAATGCGTGAAGCAGTCTTGCGTCCTACTCCATAAATATAAGGGAGAGACGCTTCAATGCGTTTCTCGTTCGGAATCTCGATACCAAAAATACGTGCCATGTCGAATCGACTGAAAAATTAAGCGCGGATTTACCCGCGCGAGGGGCGGTGGTGAATACCAGACGAAACCTGCGAGGCAAGCGGGAAATCTCTATTTTTTATGTTTTTCTCAATTTTCGAGATTCGAAAGCTATCTTCCCTGTGATCCTGTTCCAATATGCCGAGACAAAAAAATCTACCTAAATCTCCGAGCCTTCCAACCCAGCGCCCCCCTTCTCAAAAACCCTCGACAGTGATCACCCCTCTCTGCCAAACTATACGCATGAAACTAGGATTGATTGGATGCGGCCGTATGGGGCGCGCGCTTGTTACCGGAGCTCTTGACGCCAAGACACTTTCGGCGGAAAATACCATCGCTTATGATATCACCGAAGCCGCCGTTGATGGCCTTGTTCGCGACTACGGAGTGACCGGCTCGAAGTCTCTTCGCGAAGTGGTCACTAGCTGTGACACGATCCTCCTCTGCACTAAGCCAGGAGATGTTCCGGAAGTTCTGCGCGAAATCGCGACTTTTGCCACCGAACCAAACTCAACCCTCCTTATTTCGGTTGCAGCCGGAGTGACTCTCGATGCGATCGAGCACTTTGTCTTCCATCACGCCCGCGTCATCCGCGCGATGCCAAATACTCCTGCTCTCATTGGCAAAGGAACAGCTGCCTATACCCCCGGCCAAAATGCGACCTCAAACGACATCAGCTTTGTTAAAAAACTCTTCTCCTCGGTCGGAAAGGTCTTCGAAGTCCCCGAAAAACTGATGGATGCAGTGACAGGCCTCTCCGGCTCCGGACCGGCCTATGTCTACATCATGATTGAGGCCCTAGCTGATGGAGGAGTCGCGATGGGACTTCCTCGTGATGAAGCTCTCGAAATGGCCGTTCAGACGATTATCGGAGCAGCTTCGATGGTAAAAGAAACCGGCTACCATCCCGCCGTTCTTCGCGACATGGTTGCTTCTCCAGGCGGAACGACCATCGCTGGAATCGCCTCGCTCGAAGAAACAGGCTTTCGTCACTCGATCATCAACGCCGTTTCCGCCGCTACCGCACGCTCGATAGAATTAGGCAAACCGAGTTGACTTGATTCAATACTTGCTAGGATCGCTCTACAGAAATGACTCCCCTTCCAGCGTGAACGTCGCATTTTTCTAAATAAATGAAGAACGAATGACCGTTAAATAGACATGAAACGAATCAATCACTTCCGCCGTTTTCTTCCTCCTCTCGCCGTGGCTGGTGCAATTGTCACCAGCATTGTCCTCGCTCAAGAAAACAACAAAAACGAAAAAAGCCATAGCACTGGGCTAAGCGTCGAAATTGATCACACGCCGATTCAGCGAATTTCCGGCCCAACCACAAATAGCTACGCCCCCATGTTGGCCGAAGCGAAACAGGCGGTCGTCTCTGTCCACACTTCCGAAGTAGTCCGAACCTCTCGCCGCTCAGGCTCTCTTGAAGAAGAAATTCTTCGCCAACTTTTCGGGCAAAGCAGTAGCCCAAGCCGTAGCAATGATGGAGTCCGAAAAATCCCACAAGGAGTCGGTTCAGGAGTCATCATTAGCCCAGACGGCTACATCCTCACTAATAACCACGTGGTCCAAGATCAACGTGGAGGCGAAGCCGACGAAATCATGGTGCGACTCAATGACCAAGAAAGCTTCCCCGCTACCCTCGTAGGTCGCGATCCAAGAACGGATATCGCGGTTCTCAAAGTGGAGGCCACCAATCTCCCCTACGCCAAAATTGCTGACAGCGAGCAAGTAATGGTCGGAGATATCGTCTTCGCCATCGGAAACCCTCTTGGAGTCGGCCTAACCGTCACTTCCGGAATCATCTCCGCCAAAGATCGTAGTATCGGGATTTATGGCGAAGGAGGAATCGAGAACTTTCTGCAAACTGACGCCTCTATTAACCAAGGCAATTCCGGAGGTGCGCTTGTTGATATCCAAGGACGCTTAATCGGAGTCAACTCCGCCATCCTCTCCAACTCTAACGGCGGATCGATTGGCATCGGCTTTGCTATTCCTTCCAACCTCGCCATCGACATTACCGAACGCCTCACCGAAACCGGAAATGCTCGCAGTGGGCTCATCGGGATTCGCACCACCGACCTTACTCCCGAAATGGCCGACGCTCTCGAAATTCCCGGTAAAAAAGGCTCTCTCGTTGAAGAAGTCATCGCTGGGCTTCCAGCTGAGAAAGCGGGAGTCCAACACGGGGACCTCGTCATTCAAATCAACGAGCAAAAAATCGGAGGCTACCGCGACCTCCGTCTCGCTCTCGCCGCAATCGGCCCCAAAACCGAAATCAAGATGTCTGTCCTCCGAGATGGACAGAAAAAGGATTTCACTATCATCACGGCTGACCCCGACGCTCCTCTCGCGGAAGCAAACGACACCTTCATCGACGGAGTCAAAGCTCGTATGATCGACGATCAACTTCGCCAACAATTTCGTCTCCCCACGCAAGCCAATGGGCTCGTTGTCACTCAAGTCAATCCTAGTTCCCCCTTTGCTCGATACCTCCAACCCGGCGTGGCCATCCTTGAAATCAACCGCAAAGCGATTCGCTCCGTCAACCACGCCCGCGAACTCCTTCGAACCAAAGAAAACAACCTACTCTACGTCCTCGCCGAAGGCCGCACCTCCTATTTCGCCGTCCGTTTAGAGTAAGTTTGACCAAGGCAGCACTCCTCCCCTCAATCTCATCGCGACTGCAAAGCTCTTTATACAAAAGCTAACTCGCGATCAAGAGTACGGTATTGAATAGCTTCCATGATTTGCTCAAGTCCGATGTGGTATTTCTAACGAACGTCTTTCACTGGCCAAGCCTTTGAATGCTGTGAATTTGGCATAGCCCTAATAGTCTCACGTTAAAGAACTATCGCGCGACCGCCATTTAGTGGCCGTGTTTCAGTCGCTTACGATAAAACGATTGCACATGAATTCGGTCACTCATTAGGATTAAGACATCCAAATAATATTTTGTTTCCAGAAAAAGAAAGTAGCGTATGGGGCATTGATGAACGCGGTCATAGCGTAGGCGAAGATAACGTAATGCGTTACACCAACGGCACAAAGGTGTCTAGAGAGCAAATGGCATCGATCATACTAGGCGCTTCTGAGAGCGGTGTGATAAATAATTATTCGGACAAAAAACGTCATGACCCCTATTTTGTAGCTCATAATCCATTTGATGAAATAAGAAGACTTCAAGATAAACATAAACACAAACACTAATGAGGAATATTATATTAATAATTTGCTTTCCGTTTTTCTGTTTCGG
>CAYUHN010000079.1:3993-14182 GCA_964444495.1 uncultured Roseibacillus sp. | reverse complement strand
CCTTGACCTTGACCTTCTCCAGGTTGTTCACCTTGACCGGCGCCTTCGCCAGGAGCGGCTCCCTCACCGGCGTTCCCGCTCTCACCAACTTCGCCCGAATCCGATGGCAAAGCACCTGCCTCTTCAGCCAGACGCCTCAGTTCGTCACGAGCATAAGTGAGCGCCTGTTTTTCGTTTCCTAAGATGCGTTCGGCAGCCTCTTCAATCTTTCGAGTGAGATTAGAAATTCCTTCCGAAGCCTTCTGAAGGTCTTCAGATTCTGAAGAACTTCGAATAGGATTCGCTAACGCATCAAGAGCTTCCTCGACGCCATCATGATGAGCCTCACGAAGCGTATCAACAAGGGCTTGCGCCACGAGCGGCTCCGATTCGGCAGCAGTCTCGGCAGTCTCCTTCACCGCCTCAACTAACTGATCGAAATCACGTTTCTGACTCACCGCATCAGGCTTCTCCTCCGAATTTTCAGCCAAACCAGCTGATGGATTCGTTCCCCGTTCTTCCGCAACTAACTGCTGCTGATTTTCCTCTAACTCTCGCGCGGAGTTACGTAATTCCCGAAGCTGAATCGCGAGCTTAGCAGCGCTTGTTTCTCGGAAGTCATCACGAAGATTTTCTAACTCATCCTCAACATTACGTCCTGCCGCGAGAGCTTCGCCCAACTTCTGCTCATCGAGCTTTTCCTTCACCTGTTGGGTTTCTCGACGAATATCATCCAATGCTTCCTCCTGCCCAGAATTACTCCCTCCCTCTTGGGATTCGGCAGCCTTTTCCTTCAACTCATCGACATCAGCCAACAACTCCTTTTGTTGTTCGCGAAGTTGTTGCAAGCGGCGTTCAATCTCAGCCTTCTCAGCAGCCGTCTTTGCTTGATTGATGGCAATTTGGAGAGCCTTAATCTCCTCGTTCAAGTCCCGTTGACGTTTGGCCAACTCAGAGAGACGGTTGAGAATTTCCATCGCTTCGGAAGCTTCGCGAGCCGCTTCAGAAAGAGCTTCCTTCTCGGTCTTGTAAGGCGAACTCTCCAGTTCCTTAAGATCCAGATCATCTTTAGGTCCCCCCGTCGAATCCGCCGGCTCACCGCCTTCGGATTGAATGATTAGAATACTGTTTTCGAGCAACTGATAGAGATGGCGTAGCGCCGCCTGCTCATGCGCAATGGCGTTATCCAGCGGAATGGAAGAAAAGTCTTCTTGCGCGAGCTTAAGCTGTGTGACGGTATCCATCATCTCAAGACGAGCGTCGGTGACGATCTGCCGAATCGCAGGATCCGATTGTTCGGCCTCAAGGCCAGCTGCCATCTCAATTGCAATTTCCTGAGAATCGATAACGGTTTGCAGCTCCCCCTCGACCGGCGAATCAGAAGTGATCTCGGTGTGAACGCGGCGAAGAGTCCAAGTCGAAGTCAGAATTTCGGTCTGAATTTTGATAAGATTCGGAGAAGGAGGCGGCATGTTGCCCGATTCTCCCTTTTGCTGGTAAAATTCCTCATCAAATTCCCGAACACGAACGAGGTGAATATCCCCATTGACCCGTCGGACCGTGCCGTCGGGGGCGAGGTCTTCCGCCCATGCATTCCAGAGAATGAGGTCATTAGGTTTTGCTCCTGATTCCTCCAGATTCACTTGGTGAGCAATGCGAGAGCCAGACTTTCCTTCCGTAGTAATAGCCGCAACATCGATCCACTCCGTGCCATCGAGAGAATACTTCATCCCACTCGCAAGGAGACTGCTATCATCAGTAATATTAGCGACGAAATGCACCTCCTGAATCGGAGTCACTTTATCGTTTTTTCTCGGAAGAATGACTTCGACGATCGGAGCCTTGTTCGCAATCACTTTGATATTTAAAACATCCTTCTTCGAGTTTTTGTGGCCCCTCGCATCTTCGAGCACAATACGCCAGCGAATGCTTTTCGTGAGAACCTGTGAAAGATGGAAACGCGTTCCATCCGCAGGATCGACCTCAAGCGGAATGGGCTCCTTCTTTTTCGCCACGAGATGCGCAGTAAGTCCTGGGACATTTGCGACAAGGGTCAGCTCCATGCGCGTCTGCTCGTCGGCTCGAATAGTGGTTGGATCCTTAATCGTGCTCGGCTCCGCATTGAGGTATTCCGGAGGATAAAGCACCGCCTCGGAAGCAACGAGAACAGGGCGATCGTAGATATCAATCTGGTAGCGCTCACTTTCGCCCTTGGCGAGGACGACCTTGTATTCCAACGGCTCAGAGACGCTTTCGATACGGGTCTGATAGATGGGACCAGTGAAGGGACGAACCAACTCAAGGAGCTCGGTCTTTCCGTCAGCGGTCTTGATTTCGACAAAGGCTTGCGATGGAAGAACGTCCCCAAAGGTGGCCTGAATCGTGACCGGAGAGCCTCGCTCCACCTCGACGTTGCCTGGCTCGACCTTCATATCGAATGGAATCGCTTCAGCTTTTGGAGCAACAGCGGCAACGCCTTGGCTCTTAAATTTGCTCCTGTTAGGAGAAACAAAAGAACACGCAAAAAGAATCAGCAGAAAGGCCCCAAGCACATTCAGCCCAGAGAGAAGCGTGAGGCGCTGCTTAGGAATCTCGTCGACCCATTGTCCGCGCTCTGAGGCGGTGAGCGACGACACTAAGAGACGTTGCTGAAGGTAGGAGAAGTCCCCGTTCTCATTGGGATTTTGCTCAATGGCGGCAAGGAGAGCAGTCTGAAGATCGGGGTGCTCCTTCTCAATACTCTTCGCGACCTGCTTCAGGTTCTTGAGACCACGGCGACTCCAGAAATAAAGAATCACCGTAACCACCAGCAATACTCCGACGACACTGAGAGCAAAGATTCCCCCCGAATTCCCCGCCTGCCAGAGGAAGAACGACACGAGAAGAGTGACTAGCCAAGCGATAGTCAACGAACAGTGAAAACGCTGCCGGCGACGACGGGTAGCGATTTCTCTGAGAAGTTTTTCAAGTTGCGATATCATGTTCGGGCGAGGTTGGGCCGTCTCCCTGAAACGGCAGCGTAAATGGTTTCGGCGAGGAAAAAGACGGCAGCAGCAAGAATGAGCCACCAGCCCCACTTCTGCTCGCGCTCCTGATCAGCATTCGATTGTTTTTCTGCGATTTCAGCTAACAAGGCTGCATCGCCAAATTCCTTCAGAGGTAGACCAAGAGCGCTGAGTTCTTTCCGAGAAAGGGCAGTGAGATCGAATTCGTTGGGATCGAGTTGAACCGCGAGGGCGGTTTTGCCTGCACGGTAAATCCCTGGGCTCTCTGCTGAGACCACCGAACTAGCGGCGACTTCCTTGCCGTCAGGAAGCGTGATGGTGGAGACCTCAGCAGGAAACGGAATGGAGTCCCCCACAAAGATCGGGCCACCTTCCCCCACTGCATCGGCGGCTCTGGTGAGGAGCGAGTGAAGAAGAGGCGGAAACTTGGTGGTGAGAGCTATTTGTCCATCAGATGGACGCCAGGTGGTCGTCAAAACGTGCAACGTGCCCTGCCCCAAAGGATAAACAAGCCACGCGGGATCACCCGAAGCGAAGCTCGCCACCGCCGTTCCTTGTTCGGTAAGAGCAGGCGGGAGAGTGCGGTATTTCCAAATCAAGATAGAGGAAAAATCAGAATAACGAGCATCCGCAAAAGGAGCAAACACGGGCGACTCAAAGTTGATTTCGCCAAATCGAGTGTGTGGGTCCAAATTAACCTCAGTGATTGGTGCGGGCTCCTTCTCGAGAAGTCGGGCGAGGGTCTGAGCCGACCCATTATCCTCCAAGCTCAGAAGAGCTGTTCCTCCCTGGGTGATAAACTCGCTTAGTTTCGTAATGGATTCCTCGCTCGAAGGACCACCAGTAATGGCGAGCGCTGGATCTGGCTTGGGGAAGTCCGAGACGATCTCCACTTCGTAATCAGGAGTGGAGTTCATCGCTCGCGCTAAAAAATAAAGACTCTCATTAGGATCGGCGGCAGAGACCTCGTCGGGATACCAAATACGAGCCAAAGGGCGAACTTTAGCCGCCCAATGAGCGGAATTATCAAAAGCAAAATCATCTCCAGACAAGCGCACTTCCCCTTCGGAACTCACTCCCTCAGGAGCCTCGAAAACAGCACTCTCACCCGGTGGAACGGAGACGTTTTGCAGAGAATCTACGCCACTCCATTTAAGAACAAATTCCGACTTCTCCGACCCTTCGGAATTGACGAGGCGGACGCGAATATCCTCATCAGTATTGGCCAGAATAGTCAGTCCTACATTGGTCCATGGACCTTCGGAGCTGATTGGATACGGAATGACCTGCACCGTAGCAGGCCAGACTTCCGAGGTCAGACGCTCGATGGCTTGGTCTTTCTGAAAGTCTCCGATGAGATGAATCTTCGAAGGTAGCCCCTCATCAATCGAGGCAACAGTGGCAAGGAGAGCGGAATCGAGAACGGTGCCCTCCCACCCCGCCGAAACGGTTGCGAGCGCAGCGAGGGCTGCGGGTTTACGTTCACTCGAGGCAAGCTCGCGAGCACGAGCAGCACTGAGAAGAGGTTGAAATTTCCCCGAAAAAGTTCCCACCGCAATCCAATCTTTTTCCGCAACGTCAGCGATGATTTTTTCCGCCTCAGCAAGCGCGCGCTCCATCGGCTCGCCCCTCATACTGGCACTGGTATCGATGAGCAAAACGTTCAAGACAGCTCCATCGGTGTTTTCAGTTGGAGTCTTAGGAGCAGGAAGAAAAGGACGAGCAAAGGCTAAGACGAGTAGAATCAACGCGAGGCAACGGAGAAGCAGTAGAATCAAATCTTGTAGGCGAGCGCGTCGCTTGGTCACGAGCGGACTGGCCTCCAGAAACATGAGCGAGGAAAACGGCATCGTCTGCTTCGGCTTGTTTTTCTGCAAATGCAAAAGAATGGGCAACGCGAGCACGGCCAATCCAGCGAGAAATAATGGAGCGAGAAAAGCCATCAGTTACTACGAGTGCGAGCTACCCGTGCGCCCCTCCCCTGACGATCGGCGAGGTAGTTATGGAGAGCGGTCTCCAGCGGTTGGTCGGTAGCGAGAAGGTGATGAATGATGCCGAGGGAATCGCAAGTCTCCTTCAACGCCGCTTGGTGAGCATGAAATTTCTCAAGGTAACCGGCCCGCACACTGCCGGGGTCAGTCGGTTGCACGGTTCCGGATTCCATATCTTCGAAGTTGGCAGAATCGTCGAAGGGGAAGTTGATTTCGGCGGGATCGAGAGTTTGAAACAAAGTGACATCGTGTCCGCAGGCCGCGAGAGAAGATAGAGGAGCCTGCAATTCCTCGATGGGAGTGAGAAAGTCGGAAACAACGAAGACGAGCCCCTTCATGCGACTGCGCCCGAGAATGGCTTCGACAGGAGAATGCAGTCCGGCCCCCTTCCCCTGAGCGGGACTACTGAGGGCTGCTAGAATAGCATGCAAATGCCCAGAGCGATGCCGCGGCGGCAGATAATCGCGAGCCACTTCATCAAAGGTGAGAAGCCCGATCTCATCCCCTTGCCCATGAAGAAAAACGGCTAAGGTCGCAATGAGAGTGCGCGCGTATTCCATCTTGGAATAACTACCCGAGCCATATTCCATCGAACGGCTCAAATCTAACAAAAGGTGACTCCGAAGGTTCGTCTCTTCACGGAACTTGCGGATGAAGGTCTTATCGCGGCGAGCTAGGACTTTCCAATCCAGATACCGGATATCATCCCCAGGAACATAGGCTCGGTATTCCGCGAACTCCGCAGAGAAGCCATGGCGATGACTGCGATGAAGCCCCTTCCAATAACCTTCGACCACCGAGAGAGCACGCAGCTCCAGGCTACGAATCCGCATCAACGCCACCGGATCGGCGAAGACAGATTGACCTTTCGGAATGGATTGAGCGGGCATCTTTCTTAAGGAAGAGGGACGTGTTTGATGAGGCGGTCGACGATGACGTCGGGGGTAATGCCCTCGGCCTCGGCGCGGAAGTTGGTGAGAACTCGGTGACGCAACACAGGGTGAGCGAGCGCTTGAATATCGGAGGGAGTGACGTGAGTGCCACCATTGAGCATGACCCGTGCCTTGGCCGCAATCACGAGGCTCTGCGCAGCCCGGAGACCAGCCCCCCAATTGACCCACTCATTGACGAAATCTGGGGAGGTCGGTTGATTCGGGCGGGAGGCGCTGGCGAGACGAACGGCATAGCGAGCAGTCTCCTCCGCGATAGGCGTCTTCCGCACCACCTCTTGGAAAGCGAGTAAATCCTCACCAGTGAAGAGCGCTTCAATAGGCTCATTACTGCGGGAAGTCGTTTGCGTCACGACGGCGACCTCGTCGTCTTCACTGAGATAGTCGATGTGAATATCGAACATGAAACGGTCGAGTTGAGCCTCCGGCAAAGGATAGGTTCCTTCCATTTCTACAGGATTCTTAGTCGCCAAGACGAAGAACGGCTCCTCGAGAACATGACGCGTGCCAGCAGCAGTGATCTGATGCTCTTGCATCGCCTCTAACAGCGCAGACTGAGTCTTAGGAGGAGTTCGGTTGATCTCATCAGCAAGGATGAGGTTGGCGAAGAGCGGACCTTTCACAAATTCTAAACGTCGCCCACCATCAGGACTCTCCCCTAAAATCTCTGTGCCCGTGATATCGGCGGGCATCAAGTCAGGAGTGAACTGAATGCGATTAAAGGATAGGTGGAAAAGATCGGCGGTGGATTGGATGAGAAGAGTCTTCGCAAGACCAGGCGCACCGGTAATCAAGGCATGACCGCCTGCTAAGAGTGCGATGAGAAGCTGCTCGATGACCTCGTCTTGACCGCGAATGACTTTAGCAAGTTCGCTCTTAATGCGAACTTTCCCTTCCGCGATTCGGTTGACGATTTCTTCTTCAGAATTTTGAGTATGAGACATGTTGTTAGAAAGATTTGAGACTAGTGGGTCATGAAATAGACGATAATATTGATTCCCATCGGGTAGGCGTGTTTTTCACTGAATTCGGTAAAGTAATAAGGGTCCTCCCCCTCGCGCTCCCAGCCATCACCGAGGTCGGTATTGCGACAGATGAGAACCATCATGCGGCCCTTCTCATCGAAGACCCCATAGTAATGAGGCGTTCTTCCCCCATTCTCATAAAAGACCCCCGACGATCTCCCACGCCGAGCTTGACCAATGGAAGGGACTTGAGGCTTTTCTTTAATTTTGAAAACAGTGCTAAAGATGGGGTGATCTAACTCCAACTCTTTAATGGGACGGTCAGGGAAAAGCTTCTCGATCTGCTCCTTTGTTTTACGCCATTCGGAAGCGCCCCAGAAGTCGTCAATCATAAGAAAACCACCATTCTCCAAATGAGGGCGGAGAATCGATATTTCCTTAGGAGTCAAATTCAACGCCCCCGTCTCGACGGTATACAGGAAAGGATATTTTTGAAGACGTGGATCGGTGATGGCCAGAACAAGCGGCACAGGATTCACGCGAATCGACGTCATTTGCTGAAGGCGAAAGGAAAAGTTGAGATCGCTATCAGGGTAGTCGGTATTCCACTCCCCATGGAATTGCGGACGAAGCCGCACAAAGCGAAAAGTATCGTCAGGAAAACGAGGATCGTTTTTCCACTTAGCGACCCCATTTCGGTCCTCGGGCAAAGAGGTTACCTTCTGTGCCGACGCCACAGAAAGAGCACAGAACAATGCGATTAGAATAAAAGGGTGAAATTTCATGATCATTTCTGGAGAGACACCAACAAGTCAAGGGCGAGCTGGAAACGAGGATTATCTTCAAGAGCTTTGAGGACGTGGCGACGCGCGGCACTAGGATCAGTATCCTTGAGGAGAACCGCGACTTCGTAGTGAAGACGAGAGGCATCGCGGGGCTCGAGCGCAAGGAGAGATTCGTAAGCTTGTAGGGAATCGTTCTCGGCAGCGATGGTGCGATAGGCTCGGTCTTGGAACGGATTGGTCTCCAGCACCCTTTCCGCATCACGGTGATCAGCGCCCTCCATATCTAAGAGACGGAGAGCCGCTTCCGACCGATTGGCATCTAGGGCGTAGAGTTTGAGCAGAGCTTCCCGCTCCCCCTGGAGTTCTCCTAGTCCCTTGCAAGCCTCAGCCAAAACTTGATAGGGATTAAAATCTTCACGATTGTTAGGAACTGCCTGAATCATACGTGTGGCCAGCGATTTAGCTTTTTCCCAATTCCCTTCTTCGAGAAAATTCGAGGCCAAGACCATGACGGCGGAATATCGCTTAGGGTGAGCCTTCACCCAGCTCTCAGGGTCTTTGCGGAACTCTTTATATTCGTCATCCGAGAGTGGCTCCCAATCCAGATCAGGGCCATAATTCTTTGCCAACTCTTGAGCGAAACTCTTGAACGCAGGATTCAACTCCTCAAGCGGAAGACAGTGCGAGGCGAAGACTTTTGCCATGGGCACTCCTTCCGCTAGGTCCTTTAGGGTGCTACGCATAGCCTCAATCCCAAAACGCTGAATAAGAAACTCGACCACTAACGAGGATTGATAGTAACCCAATAGAATATCCCTCCCCGCAAAAAGTTGGTCCAAGCCCTCCATCGGCACAAAATCCTCTGCTAACAACTTGGAACGGAAGACAGACGTCATCCTCTGCCCCCAGCCCTCTCGCGCTTGTCTCTCCTCATATACGCTGATCCCCTCCGAGAGCCAACGTGGGATGCGATGACGACTAGCATCCAGCGTCACCGAGTGCGCCATCTCATGCCAAAGCACCGACTCCCAATTCGCACGACCCAGCCTGCCACGTGGACTCGTCATCGTAATAAGAGGACCGAAACAAACCCCAAGAAAGGATTCCCCACCAGGCAGGCCAAACGTCCGAATCGCAAAGTCCTCTTGCTTGGGTAGCATCTCCACCATCACGGGGTGAGTCAGCGTCATCCCATACTTCTCAGAAAGAGTCTCTTTTGCACGAACGGCGAGAGCCAAAGTGCGCTCCCCAAAAACCGCCATATCCTCGGGCGACATCCGCACCATGACCTCACTGCGTATCTGTACAGGGTAGCTCGCTATCTTATCTCGTAAGGTGACAAGGTTGAAAGCCTCGACGTGATAAGGATCAATTCTATGAGCAAACTCAACATGAGACCACCCCTGCTCCAGCTCACCGTAGCGCAGTTGATTCGAGCCAAGTGCGAAAAGAATCTCGGCGGAAGTAGGCGCAGCTTCGGCAGCATTTTTGAGATAAACCAAGCCTTCCGCGAAACGGTATTGTCCCGCCAGAGTTTCGCCCACAATGAGCCAGACCGCAGGATTATTCGGCCAGCTCTCGAACCCATTCTGCAACGACAACTCCGCCGCCTTCTTATCCTCTTTTAGAAAAGAAATAGCAGCCGCGAGCCCGTGCCCTTCAGGATGAGCAGGATTCACCTGATGGAGACGAGCGAGTATCTCAACTGCCCCATCAAAGTCCTTTCGCCCCACCAGAGCCTTCGCCTTGTAAAGCAAGGCCTCCGGAAAGTTTGGATTCGCCTGAAGAGCCAGATCCACGTATCCCAAAATTCCTTCTTCCTTGTTCACCTCCCGCGCAGGTAATCGAAGACCAGCGAGCTCCATCCCTAGGAGAAAACGTGGGTCCTCTGGAAAGAGCTTCAGCCCCGCACGAAAATTCTCTGCAGCGAGTTGCCGATCGTGATGCTTCAGTCCCAGCTTCCCTATCGCTAAGTAAGAGTCCCTCTCCTTCGGCTCAGCGCTCTTCGCGGGCTCTAATGTATCTAACAAAACCTTCCGCTCATCAGCCTTGGCGAGCATGGTCAACTCAGCATAGGCAACGACAGCAGCTGAACCAGCATCTCGAGGGGGCTCGGAATGCTCATTCAAGAAATTTAACACCATCCCCAAAGCCTTTCGGCCTTCGCCAGAAGCTTCCAAAGCTTCCGAAATCGCAGAAATCAAAATCGCATCATGCCTCGCGGTGCGGAGAGCGTTAATCGCCTTTGCTCTCGCGTTTTTATAATCCCCTATCGCGAGCCGAGTGCGAATTTCCAAAGCTGCGGCCCGAGAGGAAAAATTCTCAGCCAATTCTGTTTCGCAAGCTGTTAGACACTCCTGATAGTCCCCTTTCAAAAAAAGAGCTTCAGCAGATTCGTCATCCGCAGCCTCGATCTCCGTCACGCCCAACAGCAAGGACACAACCAACGACGCAAAAATAAAAAAGGGTAACTGTTGCTTCAACATCTAGTAATTATCAGTCTGAAAAGCCTTC
>CAYUHN010000079.1:2042-3893 GCA_964444495.1 uncultured Roseibacillus sp. | reverse complement strand
GGGACGACTACCGCTTGCCCTCCAAACGCAAATCTAAGTCCTGAAATTAGGACAACAAATACCAAGGCACTGTATTTTAATATACTCATATTCTGTGGGACACATCATTTTGCGGTTTCTTAGAACTTTTTTCATCCGAACGAATAACTCGTCCAAATCTGGCCAGTTCTTCAATCCCGAACGATGGAGTAACTATCGACATCGCAAGCAACTTCTCGGAGCGGAGTGACAATGAGTTCGAGGTTCGCATCTCCGGTCATTACTTTGGAAACAATGTGCTATTGTGAGATTCGCTCTTACCATTAGCGAGAAGTGGACGGTGAAGATCCTCCAGGCATTCGACATGCTCCTCATTATTCAGCTTGGATCCTAGGGTTATGGTGCTTAACGACTTGGATTACGCCTCGATCATTTCTTCGCTTTGGCGATGCGCTTCTGGAGTTTGGTTTTGTATTTTCCTTCCGGAATTTCGTCGAGGTATTTGGTGGCGGTTTCAGGATCATTTCCGTAGCTAACGAGTGCCCAAGTGTATTCTTTGATAGCCTGCGCGCGAAGCTCGCCGGCAGGAACGGTGGCTAGAATTTTCTCTGCGGTTTGAGCTGTTCCTAAGTCGTGTCCTAGGCTCTCTAAAACTTCGACGAATGGGTGTTTGGATTTATTGGGTTGGTCTTGAATCCAAGTGTTCCAATCGGAGAGTTCGATTTCACGGAAAGCTTTCCCCCATTCTTCAGCAGAAGAAAGGTCGCCAATACGGGAGATACCCTGATAGGCGGCCATGCGCTCCTCCGCATTGAAGCCGGCATTGATAAGTTGCTGCGCTTCTTCGAAGCCGCGGCGTTCAATCTGGTTGCTGAGTTGGGAGATATAGCTTTTGCGAATTTGCTCGATTTTTTCGGAGTCAGGTTGGGTCTCTTTCGCTCGTTGCATCGCTTCTATGAAGTCGAGGTGATATTCTGCTTTATGAAGTTTAAGCGCCACGGGAGCCCCTATTTCGCTTTTGTCTGAGGCGAACTCTTCCGAATGCATGAGGGTGAACATTCGGTCTGGGTCGTGTTGAGCGAGGGTCCTCAGAAGGGTGTTGCGAATCGATTCATTGTCAAATGCAGGGCTCTCTTTATGCTCCTCGTAGATTGCGAAGGTGCGCTCGTGATCTCTGCCTGCACAGTTGCGAAAGCAACTCAGGAAATGATATTGCTCCTCACTTGGTTGCTTCAGAAGATAAGCGAGAGTGCTGAAGGGAGCGACTTCGACGAAGATGTCTCTGAAGGTCTCTTCGATGACCTCTTCTTTATCGCTGAATCTGGAATCATCGTTCAGAATACCTATCACGGTTTCGATATTTTCTGGTGAAAACTCCTGAGCCGTTTGGAAGAGTTGGAGGACTTTTTCTCTAAGCTCAGGGCTTGGGTTCCTGCGGCCTTTATTTTCAAGGACGAAAGCCTTGAGCTCGGAATATTCGGTTCCAAAGGAGTTGGCTTCCTCGAGAGAGACTCCCAATGACTGACTCGCTTGGGAGGATTGAGAACGATTCTGCGGTTGGCTGTCGCGAACCGGAGTAGACGGATTCACAGCTTGATTTGTTAGAGTCTTGTTTTCTGCTTGTATGTCTTTGAGGTGAGATGATTGCAGTCTGAAGATGACTACTCCGACGAGGATAATGGTAGCGGGAATGAGAATGAGTTTCATAAGAAATTGTTAGAATGAATTTGTAAGAGGAGATATTGCTTTAGGATTGGGTTAAACGATTGCGGACGCCCCAGCGGTGCGCCCCTACCGAGGGAGGTTAACGGGCGAGATGCGCTTCGGCGTTTGCGCGCTCTTCAGGGTCAGTGATGCGAGGGAGTTGTTGGC
>CAYUHN010000079.1:0-1942 GCA_964444495.1 uncultured Roseibacillus sp. | reverse complement strand
GTTGGCTGTCTGAATTGAAATACCTTTCGAGGGTGCTCTCTGCCACGTAACGGACAACGGTTGTTGCTTCGGAAGCCTCCAGAGATCCGCGAGTAAGAAGTTCTTCCGAAACTT
Organism: uncultured Roseibacillus sp.; assembly: GCA_964444495.1. Classification (GTDB taxonomy): domain Bacteria; phylum Verrucomicrobiota; class Verrucomicrobiia; order Verrucomicrobiales; family Akkermansiaceae; genus Roseibacillus. The sequence goes on along the minus strand of CAYUHN010000079.1, from coordinate 1,828 downwards.
CGCTTACTTCAATGAGCTCCCAACCAGTTGTTTCTCGCAAAACGGTCTCGAGAAGCTCTCCGCGATTGCCTCTCCCTTTTCGAGCTGGTTCATCGGTTCCGAATTCACGAATCCATGGCAAAAAGGCTTCGACTCGGTCAGCCTGCTCGACGAGAGAATCCGGTTCGGCGGGGGTGTGCCAGCCAGCAGGAGAGGGCTTTTCGGCGGCATGATTCAGGAGGTCGTATTTGGCATAAGTTGGATTGAGGGAGAAGACCTCACGAGCAAGAGGAGAACGTCCCTCTATTAGTTCGCTGAGGGCTGCGGCTTGAAAGTCGTAGAAGGCGCGCCAACGGGAATTGCGGGTAGGGAATTCTTGCATGGCTTCACTTTGAAGAGTGAGCCAAGCGACGACCGCTTCAGGATCTTTCTCTGTCCAAAGAAAGAGGGCGCGTTCGACTCCCATCCCTGTCTGCAGAGGGTTTGCGGAATTTTTCTCAGCAACGAGGAGGACGGTGGCTTCAGGGTCGATGGTGGCGAGAGCATTGATGAGAAGTTGGCTGAGGTCTCGGCGGGTATCTTGGTTAGAGAGGGCCAGTGCTTGAGGGATCAACCGGACCAGGTCCTCTTTACTGAGAGAGGCGATAAATTCTTCAAACTCGAAATGTTGGACGAATCCGAGACGATCGGCTTCGGCTTTGGCTTCTTGGATTGCTTCAAGGCTGATCCCACCAGTTGAGGTCCAGTTGCGAGTTCGAACGGTAGTTCCAGAGCGCGAACTGGTCTTTGTCGGCGCCGTACTTGTGCGGGCGCTTTTGAGATTGCGGTTCTGGCTCACAGTTTGGGTGATGGTTATTTGTTAAGCGGCAAGCGGAAACAGGACGGCGGCGAGGGTGAGAGGAAGAATAAGCTTGGACTTCATGAGCATATAGAAAGAGAGGCTGGTGGTGGAGTGAATCGAAGCATCGGTGATAGCTTGAGCGGCGATGGCGCTTGCTAGTTTAGGTGAGGCCGCTTTCGCAAGTTTGGGAGTGAGGCATCCTGCGAGAGTGAGGGCAGAAACGGTGGCCCCTTTTGCACGAAGGATACGAGAGAGCTTGTCGAGGGCGCGACGGCATTGTTTTTGAATTGTTCCGGCGGGTCGGCCTTCTTGTTTAGCGATGGCGGGAAAAGATTTACCCTCGAAGTAGTGCTGAAGAATGACGTTTCGGTCCGATCGCGAGAGCTTGTCTAGAGACCCGTCGAGATGAGGCAGGGCGAGAAGCCAAGCGGCATTCTCCGCTTCGTTAGTAGAAAAAATGTTATCAGGATGATCGAGCTTCTGCCGTCTTTGGGAGGAATGTTCGGCGCGCATAGCTTTGCTGGATTCGAAGAGAGCGGCTCGATGGAGCCAAGGAAGGAGTAGGTCCGGTTTTTTTGAGAGGCTGGATGCCTTTTTAGCGACCGCACAAAAAACATTTTGGGTGGCCTCTTCTGCGAGTTGACGATGACGGGTGCGGCGCAGCGCGACCTGCAGAACAAGCCCGTAGTGCCGGTTGACAAAGGTTTGAAAGGCTTTCTCGTCACCCTTGACGAAGCGCTTCAGAAGGATTTGGTCTGTTTCTGCCATTCTTTACCTAGATTACACCCCACCAAACTGGGTTCCGGACAAAAAATGATCACTTTTTTACTTTGCTAACGCTGGGGCTTTTTCCGCTTGGTAGGAAAATTACTCAACAACAGTCTCCGCTCATTCTGCAGCCTGCTTTCTTTAAGAAACAAATTTTTAGACCCCTCCGAAAATTTGTTCGATTCTAACTAGTGCTGCGACCGAATTAAAGTGAAGGATAGAGGTGCCTGAGCTTTACCC
>CAYUHN010000078.1:0-14362 GCA_964444495.1 uncultured Roseibacillus sp. | reverse complement strand
AGAGACCTCTCCCAATCAGTTTGCAGTATGTTCTTCTTCTCATCTTTTTCTTCCAAAAGCCACTTAAGCTCATGTCACGGCCCATAGGCAGGAGTATCCCACAGAAGAAAACAGGAATTCTCTTGATTCGCTGTCCGACAGATTCCAACTCAGTCAAAGTTTATGAAATTATGAGATGTATCAAATTGCTAGCCACGAGCGCGGGCACTCTATCTTTCTTCTTTTCTTGCACCGCGGCACCCAGCGAGCAAAGTGGTACGGCTAGTAATAAGAAAACGTCAACGCCTCTGCAGTACTGAATAGCACCTGGCGGGCACCGGAGTCTAACAACGCTCAAATGGATTTATCGCGATCAGACGGCGCGAATCGAGCTCAGCACGGAGCATGACGGGAGCTGTTTTCCTCCCCCAGACTTGAGCTTCTTCGATTTCAGCGCAAGCCTCAGAACCGCCGAAGCGAGATAGATTGGAGATTTCTTCTTACATTTTCTAACATGTCAAAATGCAAGTAATGACCCTAGTTCATGCAGCCCTCACTGGGACAAATGGTTTTTACGAAAATGGTGCACTCGAGCCATACGTAGCTACCTTAAACCGATGAAAAAATTCGCGCGCAGTGAAACTCATGGGCCGTGCGTACTGTCCATTTAAGACAATCACAGCTGACAACGGTTGTGAATTCCATGGTTATCGAGAGGAGAATTCAAGATCAAGTGCACCGGTGATTAAGGGTTGATTTTGAGATTCTTAAGGAGTGAGTGAGGAGCCTTTAGGGAAGAAATCTCGGATGAGTTTATTGACGTTTTCGCTTACTCTAACTCTCTCGCTGCAATACTACGGCATTTGCTGCAGCATAGTGCTCCGCATGGGTCAGACTCACCTTTACCGAGTTTAAATCGTTTTCCTCTACGAAGAGTAAAGCAGCTCCACTGAAAACCACCTCCGGTTCACCACTTTCTTTTCGGATAACTTCAATATCACACCAGCCAGCATGAACTCCGATTCCTGTTCCTAGAGCTTTGGCCACAGCTTCCTTTGTAGCAAAGCGGGCCGCATAGTGAATCGCTGGCCTCTTCTGCGCCTCACAATAGGCTTGCTCTCGCGCGGTAAAAATTCGGTCACGAAACCGCTCTCCGAATTCCGACAAAGATTGCTCAATACGCTTGATCTCGACCACGTCGATCCCGATGCCCCAGAGCTTCATCAGGTATTGCTCAGGCTCTCCATGAGTTCTCGCATCTCTCGCACTGCTGCTTCAAAACCAACAACGGTCGATCGCGAAACAATGCTATGCCCAATATTTAACTCCGCGAGCCCTGTCACGGCTTCCAAAAATTGAGGGAGATTTCGGTAGTTGAGCCCATGACCTGCATTAACCTGCAAGCCAGCCTCATTTCCCTCCCTGGCAGCAAGCTGCAGACGATTCAGCTCATCTACAATTTCACCTTCATTTTCCGCATTAGCGAAGGCCCCAGTATGAAGCTCAATCATTTCGGCTCCAAGCTCTTTTGCAGCGGCAACTTGGCTCGATTCGGGATCAATAAAAAGACTGACTCGAATTCCGGCCTCCTGCAATTGTGATACAGTTTGCCGAGTTTCCGCTAAAGAGGCCACTACATCGAGGCCACCTTCTGTGGTGACTTCCTCCCGCGTCTCGGGAACCATGCAGACGAAGTCTGGCCTCAACTTAAGAGCCAACGCTAACATCTCTGGCGTATTTCCCATTTCCAAATTAAGGGGAAGCGAGCACTGCTTGCGAATAGCAAAAGCGTCGAACTCCTGCATATGCCTTCGATCCCCTCGAACATGAATCGTGATCGAATCCGCGCCACCATCCTGGGCGGCCAAAGAAGCAGCTAGAGGAGACGGCTCGGCATTGAACGCCTGTGGAGTATTCGCGTAACGGGCTTGTCTCAATGTCGCCACATGATCAACATTAACACCTAATAGCAGAGACATAGTAGAACAGAGACTAACAAAAGATCCTAGGCTAACAAACTATTCGTCTTCCTCGTCTTCTTCATTACCATAAAAGCTCTCAACATAGCCGATCTCGATCATAGTATCGTGCCAGGTTGATACGCCTGCCAAACCTCCAAATACTCGGAAAGCTTTTAGAACCTCTTCCTTCCCCTCATCTTCCCTATCATTTTTATAATGAAAAGCAGCCTTCGAATAGTAAGTAAAAGGAGTATCATCCCAGGTATCCCACAGGCTCTGAGCAAGCGGCTTAGCTTCGCCCAGCCGCTCCAATTCTAAAAGAACGAGCACTTTCTTAAATACTCCTAAGCGATACAGCTCATTTACGTTCGGATTCACCTTAATTTGCTCATCAGAATAATTATCTGTGATAAATTTGAGAAAACCATCGAAGGCCTCTAAAGCCGCGGACCAGTCTTTGGAAACGAAATCCATCTCGGCCATATTAAAAAGGAGGCTTGGCTGCTTAGGACTAAGCTCAACCGCTTTCTGAAACGAGGCTTTGGCTTTTGTAAAATTACGAATCTGAACGTAACAAGAACCCTCTAAATTCCACAGCCGAGCATCATGCTTAAAGATTGCTGAAGCCTCCGCGATAGCTTGCATGCATTCGAAGATTCTTTTCTGCCGATAGAAACTCTGAGCATCCACAAAAAACTTCCCATACGTGGTCCGATCTTCTTCGGACATGTTACTGAATCTCGCGGCAGGCGAGAGCCCCTTATCTTCTTCTCGCTCTTGCGCGGTCAAAGACCCCAAGCTCAAGCCACAAATGATGCCGATAATTCCCAAGCGTGACAACATATTCATCTCCTGACTATTGTCTCGAGTGCGCCGAGTGACAAGCTATCATTTTTGATAAAGCTCCCGTTTTTGCACAATTTCCTCCACTCCATGTGGAAGCCAATTTGTCGGAACTTCGCTCCCTTCAGCAAATAGAGCCCGAATCGCACTAGATGAAGCGGGATGGTCTCCGGAAATCGCGAAAACCGCTTCTCCCGTTAAGTCGCGAGCATTCGCGCAAGGCTGCTCCCCTTGACGGGCATGCACAATGAAGGTCACAAGTTCGCTAAGCCATTCCGCTCGACTCCAAGTTTCAATCACTTCCCATTGATCTTGCCCCATCAACCAAAAGAGTTCCGCTTCAGGAAATTCTCCCCTGAAATACTCTGCCGCTCGCCAAGAGTAAGAGGGTAGAGGTTGATGATATTCCCAACTAGAAACCTCGGCCCAAGAAAACTCGGTAGTTGCTCTTTGTAACATCTCGAGTCGTTCCAGCTCACTTGCCCCAGTAGCAACTTCTTTGTGAGGCGACTGGCGGCAAGGCAGAAAAATCACGCGGTCAAGCGACGCCATGTTCACCGCCTGCTTGGCCACTTCGAGATGCCCTTGATGTACGGGATCGAAGGTCCCTCCAAAAATCGCAATGCGACCAGCAGCTTTCTTCTGCACCTTAGACACGCCGTTCGATTTCAATATTACCCAAAAGAAGATCTTGCCGCACTGCAAGCTGGTTCATTTTCATTAACTCCAGCACCGCAAGAAAGGTCACGATTACCTCTGATTTAGTGGTAGCCTGCTCGAACAGAGTGAGAAAGCCCCGACGCTCTCCGGGTTTGAGCTCTTCCAAAACAAACTCCACCTTATCCGCTACTGTAAAGCGATCATCAACGATCTGCCCAAAATCATGCGCAGCTTCGAATCGCTTAAGCACCTTTTGAAAGGCTTGGATCAGATCAAAGATTGAAAGCTCCTCCACCGGGTCATTAGTTGCTGGCGGGAGATCTGGCTTCTCTGGGCTGTGAGGGAAATATCCTTCCTGTTCCTGTTCTCTCTGAGACAAGAAGCTAGCAGCATCTTTGAATTTTTTATACTCAATCAGCTGCCGAATAAGCTCCCAGCGCGGATCATCTTCCTCCGCATCTTCCTCGGGAGGCTGCTCTTGCTTTGGCAAAAGCGTGCGGCTCTTCATGTAGATGAGATTTGCCGCCATCACGATAAACTCGGACGCAAGATCAATATTTAGCATCCGGAAGGTCTCGATATAATCAAGATACTGTCTGGTGATCTTCTCCAACGAGACCTCCGTGATGTCAAGCTCCTCTCTCTTGATGAGATAGAGCAATAAATCGAGCGGTCCTTCGAAAATATCAAGTTTGACCTTATATTCGTCACTTTCCACGGCTTACTGAGTCCACTGACAGCAGACGGGCACAGTCCGAAAAGCAAGAAAAAGCGACTCGTTATCAAATTTTCCACCACGCCAAGCCGCAAATCTTGCCCTGAAGAAGTCTTGCAGAGTTGGACATTCTCACGGCATAACCCATGCACAGCCTAGCCGTATGAAAATTTCCGAAGAGCGGATCGCCGACTACAATGTCCGCATGAACGAGTGGATGACCAAGCAAGGCTTGTTCTTCCTTCTACGACACGGTAACGCTGGACTAGGACAAGGCCTACCTATCTTCAATCTATTGTTCCGTTTTTTCGGCTGCTTGGGCGTTCTTGCAGTTCTCTCAACCCTTGGTATCGGGGTCTGGGCCTTCTTTGCCGGTTATGGCTCTCAATTCGAAACTACTGCTAAAAATGGACTAGAAAAATACCTTGACGGTAAAGAACTGAAAATCAAAGGGTTCGAACGAGATGGCACGAGAGTGATCTGCAGCGCTATTTCCTGTGAAGGAACCGATCAATGCTTCTTTGAATTCCTCACTGCAAATGGAGTCTCAGTTCCTTGCTCCATTGGAAGTGGAATCATTGGGAACTGGGATGCAAAAAAAATTACCTGTGGAGCCCTCAACGCACGCATCAAAGGCGGCGAGGCATCTGATGAACAAGCTGCCGCTTCTTGGCAAAGCCTGTTCAACGATTCCAAGAAATTTCAATTCCATAGCATCGAATCTGGGAAGACTTCGATCGCATGGGGATACGAAGCCAGCCATTCTTGGGGCTCCATCTTGAATGCTTCCATGATAGCCACCCGTAGCAAGAATCAGTGGACACTCACCTTCAAAGGAGGAACTTTTTCTCACGGCCCTTTCCGGAATCTCGAAAATATAGAACTTGTTATCGATCTGAACAAAGACACTGGATTTTCAATAGCGAGAGGAATTTTCGCAAAAGGTGAAGGACGGATTGAGGTTAAAGGCAAAACGATTTCAGGAGGAGCTGCCCCCCAACTCGCTATTGAAGGAATTTTAAGCAATTTTGCACTCTCCCATTTTCTCCCACCAATTCTAAGCGAAAGAATTGGTGGTTCGGTAGACGGAACTTTCGAAGCCACAGGCACTTTAAACGACGCTCAAGGCCTCGCTTTCGAATTTAAAGCCGAGCCTGGAGAGACCCCTCTCTCATTCTCTACCGAAATACCTCTGATTCGCCTTCTCTCGCTTTACGATACCCAAAACAGCTTCAGACGTCTCTCTTTCGAGCAAGGCAATTTCCGGATGCTGTCCAAAACAGATGAAGTGGTCTTTTCCGAAGTGAACCTTCTATCCTTCGACGAAATTCGCCGAACCCCAAAACGCACCCTATCGGGAAGCCTGGTCGGACATCCCTCAACCACGGAAGATATAGAAAGAGAGGACGTTCAGCTAAACCAATTAGAAGGCCTAAGCACTCAAAACGAGATGGAACGAACTGTTTTTCTCAGCTTTCGATCTTCCCAATTCGAAAACCCTCATATCGATCTTCTCTTAAAAACTAAAAATGAGAAGGATAAGGAACTAGAAACGTCAATGACCCGAACTGAGCTTCGAAGAGCTTTTCGAGTCCCCTATCAACTCGATGGAAGTCTCTATCTGGGAATGCCCTCAGAGCTATTCGAAAATCTTCCCAATTTCCCGCTCTTTGGCCCATCGGAAGAAAATTCGAATCTCACAATCATTCCCATTGGGATTGATAGTCTAGCGTTAGAACTCACGAAAGAGCTTTCACGGACTTGGGAACGAGAAGCGGCGAAACAAAAGAATCGCTAAGAAGAGAGGGGTCACTCAAGTGAGCTGGCCCATTTACAACCCAAGATTGGAAACCACCTTCTGTGTCGCGGTCGACTTATTCAGTGTATAAAAGTGGATCCCAGGGATTCCTTCCTGAATCAATTCCTCGCACTGCTTGGTGGCATAATCAACTCCGAGGGCAGTAATATCGTCATTCTCTGCATTGGAGAGAAGACGTTGAAGCTTAGCAGGAAAACGCGCTCCTGCCGCTAATTCAGCCATTCTTACCATACCTTTTTTCGTCGTCACCGGCATCACTCCCGCCACTATCGGAATATCGATCCCTGCCAACTGGCAGCGATCACGAAAGTCAAACAGATCGTGATTATCGAAGAACAACTGAGAACAAATATAAGTCGCGCCCTCATCGACCTTCGCCTTGAAGTAGTCCATCTCTTTCAGGCGATTCGGAGTTTCTGGATGCCCTTCAGGAAAGCCAGCTACCCCAATTCCGAAGCCTGAAAAGCTACCAGAAGCCTGCGCCTCGTTGAATTCGGCGATAAAACGCACCAGATCTGAAGCATAAGGAAAATCATCGTTCTCACGACAGTAGTTCTCGACTCCCAGCGGTGGATCACCTCGCAAAGCAAGGATATTTCGAACTCCAGCCTGCTCATATTTTTTAAGTATATCGTGAATTTCCGTCTTTGTGTGCTGCACACAGGTAAGATGTGGCACTGCTGGAATCGAGGTCTCATTGAGAATCCTCAGCACCAGTGAATGAGTCAGGTCTCGCGTCGAACCTCCTGCCCCGTAAGTCACGCTCACAAACGAAGGCTGCAAAGCAGCCAATTCCTCGATTACCCCAAAGAGCTGTTCGGAAGCCTTCTCTGTTTTTGGGGGAAAGAATTCAAACGAAATCGACGGTTTGTCGTTCTTCAGGTATGCACCAATTTCCACGGCGTGAGCTTGCTTAAATGGCTCTCACTTGACAACGCTTTGCTCGTTCAAATTTCGCTTTCTCAAAAATCACTGTTTATTCAGCCTTTCTTTGCAAACATCTCGCTATGAACTTTCGCCTCCTCTCTCTTTTTACTCTCTGCCTACTGTTTACTTCCTGTTCACAGGTCTACTACGGCGCGATGGACAAACTCGGTTATGAAAAACGGCACATCCTCGTTTCGAGGGTTAAAAAAGCAAAATCGACCCAAGAAGAAGCCAAAGAAGAATTTAGCTCTGCCCTCGAAGAATTCATGGCCGCCTCCAATTACCAAGGAGGATCGCTAGAACGAACCTACAACCGCATCGAACGAGCCTACGAGAGCTCGCGCAAACAGGCGGATGAAGTGCGTAATCGAAATGATGCCGTTGAAAACACAGGAAATGCACTTTTCACCGAGTGGGAACAAGAAATCAATACCTTCTCTGACGTATCCCTTGCTACCTCCTCTCGCCAACAATATGATGCGGCAAAGGTGCGATTCCGTGAACTCAGCGCTGCCATGAGCGCTGCCGAAAGTAAACTCGACCCTGTTCTCACCAAATTCCGAGATCAAACCCTTTATTTAAAACACAATTTGAACGCGCGAGCAATCAACGCACTCGAATCTCAAGTGGCTCGAGTTCGCATTGATGTCGCACAACTCATCGCCGAAATGGAACACTCTATTAGCGAAGCCGATCGCTTTATCTCTACCATGGAATAACCGAAGCCCACTCGAATTCGAACTTCAACTCAGCACTTAATCTCATCTCCATGCGAAACCTTCTTACCCTTTACCGAAAGGAACTCAAAACCTACTTCTTCACTCTCTTTGGGTGGGTCGTTCTCGCCTTCGTTGCCTTTATGCAGGGCTTCTCTTTGTCCACCGCCATGAAGGGTTTTGCAGATACCCCAGTCGCGCGCTCTCTTGTCTACGTCACTTATCACACCCCCAATTTCTGGTTCTACTTCCTCTTCATTTTTCCTCTCATCACAATGCGACTTTTTGCAGAAGAAGAACGCTCAGGAACTCTCGAAACCCTTCTCACCGCTCCCCTCAAAACTTGGCAAGTGGTTCTCTCAAAATATGGCGCGGCCTTCACCTTCTACCTCGTCCTTCTCATCCCTGCCATCGTTCACTTCTCACTTTTCTCTTCTCTCACTGAAATCGCGGCTCCCTTTTCCCAAGGATCCTTTTACGGCAGCATCATCATCTTAGTTCTAATGGGAATGTTCTTCACCGCCCTCGGGCTTCTCGGCTCAGCACTTACTTCTTCTCAAATTGTAGCTGGAATTATTACGATCGGCTTCCTTCTCATCCACTATATCCTTGGCTACATCACCATCGTTTGGAGTGACAACTTCCCAGCAGCCGCTCTTTTCCAATATATTTCCTCTCAACGATATCTCGCCGACTTCACTACCGGGCTCATCGACAGCCGTGCGCTCGCCTTCTACCCACTTGCAACCGCACTCGTTCTCTTCATCACCCATCACCTTGTCGATTTCCGTCGTTGGAGAGCCTAGAACCTTTTTTGATTCGCTACTATTTTCGCCATGAAACCTATCTCACGCTTCGGCATTGGCAGCCTCACACTTACTCAACTCATCCTTGCCTTCGTTGCCTTCGTCTCACTCGCTTATCTCTCTGGGAACTACTATCACATATGGGATAACACTAAGGACCGCGATTTTTCTCTTTCAGATCAATCCAAAAAAATTCTGGCTAGCCCTACCATCACTGAACGCGAGGACCCCATCCAGGTAACCGTCGCCTTTCGCAAGGATTCTGTATACTTTGACCGCGTGCGCCGTGCAATGGAGTCATTTGTTGACTACTCCCAAGGCAAACTCGCGGTCACCTTTCTCGATCCTATTCGCGATCCAGACTCGGCGGCTCGCTTCACAAACCAATACGGTCTTACTATCAACACTGATTTGATCATCATCGATGCTCGTAAAAAAAGAGCCACTGCACCCGATCCAAACCTAACCCGCTACCTCAGCCTCGACGACCTCATCATCTACGAAAACGACCAAAATCAGCAACGACGCCCGATCGGATTCCAAATCGAAGACCGCTTTGCCACCGCCCTTCTTGGCATCATCGAAGGCAAGCCTCGTAAGCTCTACTTCCTTGCAGACAAATCGCCAAATGAAGCAGGAAGCACCGATAGCCCGTGGACTATGCTCGCCGATACCCTCCTTCGACAGAACCTCGTTCTCACCCCTATTAATCTCGCCGATATTCAAACCATCCCCAGTGATGCCGAAGCAATCGTCCTTGTTGCTCCAAGCTATGACTTTGAAGAAAGAGAAATCGGGATTCTAGAAGATTACTGGCAACGCCCCGGCTCCGCTATTCTTGCGATTCTCGATCCGCGCCATCGCCCCCCCAAACTTCGCACCTTCCTACGCCGACACGGAATCACCCCTAACCCCGATCGTCTCACAACGGTTCAAGGTGGACGAAGTATTTCTCAGGTCCCAGCTGTCTTCACCGCCTTTGAGGGGGTTAATGATGGCCTCGGCGGGCAATCAACGACTTTCGATGGCCCAACCTGCTCTCTCGCCGTTCGCGAGGGAGCCGAGGATCTCAATCGTGACAACATCTTCCCTCTCATCCTCCTTGAAGCCAGCCCCACCTATTGGGGAGAGACTCGCTTTCAAGAACTTGGCACCCTTCCTCAATATGACAGCAACGAGGACTTCCGCAACGAAACTACTGGACTTCCAGTAGCAGCCGCAGTCATCGTTGGCGACGCTAGTAGCGACACCCTTGCTGAGGCCACCAGCAAAATGATCGTTCTTTCAAACAGCCATTTTCTCTCGCCTTCTCGCGCGCGCGAAGAACAAGTTGATTTTGTGAAAAATTCTGTCAATTGGCTCATTGGGCGCGAACAGCTCGTTGGAGTCGGGCCTCGTGGACTACGGACCTACAAGCTAAATCTTCTCACCCCTCAAGTTACCTTTATCAACAAATTAATCCTCTTATTCATTCCGCTAGGCGTCTTGGTAATGGGCGGTCTAGTTTGGAATACTCGTCGCGCGTAATCGGTCTCCACTCAGACCAATCCCACACCCAAAGCGGGGAAACCTCTTTTTTATAATCATAGGGAGAAGGCTCAAGGGTCGCATAACCTAGATAGTAGTAATCCAGCCCCATTTCCTTCGCCAACAGCATTTCCTGCACAAGCGTGAAGCGCCCCAAGCGACGCTCACTCAACTCCGGCTCGAACACAGCATAAATACTAGAACAAGCCTTCTCTCCCAAATCGAGAAAACTCGCCGCCACTAATTTCCCAGCCATTCGTACACTAATCTGTAAACAAGACGTAGGCACCCCATTGGGCTTATCGCCCAGAAATTCAGATAACTCCTGTGGCACATTGTCAACGAAACGAACTTTGTGACGATGAAAGAGAGCGCTTTCTTTTTCTCCCGGATTAGCGGGTTCCACCTTCACTTTGAGGTCTTCATTGCGACGAAGAATCCGTCGTTGTCCTCGCGAAGGGCTCCACGAATCCAATGGAATTCTCAAGTTAATCACTCTCTTCCATTGGTCACCATGCCACATGGCGCTGTAGCGAAAGAAACGCTCCCCAAAATGCCTCCAACCTTGTGACCACAACTCATCCATGCGAGAGCGACTAACAGATCTCGCTTCCCCCATTTCGTTTAACAGAGGCCATTCCCCAGATTCTGAAAGGTTTCTTTCCAAGTCCGGCTAGTATCTACTCATTTCACGTAAAAAGTAACGTTCCCATGTTTAACCTAGGCATCGCTAGCACCACATCCACTTGAGTAAAGTTTGGGGCTTCCTCGAAAATCTCCCCGAAAACGGCTATGCTCCAAATTCGATATCGTCCCCATCTCCACTACCATCGAAATCGACCTCGCGAACTCTCTTTTTATCACGAAGAGTTTCAACTTGCTTACGAAGAAGTTCTCTCACATTTAAGCCATCTTTGACCGCCATCATACTGACACTGGGGTGAGTCCGATCCGAAGTATCGGCCACAATATTTGCCATATTAAACACCCGCAGCCAAAAAGGACGAAAAACATTCGTATCCTTCACTCGATAAAGCTCCACCTCACCGATTTCTTGATTAAAAACCCCTTCATACAAACGGAGTCGCTCGGTAGTCAGCTCATAAACTTGGCAACGAACGACTAAAAAACGCCAAAGCGCCCAAACAAATGGAAAAATGGCTAGAATCCAGATGAGAGGGTAAAAAGCCCCTCCGGCCCCAATCGCAGCAATCAGGACAAACGCGATTAAAAATATTCCCAAGTTTAATATCTGAGATGGCCCGCCCTTCCAGATCACATCTTCACTCTCTTCAGCTTCTGACATACAAAAGGATTAGCGTATCACCGCAATTCCGTCTATTCCAACTTCGAGGTAGAATTGGAAAGGCACGTCACCATCCAGAGCTTCTTTGCCAAAAATCACATTCCTTGCTAGCCTAAACGACATGGAATACGAATTTGAGAACGAACGATCTTGGGTTGCCCCCCTTCTCATCGTTCTTGCCCTTCTCGTAACTGTCGGAGGAATCGTAGCGTTCATCCTGAAAGGCGGCAAATCCCAGCCTAACCCGATTCAAACGGCAGCAGAAGCCGCACAATCAACCGCCCACCCCATAAAAGGAACAACTCCTACTCTCGATTTGCCGGCCGGTGAGGAGAAAAGCAGTCCGTCTCCCCCTCTCGAATCCACCTCTCAGAAGCTTTCCGCAACAACTCCTCAACTCCTTGTTGAACAGCTCATCAGTAAACTCACTAACGGAGATGCGTCCCAATTCACCAATTTTCTCAACGAAGAAAGTCGGCAAGCACTCCTCGCCACGGCACAAACAGCATCCGCTCCACTAATCCGCGAAATTGGCGAACTTGATTTCCAGCGCCGCAAACGCTTTCAAGCCGAATATGAAACAAGCCCCGTTAGCCTTCTCACTCTAGAAACCGAAAGAAACGACAATGGACAATGGCTCCTTAGCAAAGCCGCCTTTCAACCTGCTTCTTCAACCACCGAAACCTCCATCGTAGCCGACCCAACGACCTCAGTGGCTTTTAGCAATGACTCCCTCACCACCGCAGACCACTTCTTACAAGCCGCGCTCCAGCAGAACTTCCCTCTAGCGAAATCCTACGTCTCACCCAGCGTATCCGACACTACAATCGCCGCCATGTGCATCCTCTTTGAAGAAGGAGAATATCGGCTAAACCCTAAGAAGCCTCTGAGAGCAATGGTCAATCGAGAACAAGCCGCTACTTTCCTGGCAAACGTTCTTACCACCGACTCCTCCAAGCCCGCGCAGTTCGGTATCAATCTCAAACACAACGATGCTACTTGGACTATCACCGAGATCAATCTCGATTCGCTCCTCGCCGATTACGCCCAACGAGTTTCTGGAGGAGACGTTCACTATAGTCCACTTATCAGTAATCCTCAAGGCGGAGAAACCCTCGCTATCTTTTTCGAATTTGATGAAGAACGACTCGTAAATCGAACTCGGCGTCAGTTACAAATCGTCGCCGATGTCCTACGCACCAATACCCAACGTCGCCTAACTGTAAGCGGCCATACTGATGCTCTTGGTTCCGATGATTACAACCGTGAACTTTCCTCGCATAGAGCTGAAAGCGTTCGTGATTATCTGATCTCTCAAGGGGTTGGAGCCTCGCAAATCGTAATTAAAGCCGAAGGGGAAAGCCGTCCCCGACGACCCAACGAAACTGAAACTGGCGATGACAACCCCACCGGTAGACGCGCCAACCGCCGCACCGAAATTTTTCTCGACTTTAAAGATTCATGAAATTCCGCCACGCCATCACCCTTGGAGTGGCAGCAATTGTGCTGCTCCTCATTATTCTTAAGCTCACTCCCCCCAATCACCCTACTCTTACGATTAGAAACCTCCGTTCCACACAAGAAGCCGCCGCCCCCGATGGCGAACCTCGCCTCATCGAAGATCAGCTCCGCCTTCCTTCTTTTGATCCCCGCTTGATGGCATTTTCAGGAAAGCAGCGATTTCGGATCCCATTCACTACTCATCTCGTAGCCCCATTAGGCGCAAAAAATGGCTCACTCACTTACAATGCGCGTAGCTTTTGGTCCGAGACTCAAACCGAAAACTTCCAAGGCTTTCATACTGGAGACGATCTCAACGGAATCGGCGGCCAGAATAGCGATCTCGGCGATCCTGTCTTTGCCATAGGTAATGGTCTCGTCGTCTATGCCGGAGAGCCCCACCCTTCTTGGGGCAAAACGATCCTCCTTGCACACCGCCTGCCCGATGGCCGCATTATCCAATCTCTCTACGCTCACCTCGATAAAATTAGGGTCTCCTTAGACAGCATCGTCGCCACTAGTGATATCATTGGCACCGTCGGCACTGCGGGAGGACGTTATCTCGCCCACCTTCATTTCGAAGCCCACGAAGCCTCGGGCCCCAATCTCGGCAGCGCCTATGTTCAACACCGCACCAACCGCCTAAATCCAACCGAAACCGTCTCTCGCTATCCCTCTCCTGCTCCTCAACTCAACCTCCCCAGTGTGAGTGCCATCATCGAAGAAATCGAACGCTCCCAGATCTCCATCCCCCTCACCCCCGGCAATCACAGTCTCTAACCGGAGAATTCAATCTCATCTTCGCGCTCTTAGTGGCCTTCGTAGTTCAAAGAAGCCCAGACTAGCACCAGCTTCAAGCAAAGTCATTTTTCCCATTGCCATTTCTCTAATCTCCCTCAAGCCTCTCTTCCGCAACTTATGCCAACTCCAGAAACACCCGACCAACTCACTCCTCCAGCCGATGCCGAAACCTCTGCTTCTGGCTTAGCCTCAGCCATTCTCACCCCCGGCACTGGCACGGAAAAGCCCAGCGCCAGCAGCCAAGTCACCGTCCACTACTCGGGCTGGACTACCGATGGAGAACTCTTTGACAGCTCTGTCGAGCGCGACGAATCCATCACCTTCTCCCTTAACCAAGTCATCAAAGGATGGACCGAGGGCCTTCAGCTCATGACCAAGGGCGAAAAACGTCGTCTCTGGATTCCTGCAGCCTTAGCCTATGGCGAAAACCCTCCCGGCGGCGCGCCTGCTGGGATGCTGGTCTTTGACGTCGAGCTACTCGACTTTTCATAGAAATGAGACTGAGGCTCACAGTCGCTTACGACGGGCGTCCTTTTCGTGGTTATGCGACTCAAGTCGAAGGCCTCACCGTTCAGGATGCTTTAGAGAACGCTCTCGGCGAAATCTTAAAAACTCCGCTCCGCGTGCACCACGCGGGGCGCACCGATGCCGGCGTTCATGCCCTCGGACAAATCGTTCATTTTGATGCTCCTAGTGAGTCCAACATGAACCCCCTCAACTACCTGGCCGCCCTCAATACCAAGCTCCCCAGTAGTATCCGAATCCTAGATTGTGAAGAAGTTGCACCCGACTTCCATGCTCG
>CAYUHN010000077.1:0-14465 GCA_964444495.1 uncultured Roseibacillus sp. | reverse complement strand
ACGGGAGCGGTTTTACGCCTGAAGACTTGAGCTTCGTCGATTTCAGCGCAAGCCTCTGCACCAGCGAGTTACGTCAAAACGGGGCGCCATTTACGCCCCCATATAATTATTTATGTTCTGGATTTTCTTCCGTCGCTACTATCTTCTCTTCGACTAATTTTGCATACTTCAATGGAAGAATTAGAGCATCCATATTCTGAAAATGAAGAAGATTCTTCCCAGATCGAGCGTCCCTCTTGACGATGAAAATAACTTCTGATTTATCGGGAAACGCATCAACGTAAGTCGCTTTATCAATATGCACCGACAAGCCGACTTTTTCGGCATATTTTTTTCCGTATTCAAAGTATAAATATGGAAAGTTGGCTCCTGATTCCACCCGACCTTTGAACACCTTCTTAACATCAATAATATCAGCTTTAAGCAACCAATAGGACATCTCCTTCTCAACACATTTGTCAACACCCTCTTGGCTTAATAAACTTTCTCCATTAGACACCCCTAACAGAAAAGTTTCAGAAATTGTTCCCGTAAATACAAAATCGGATTTTTCAATCCTCTCAATAGCAATAGCTCCAAGTTTATTTTCTTCTTCACTATGGACATTCGAAAAGAACAAGCCTAACAGCCCGAATATTAACCATGTATTTTTCATATTAGCGTAAAACTCCTGTCTAATGCCTTCCACTTCGTATACCATTAGGATAGTGTGATTCATGAGTCTCTATAGCTCCATCACCCTTCTTAGATTTCCACCTCGCACCATCATCTGGGTCATCGGGATCTCCGAGAAAGTCCGTATGCTTAATAAAAGGAAGTTTTGGATGCCCATCAGGAAACACCTTTTCTTGATAACCAACCTCAACATCAGTCCACACAAAAGTAACCTCAGAAAATTCTGAAGTTAATTCTTCAATATAATCTTCACTAATGCTACATCCCATCAGAAATACGAATCTAAGTCGTTCTCCTGTCAATTCAAATATTTTCTTGAAATCTTCTTTCGTAAGCAATTTGTTACCCAATTGCTGCTTACCCCATAGGCCATGATCGACAAACCAAATTTGCTGTAAAAACTGTACAACTAAAAACCTGCCACAGCAAAGCACTTTCACCGCTCACGAGACTCAAGCACCTCTTTTACCACTTTGCTCGTAATATCAGAACTAAAGCCACCCAACTTCCTATGACCTGGTGACCACCCTTGAAGAAAGCGCTCGAAATCTGCCCAAGCCCAATCAAATAGATCACGCCATTCACTCACTACAGCATCAGCATCAATACGCGGACGCCTCCATCGAATTGATACCGCTAGGAGCTCAAGGTAGTCTTCGAGATAAGCTTGTGCCTTTTCAGTAAGTTCATTTTCAGAAAGACAACTCCCGAGAAAATAAGCGATATCCCTTACCCCGCACCCACGCCCCACGTATTGGAAGTCAACCGCAGCAACTTGATTCATCGTAGAGGAGAAGCAAAAGTTTGCTACCTTTGCATCACCATGAACGAAGGTTTGAAACCGCGCATTACTCAAACGTTTGTCGATAATCGAAGCAGCTTCTTTTAGACTACCTTCAGGTAACGCCGAAAATTCATCAGGGCGGGTTTCAAAATGCCAGTAGGTTCCGGTTTCCCAAAGACCTGTAGGCTCCTCTTGCAGAAAGGTTGCATGAAATTCTGCCAACCATTTCAGGCAGGACTTCAGCTCATTGCTAGAAAGCCTTTCCTTTCGCAAAGGAAACCCGGCTTCATCAAGATCCTCGAGAATTAATAAACTCCCCTCTTCGCGCTGTAAGACCTTATAGAGCTTCGGCACACGACAAGACTCATCACATCTTTGACTCCAAGAATGATACCAGTGAGCTTCCACCTGATACGAACGTAACTTCCGTTCCTGCGAGCGTTGCGAATTCCAACCTCGTGGGTGCCGAATCTCTTCCGGAGGCTGAATATTTTTCAAAATCACCGAGCCCACCTCACATCCCGTTAACTCCACTTTCAGTATTTGCCCATACCCACTCCACAAAGTTTGGATCAGCTCTACCTTCCCGAAGCCGTCTGCTCCAGTTACTTGAAGAACCGCCTCCTTGAATTTTTGGGAAAAATTTGCACTCACTCGACTCCTTTCCTTCTACCGAATTTTCCACTTTTCCCCATCTTCATTTTTAATAGCAGTTCAAGAGAACAGTTTTTTCTTGTCATTCCCTCCTCTAATTTTGTACCTCTGCTCGCATGGCTATGGATTACCTCTCGTTTCGGGAAGATGCCCTCAAGGGTTTCCTTGCGGAAGACCCTGCTCCATTTTTAGATGAACTCGAGCTACAGGCCTCATTTTTCGCGGGCTATTTTGGTCGAAACTTCATCTCCCATGATGGCCGTCGCATCGAGATCGTCCAGTTCGGAGAATGGAATCATGGCGCCGGCCCTGATTTCCTACACTGCGCTATTCGCGTGGACGACCAGCTTCTCTCAGGCCCGATTGAAATCGATCTTCACCCCTCTGACTGGGAAACACACGGACACAGCCTCAACGAAGATTTCGATGAAGTAATTCTTCATCTCTCTGTGCACACTCCAAAGAGAGAGACTTACATTCGCAACACCCATCATCGGCAAATCCTTCAGGCAATCATTCCGCCCGATCGCCTCGACACCATTCTCCCTCCCCCGCTTTATCAAGCTCCTGTCTCCCTAGGGCGCTGCTTCCACCCTCTAGGTCAAATATCTCTCGCCCGCGTAGAAGATCTTCTTAAAAAAGCAGCCCTCTATCGGGCAAAAGAAAAAGCGCAACGCTTCCACGCTCTAGTCGAAACTCACGGATACTCCCAAGCACTCTGGCAGCATCTCGCCGCAGCTCTCGGGTATCACCGCAACCAGCTTCCCATGATTCTTCTCGCGCAACGGGCCCCCATCAACAAACTGCGCCAACTCTCTCAACTTGATCGCACCGCCTATCTCTTCGGTTTATCCGGCTTTTTGCGCCCAGACCTTCCTGAACAAGCCCCACAAGACTCCCACCAATACTTGCGCGATCTCTGGAGTAGTTGGTGGAAAAACCGCCCTCACCCTGAACCCCGCAAGCTCCCATGGAGGTTCAATGGCATCCGGCCCGCAAATCACCCCCAACGACGAGTCGTTGCCTTAGCCAATTTGCTCTCTTCTTGGTCTTCCTTAGAAAAACTATCGCAAGCCTCATCCAAAGAATTTTCTCAGAAACTTCAAGAAACTAGCGACGAGTTTTGGAACTTCCACTACACCCTGACCTCAAAAGCGCGAAGTAAGCCCATCGCGTTGTTTGGCAAACAGCGCGCCCAAGATATCCTCGCCAATCTTCTCCATCCCCTTCGTCTCAGCCTTGATGCAGAGCGAGCTTGGCCAAGCTACGCCAAACTCCGCGCTCCCTCACCTTCAGAAAAAGTAAAACGCGCCGCTTATCGGCTTTTTGGAGAACGTCCGGAATGCGCCGGCCTCCTTAGTAAAGCATGGCAACAACAAGGCCTTCTCCAAATCTACCAAGATTTCTGCCTTCGCGATACCAGCGACTGCGAGCAATGCCCCTTTCCAGAACAGCTCGCCAAATGGTAAGCTTGAACCCGCACCCGTCTTGGAGATGAACCAGAACCCCTCCCTAACAGCCCTTCTAACACTCAATGCTCTCCCCCGAGTAGGCCCGATTCGTATTCAACGACTCCTTAAGCACTTTGGCTCCGCTAACGAGATTCTCAAACAGAGCGAACTAAAACTCCAGCAAGTCTCGGGTGTTGGCCCAGAAGTAGCCAATATCATTAGCCAATGGTCCCAGCACTTCGACCCAGAAAAGGAGCTCAACCTCTGCGAGCAAGAAGGCATCCAAATCATCACCGCCGATCACGAAAACTGGCCAACAAACCTTCGCAATAGCCTCGATGCCCCGATCTTACTCTATGTGCGCGGTGAAATCCAAAGCGCTGATCATTCTGCTTTCGCTATCGTAGGCTCCCGACGCTGCACTCACTACGGTCAACAATCCACTCGCCTATTCGCTGGCGCCCTCGCACAAGCTGGTTACACAATTATCTCGGGACTCGCACGCGGCATTGACACCCATGCCCATCAAGCAGCTCTGGATGCTAACGGGCGAACCATCGCTGTTCTCGGCTCTGGGCTAATGCACCTCTATCCTCGAGAAAACACTCAACTCGCGCAAAAAATCGCAGCAGGTCAGGGTGCAATCATCAGCGAATTCCCACTTCAACAGGCACCAGACAAACAAACCTTCCCTCAACGCAACCGCATCGTCGCGCGTTGGTCTTCGGGTCTTTTAGTAACAGAATGCCCGCGGCGCTCAGGCTCTCTTATCACGGCTAATATGGCCGCCGAAGCAGGCCGTGATGTCTATGCCATCCCTGGCCCCATCGACCGCCCCCAATCCGAAGGCTGCAACGAACTCATCCGCGATGGAGCTCAACTCGTCACCCAACCTCTACAAATTCTAGAAGATTGTCGACAAGGCGAATTCGCCTTTTCCTCGGCTCCCTCGAATAGAGAAAGCCTCAATGCAACCAAAAGTGTAAAGACTGAGAGAAAAGTCGCTCCAACATTAAATACGAAAGAAACCGCCATTGTTTCAGCTCTCTCTGAAGGACCACAAACAATGGATGCTCTCGCCGGAGCCTGTCAAAGCCCCATCTACGAAGTCACCACTGCCCTCCTCACTCTTGAGATGAAAAGCCTCGTCAAACAAATCGCTGGCCAACGCTACCAACTCCTCTAGGAGAGAGCTTAGCGTTCGAAAAATAAATAATTCTGCCAGACAAATCGCTGGCAAAGAATCGCCGTTCATCTAGCCTTTATACATTATGAATGGTGATAACCGGGTCGCTCTCATGTTCCCTTGCCCTGCCTGTCAGACGACTCTGACTCTTTATCAGGCTCAAGCAAACGGACCTTGCCCCCACTGTCACACCCCCATTGTAGCTCATCTCAACGTGCAGATCGAAGAGCTAGAACTAATGGACTCCAACGCGCCGATGCTGGACCTACCCGAAAGCGAACCTCCCACTGACAACAAATTTGAACGTCGTCGCTTCCGTCCTTCAGGCTCTCGATATGGCTCACCTCAAAGTCAGATCTATCGACTGCCCCATAGAGACTCAACTTCGTAAGAATCTTCAATTTCGCGCTCAGATTACCTCGAAATTGAAAAACTAGAAACGTAACAAGGCTGTCGATTTGTTTCTCAAAGACTCCAAAATCGGGTATTTAAGAGCATTCCACCTCTACAAAAAGGCACTGTTCTTGAGATTGCACCAATAATTTCTTGGCAAACCCTCGATTTCGTTCGTTAGTCACGCTATCCCGATGGCCAGAACTCTCATTATTGCTGAAAAGCCCTCTGTCGCAACAGATCTCTCTCGTGCCCTTGCTCCCACGCTCGGGAAATTCGAGAAAAAAGGCAAATCACGCGACTCCCAATTCTTTGAAAACGAGCATGCAGCGATTACTTCAGCCGTTGGCCACTTGGTCGAATTGAAAATGCCCACTGGGCCCAACGGAAAAAACCTTCCGTGGAAATTCGACGTTCTTCCCGCCATTCCTAATCAATTTGAGCTGCAGCCCATCGAGCAGACCGAAGCCCGCCTCAAGCACGTCCTTTCCCTTGCCCGCAAAAAAGACTTCGGCCTCATCGTCAATGCCTGTGATGCCGGCCGCGAAGGAGAATTAATTTTTCAATACATCATCGAGATTGGGAAAGTCGACAAGCCTGTGAAGAGGCTCTGGATGCAATCGATGACCACCAAGGCCATTCAGGACGCTTGGGAACAGCTACGCGAAGGTCAAGATATGAGCCATCTCCGCGATGCCGCTAAATGCCGTTCCGAATCCGACTGGCTTGTCGGTCTCAATTCAACCCGCGCGCTCACTTGCTTCCGTTCCCGTCACGGAGGCTTCAACATCACCGCTGCTGGCCGTGTGCAAACCCCCACCCTCGCTATCCTCGCTAAGAGAGAACGAGAAATCCAAGCTTTCGTCAGCGAAGATTACTTTGAAGTCCATGCCAATTTTGGAGTCGCTGCTGGGGAATACGAAGGCAAGTGGATCGATACCGATTTCCAAAAAACAGAAACCCTTCCTCATGGGCGAGCGGAACGAATTTGGGAGTCTGAAACAGCAGACGCTATTATCGAACGCTGCAAAAATCAGACCGGGACCGTCGTTGAGGAGAGAAAGCCTCAGAAGCAAATCGCCCCTCAGTTGTATGACCTCACAACTCTTCAACGAGAGGCCTCAAGTCGCTTCGGTTTCTCTGCCCGGCGAACCCTTCAACTCGCACAGGCGCTCTATGAGCGTCACAAGATGCTCACCTATCCCCGGACCGATTCTCGCTATCTCCCTGAGGATTACCTTCCCAACGTAATTTCCACCACACAGGATCTCGCGAAATCAAGCCACCCTCTTGCAAAATGGGCAGACGATTCCCTGAAGAACAATCGCATTGTTTTCCAAAAACGAATCTTCAATAACGCCAAAGTTTCTGATCACTTTGCTATTATCCCAACAGGGCGCGTAGTTAAGCTGTCCGAAGAAGAAGCTAAACTCTACGATCTGGTAACCAAGCGTTTCCTCGCGGTCTTCTACCCTCACGCCGTCTTTGAGGTGACCAAGCGTTTAACCACCATTACCACTCCAAATGCGAGTGATGTCTTCAGAACCGACGGCAAAGTCCTCGTCGAGCTTGGATGGTTAGCTGTCTATGGACGCTCCCTTGGGGTTGCCGCCGGCAAAGACGAACTCGTCCCCGTTGTCGAAAACGAGGCAGCCAAAGTCCTCGAAGTCAGACGAGAAGACAAACAAACCAACCCTCCAGCCCGCTACAGCGAAGCAACGCTACTTTCTGCGATGGAAGGAGCTGGTAAACTTGTCGACGACGAAGAGCTCCGCGAAGCAATGTCTGAACGAGGCCTCGGAACTCCAGCCACTCGCGCAAATATTATCGAAGGACTCATTCGCCAAAAGTATGTCGCTCGCGAAGCCCGCGAACTCTATGCTTCGGGTAAAGGCCTTCGCCTGATCGGCCTCCTAGAGGAAATGAGTATCGACTCCCTCACCTCTCCTTCTATGACGGGAGACTGGGAAGCCAAACTCCATCGCATGGAACAAGGAGAACTCGACCGTCCTCAGTTCATGAAGGAGATCATAGACTTTACGGAAGACTTCGTCGGCCGTGCCAAAAAGCATATGGAAGAAATAGTGAACCGAGTCTTTCCCGATCTCGAATGCACTTGCCCTAACTGTGGTGCAGAAAATCTTAAAACAACCGATGCCACCTACGAATGCCGTGAACCTGAATGCTCCTTCCGCATCAGTCGCTACATTGCAGGTCGAGAAATTCTCCCCGACGAAGCAAAAACTCTCTTCACCACTAAATTTCTCGAAGAACGGGATGGCTTCATGTCCCGCTTCAACAAACCCTTTTCGGCTGCTTTGGAACTCATCCAGCAAGTCTCCAAAACAGGCAAAAAAGGAAAATGGAAGACCAATTTCGTCTTTGATAGCGATGAACCTCAGAGCGCTGATGACCTCACTGAGGACCAAATCGTAGCGACCGTTTCTCTCACGGGTGAAG
Organism: uncultured Roseibacillus sp.; assembly: GCA_964444495.1. Lineage (GTDB taxonomy): Bacteria > Verrucomicrobiota > Verrucomicrobiia > Verrucomicrobiales > Akkermansiaceae > Roseibacillus. The sequence continues at coordinate 6,862 of CAYUHN010000077.1, read as the reverse complement.
CCACTGAGCACAAAGTCTACGCGACAGAAAAAGCCTACCATGTCCCGTCCTTTAAACCTTCAGATTCTCCAGAAGGTTTTCGCCTTGGAAAAGTCATTCTCCAGAAAGAATTGCCCCAAGAGGAAGTTCTCAAGCTCTTCACCGAAGGAAAAACAGGTCTCTTACCCGGCTTCGTTTCAAAACGAACCAAGCGCCCGTTCTCTGCTCACCTTTTACTCGACCACGCAACCGGAAAGATTAAGTTCGATTTCCCCCCTCGCAAAAACGCAAAAAAGGCAGCAAAAAAGACCACAAATTAGTAAGCTGGCCAGCTTCCGCTTTGTATTAAGATCCCGTCAATGTTAAGGACGGAGATGATTAAGTGGAAATTAGTGAGGCCTATCATACTGCTTTTCATAATTCTAGGCTCTCTAGAAGCCCAGTTCGTTGCGCCTCGCTTCGAGGTTCTCCCCCTTCGTCGTGACACCATTCCGCTGACCTCTGTTCAACAAGAAAAGGTCGCTCAACTTCTCTGCAAGCTTGCCCTGCGCGAAAACGCTCTGACCACCGCCAAGCAACGCCGTGCCACCGCGCAACTGCTCGCGATCTCAGCAGCGCTCGCCCCAGACTCGAAATGGCCTCAAACGCTTGCAATTCAAATGAGCGCTCGTCCTGAAGAGCTCGATCTCAAGCCATTCGACAACAAACGCCTAGACCGCTTTGTGACGATCCTTGATAGACAAACGGCCAACCATGAGAGCGAACTTCGAGTAGTCGATTGGCTGGCCAGCCCCCTGAATGTCGCCGCTCCAGGCCTGATGAAGGACCAGCCTCCTACCGGAAAAATTAGAAACCTCAGTGCAAAATCTTGGCAAAAAATCGTTGCTCCCATCAAGTATTTTCAACCTCCTCCTGAGAAAACTTCCACCGAACTAATCGCAAGTTCTCCCAATAATACCGAGCTCAAGAATGCAGCAAATCTTTTACCAGAGGACAAACCTAATGAAACTCGTCCTCTCATAACAGAATCAGACCTCGTAGTTTCTCTCCCTCTTCTAGCACTCAAAGCTAGCAAAGAGGAATCCGCCAGTTTTGGTCATCTTCACGATATCAGTGTAGTAGGAATTATCCCCGAAAAAAACAATAATCCGAAAGGGCCAAAATCGGACGCAGAGTCTTTGGCCCAATACTTCGCTAAAAACAGGCTACTAGCCGAAAAAGCTCTTAGGTCAAAGCATGAACAAATTGAACTAAACCGTCTGGCAATTGAGCTCAACTTCGGAGCCGAAAACCTACCCCTACATTACCATCACCCCCTCAGCGCATTACCCTACGCGGTCATTGCCGATGCTTGTCTGAACGACAACGAGCTCGTTCCCAACCTTGTCCTCCTTGGAAAGCTCAACGAGAGTGGGCAGCTTAGCGCTCCCTCACAACCATTTCTCTATCTTTCCATTCTTGCCGCTCAAGAAGTACAGGAACCCGTGCCACGCCTCATCATTGCCGAAGAAATGAAGTCCTGCCTCACCGCATTTTTAATTGCTGAAAATTACGATATTTTCAGTAAATATGACATCTTCACAGCTGCAAACTTAGAAGAAGTAATTGATCTCGCTCTGCTGAAAAACGATACCGAACAACGGGTGGAGGCCCTAGCTCAAGCTAGAGAAATCCGCCAAGCAGCGCAGAAAAAGGTTGCAGGATCTTTCTATCGCAACAGCTTCGTCATCGAACGTTTAGAGAAGCTAACCACTGCCGCTCCCAGACATATTGGAGCAAGCTTACTACTGCAAAAAGGGCGAGACCTCACCCCTCAACGACTGAACAAGTCGATGACAGCCCAACTAGGACTTTCCGCTCTAGCTCCGATCCTCCCTTTTTTAGATAAAATTCCTACCTACGAAGATAAAACCGACATCGAATACACCCAATCGATCATCAAATCACTCCTTCTTCCCTATCAAGGTCGAACAGAATTCAATGACCGGATGCTACTGAACGATACCCTAGACGTCATTGAACAATTTAACGCGGTAAGCACCAAGCTCACTTCGCGAGATAATTTTAATCCAAACGGTGTCGAGTCTTATACAAATCGGCCTCTCACCATCAATCACGCTAATCTTTGCCAAGATGTCGACGAGCTACACGAGCTCCTTGTGACAGCCTCTTCTCAGTGAATTTCACGAAAACAGTAGGAAATACTTTTATGACGGACTCGCAGTCACACCCGGGGCTAGAAATTTAATTAAGAAAAGCTTACCAATGAAAACCGTGAGCGAAAACGTAGCATTGCCCCATCTTCTCCGCCTTCTTGATGATGAACAACCTGAAGTTCGTAACGTCGTCCATTCACAACTTGCAAATTATGATGGCGATTTGAGCAACGAAGTAGCGGGACTAGGCATCGACCTTTCTGAAAAAGATCGCTCCGTCCTCTCCCGGCTCCTTATGTCAGGCCGTCGCCGATCTCTCCGCGCACAATGGTTTGCTCCTCCAGCAGCTCTTTGCTCGCCTGATGGAGACTGGGATCTCTTCGAAGCCTTCCTCCGAATGCTCTCTGACTATCTCCATGATGGAGTCTCCCTCCGCCCCTCACTCTCTGACCTCCTTGATGAGCTAGCCGATGAATCGGCAGAACGGCATATTGATGACCCCATCCCTCTTGCCAACTGGCTTTTTGACAATAACAAATTCAAGGCTAATCGTGATGATTACTACAATCCAAGTAACTCTGATCTAGCAGAGGTCATCATGCGAGGAGAAGGAATCCCACTTTCGCTTTCGCTCGTCTTCATTCTAGTGGCACAACGACGCCAAATCCCCGTTTTCGGCTGTAACTATCCCGGCCATTTTCTCTGCTGGACAGACACCTCTTCCGGCCCTCTTGTCATCGATCCATACAATCAGGCCCGCACTCTAGCGGTGAAAAACGTACTTGCCACCAACGCCAATATCTCTAACAGCAAGCTCAATGCCCTTCAAAGCCCCGCTCGCCAAATTGATATGCTTCGCCGAATCATCGCTAACCTGAACCACGCATTTGTTAAGCAAAATGCTCCTGATGACGCCGCTCTGATGGATGAACTCAGCGAGAGCCTAGATGAAGTCGAGCTTGCAAACATCTGAACTAGCCATACCCACCGGCATCTCCTTGCCAGCCTATCTCTGGCTTCCCCAAGGAGACCCTCCTCGTGCTTGCTTCTTTTTTCTTCATGGTCAGGGCGACTTCGCCGAACGCTATGGAGAAATTGCCCAAATTTTTAATTCTCACAGAGTCGCTTTTTTCACCTGCGACTTACCAGGGCATGGACAAGCGCCAGGTAAACGAGGCCACATCCAGTCTCCTGATCTCATTGCAGAAGTAATTTCCAGCGGGCTATCCTTTTTACGAAAAAATTGGCCGCACACTCCAATCGGGTTTGGTGGTCACTCGATGGGAGGGCTTTCCGCCCTCTACCACCTACCCAAGCTACAACCCCAACCGGATTTCTCTTGGGTTAGCTCGCCTCTTCTTCATCCCGAGTCCCGTGAACCCGCTTGGAAACCCTTCCTCCTAAAACCTCTCTCGCGGTTCTTCCCCACTCTCACCCTATCTACTGGAGTAACCGCTAAGCTGTGCCGCGAGTACTTACCTGGAGAAAGCGCCACCGAGCATCTGCAGTTTCACAATCGAGTCTCGTTGCTCTGGGGGCGGCATATTATTGAAATGGGAACAACTGTTCGAGCCCAAGCTCCTCATCTTTCTCACGACCTCCCACTTCTCCTCACCCAAGGGATGAAAGACAAAATCTGTCCTCCAGAAATTTGCAAAAAGTACGCAGAAAAACTCTGCGGCCCCAACAAAGAAATTGTTCTCTTTGCAGAAGCAAGACACGAACCCTTCTCAGACACTTCACGAGAAGAATTTTTTACTATTCTCTCCCAGTGGCTCCAGAAGGTTTTACAGACTAACCCTCTGGAAAAATCTGGTGATACTTAATAGCTTCCACCCCCACGGCCAGCGCAGTTCCAAAAAGAGCCTTCTCGGTCACGGTCCGCGGCACTTGCGCCGCCGGACGAGCTAAACCAAGAATGAACTGACCATACTTAGTAGCTCCAGCAACATGATTGAGTAACTTCATCGAGATATGAGCTGCATCCAAATTAGGAAAGACCAGAACATCAGGCGCTTGACGAGCTTCCATCTTCTCCAGCTTCACCTCAGCCGCTCCCGCATCGAGAGCGACATCTGCCTGTAACTCACCATCTATCTCAATATCATAGCGATTCTGCAGTGCAGTAGCCCGCGCCGCTTCCGTGGCGGCTCGAACCCGTGCTGCCGAATCACTTGCAGCTGAATTCATAGTCGAATGACTCAACATCGCGACCCGCACCCTTCTTCCTAAATAATGATGAGCGAGACGCCCTGTCTCGACTGCGATTTGAGACAATTCTGAGACAGTGGGAACATCGCTAATCCCACAATCAGCAAGAAATAAAGTCCCATTCGGACCAAAATGAGAAAGATGCTCTCCCACCATGACCGCTGCTGCGAAAGGATGGTCCACTCCAGGCATGGGCTTAATCAAACGAACCAATGCCCGATGAATCGCAGCGGGAAGAAGTTGATTCCCCCCCACCATGGCATCTGCGTAACCATACTGAATCATCATCGCCGCATAAAACTGAGAACGAGAAATAGTCTCTTCTGGATTCGCTACCTTGACTCCCTTCAGCTGCTCAATTCGCACGAAGAGCTCACAGAATGTTTCTAAATCCTTCGATTTGGCCGGTTCAAACACTGCCACAAACTCCATATCCACGCCCAACTCCTTGGCTAGAGCGTAAATTTTTTCCCGATTTCCAAGCAACATTGGCACCACCAACTCCTGACGAGCAAGCTCTCCGGCCACCTTCACCACTCGAGGATCCTCTCCTTCCGAAAAGACGATCCGCTTGGGATGCCGTTTCAAAATATCGAAGTGAGGCTTCGTAAACACATCGGGCTCGGCCCATCCTCTATCCAATTCACTCATGATCCTTACTTGGAAACTCCCTCCATTGGGTAATATGGCACGAAGTTTATGCGGGACAGCGCCTCGCCACAATGGCAAAGATAGCCACCTCGACAGTTCTCAGCAAATTTCTAACGTTTTATCCCATTAAGGGACTCCTCTCTCTTCTTTTCTCTTGTCCTGCCCTATGAAAACCCCTCCACGCAGCGACCTCCATACCCACACCCCTCTCTGTCACCATGCAGAAGGAACCCCAGAAGAATACATTAAGGCCGCAGCCGCAGCTGGTCTAACTTGCTACGGCATCTCCGACCACGCCCCTCAATCCCCCGAACCCTTCGATGACTGGCGGATGAGCTGGTCCAACCTACCCGCCTATCTCGCTTGGATCGAAAGGGCCCGCTCAGCTGCCGACTTCACAGTATTGGCGGGCCTAGAATGCGATTGGCTCCCCAACGAGTCCCAAAGTCTGCAACATCTCGAAAAAATTCGTAACGCTCACTCGTGGGACTATCTCATCGGCTCAGTCCACTATCTCGAACTAGCAAACCATGAGCTATGGGATTTCGACAACCCAGCTCACCTCAGTCGTTGGAAAAGCTTCAGCGACCGCGATCTTCACGAACTCTGGGAAAACTATTGGGCCAATTACTTAACCATGGTGCGCTCACAATCGTTCGAAATCTACGCGCATCCCGATCTCATTAAGAAATTTTCCTTTGTCCCCTCCGGAGACCTACGCCCCTACTACGAGCCTATCATCTCAGCTCTCGCAGACAGTGGACAAGCCACCGAACTCAATACTGCAGGCTGGCACAAGCCTTGTTCGGCTCCTTATCCCGGCGAAGAATTCCTCTCTCTCCTAGGTCAGGCGCAAGTGCCTGTCTATCTAAACTCAGACGCCCATCACCCCAATGAAGTCGCTCGTGACTTCGAACGCGCCTACGAACTCGCCCTCACTCACAACCTTCTTCTAGGCAGCTCACTACCAAAGTAAATTAATCACTATCCTCTCAGTATTAATGAAACGTATTTTTTTTCTAACTCTTCTCTCTAACCTAATCCTGCCCGCCCATCCACCATTGCCTGCGGACGCCCCCTCAAAAGTCACTGTCGATCCCGAGCGCAAAGCACCCGAACTCATCATCATTCCGAGAAAAGACATCAATCATCAAGGATGGCTTCTCCGCGTCGACAAAAGGCTCCTCCCTGAAGGAGAGCTCTACGACACCATCGGAAAACGTAGCCTGTCCCTCATCAAATCTCACCTTGGGCGCATTGACGAAGTGATCCCAAAGGCGGCCCTCGCCGAGCTTAAAAAAGTGCCTATCATTCTCGATGAGCACCCCCAAATGATTCCAGCCCAATACCATCCCTCCATCGATTGGCTAGAAAAACACAACTACGATCCTGCTCTTGGTCACTGCGTCCAAATCTGTCGTGCCTCTTTTTTCATCAGCCCAGAACGCACCCAATGGCAGCAAGCAGTCGTCCTACACGAACTTGCCCATGCCTATCATCATCAGGTTCTAGGCTTTGAAAATGAAGAAATCCTCCAAACCTTCGCCAATGGCCGTGACACTGGGATTTACGACAAAGTTCTTCATGCCAACGGCAAGGAAACTCGTCACTACGCTCTCACCGATCACAAAGAATACTTCGCTGAAGCCACAGAAGCATTCTATGCTGCAAATGACTTTTTCCCATTTGTAAGAGCCGAACTACATCAGCATGACCCCAAAGCCTACGAAATGATCCGTAGAGCATGGGAGAGAAAGACGGACAATCTTGAGACCCCTTAAGTAGAAGACTCAGCAAGCGCAGATGCAGGTGAAAATTATTTTATGAAATCCTGTGACAATAATTTTCCCCTCATTGTCTCTATG
>CAYUHN010000076.1:0-14519 GCA_964444495.1 uncultured Roseibacillus sp. | reverse complement strand
ACTCTCCTGTAGATTTTACTCCTTTTCACCCACAGATTCTGCGGAGGAGGCGATCAAAAAAGGACCCTCAAGGGGTCCTTTTAAATGATAAAAATGAGTGGGGGCAATTAAGCTTCTTCCTCTTCGGAAGAGCTTTTAACAGTAAGGCGAAGGAAAACGCTCACTTCGGAATGAAGCTTGATGTCAACCTCATGAGAACCGGTGGTCTTAATCGGGCGATCAAGTTTAATGAGGTGACGGTCAATTTCGATGCCAGATTCTTCGAGCTTCTTGTGAATGTCGATGCTGGTAACAGAACCAAAAGATTTTCCAGTTTCGCCAGTTTCGAGAACGAAGACAGGCTTCAACTTCTTGATACGTGCGGAAACTTTTTCTGCCTCAGCAAGTTCTTCAGTTTCACGCTTGGCTCTCGCTGCGGTGAGCTCGTCTAAGTGTTTTTTGTTTTCCTCGGTTGCTTCGTAGGCCTTGCCTTGAGGAACGAGATAATTGCGGGCGAACCCAGACTTTACCTTCACAACATCAGCTTCGACGCCGAGATTGTGGATTTTTGTGCGGAGAATGACTTCTGTGGTGGCCATGACTTGAAAGAGATAAGTAGTAGAGTTGGGGGGCGGGGGATTTAGGGATTTAAGGACGCGAGGTCAAGAAATTTGGAAAGCGAATTCAAATTGGTTTCAAATTGAGCGAGTTGATTAGGAAGGGAGATCCTCTTGAGAGCTCGATTTTTGATTGGTATCTAGAAAGCATCGCTCAAAAAATTGCTGTCTTTTTCTCCGAAGATAAGGGATTTCGCCCACTCCGTGGCCATGGTTTGGCATGAGATGAAATTCGAAATCTTTGTCAGTTCGAATGAGTGCATCCACCACTTGATAGGTGGAGCTGGGATCGACATTGGTATCGAGTTCGCCCACAGAGAGGAAGAGTTTGCCTTTCAGTAATGCCGCGTTTTCAGCATTGGAGTTCTGGGCATAGCTCTCGTCGATAGGCCAATCCATCCACTGTTCGTTCCACCAAATTTTATCCATGCGGTTGTCGTGGCATCCGCAGTCTGCCGCCGCCGCTTTATAGAAAGCGTTGTACCAGAGAAGCGCTGCCATAGCGCTTTGACCGCCAGCAGAGCCTCCAAAGACTCCGACTCGTGTTAAATCCATCCAAGGGCGGGTTTTGGCGGCTTCTTTGATCCACTTAATTCGGTCAGGGAAGCCAGATTCTTTGAGATTTTTGTAAGCGTGTTGCTGAAATTCTCGTCCTCGAAAATTCGTTCCGCGAGCATCGATTTGAACAACGATAAATCCGGCTTCGGCTATTTCGTTACGAGACCCATACCATTGTCGCCATTCTTTTGGGACAAAGGCTCCGTGTGGACCGGCGTAAATTTGTTCAATAATGGGGTATTTTTTAGATGGGTCGAAGTGGCGAGGTTTCCAGATGGCTCCATGAATTTCGTATTGCTCGTTCTGATCTTTGGCCATGAATCGCTCTGGTAGGTAGGAGGCTAGCTCCGCGATTTCGGTCTCTGAGCGACTAAGAAGCTTGGCGATTAAACGTCCACTGTTGGCTGCTCGTAGCTCAAATTCCGGTGGTGAGTCGATGCGGGAAAACTGATCAACGTAATAATCCCGATCTGGAGACCAGAGCAACCGGTGATTGCCGTCGCTTTTGGTCAAGAGGGTAAGGTCCCTAGTTCTCCAATTTAGCTTGGCGTGATGGAGGTAGTAAGGGTCTTGCTCAGGGTAGTATCCGCTAAGTCTAAAGAAAACGAAGTCGCCTTCAATACGATCGACCCCTCGCACGACCCAGTTTCCTTGGGTGAGTTGCTTTCGGAGGCCGGATTTCGAGTCAATAAGATAGAGGTGGCTCCAGCCATCGGCTTCTGAGCGCCAAAGAATCTTGTTTTCGCTAAGTAGCCACCATCCGCATTTTTCGTAGACGTGGACAAATTTTTCCGAGCGTTCTTCAGCGATCACTCGGGTCTTGCCATTGCTGGCATTGAGTTCAATTAGGCGAAAAGCATCAAAGCCACGTTCAATGTATTCTAGCCAGAGAGTTTCTTTGCTATGCCAGTGGACATTGGTTAGCGAGAAGGGGGAGGAGATCAGGCTGGAGTCGATTTTAACACATTGACCCTCTTTATTGAAGACAACGGGGCGTTTGATTTGCAGTTCATCTCCTGGCTTAGGATAATTTTTCGTGAAATGTTCAGGTTGTAATTGGTCCTTTGGAGAAGAGCGGATGTAGTGGACTTTCCGTTCGGAAACATCGCGGATTTCCTCGAGCATCACATAGTCGCCGTTGGGTGAGAAGTGGCAGCGCTCACCCCAGATCCAGTTCTCGGAAGGGGGAATCTGCTTTCCTTCTATAAGAACCTCATTTTTGGAGACTATTTTAGCTTTGAAATTGCCAAGGAGGTTTTCTTGAGCTGAATGATCTTGTTCTTTTTTGTCTCTAAGGGACGCTTTCCATGCGGTTTTTGTTTCGCTTTCCTCAAAAGAGAGGGTAACGGAGTTAATTTTGCCCTGAATGATTTGCTCTTCCCCTTTATTGAGCCTTACGAGTGGGTCTTTGTCTAAGCGAGCCCAGTAAACATCGTAGTTGTCGTTTGGGAGTTTGGCTCTGAATTCTGCTTTTATTTCCCGATTTTGAGTGACAAAGGCATCTGTGGCTCCCGATTCGGCGAATAGCGAGAGCATTGACGAGAAGGTTGAGAGAAGAATAGCGGTTTTCACGCAGGTGCTTACGAAATTGCGGCGGCTTTTTTGCAGAGATAAGCAAGTTGCGGTCTTTTTTTAGAAAGGCTATCGCTTCAAAGTTAAACAAAGCAAAAAGTGTTTTATCAAACGGATCTCCGAAGTTATTTAAATTTTTTCTTAAAATTTTATAAAAAAAGGGCGAAAAATTCTTTACAATCTAAGTTAGATCTCTACCTTGCCCCCCGATCCCCTATACTTAATAACAAATACCCCTATACTTAATGACTAATAAATTCCTCCTTAATTCCGGTGCGATTCTTTGTTTCGCAGCTTCATCTCTATCTGCTCAAGAGGCTCTCGAGATTCCTATTGGCTCTATTGACGCCTTAGAGGGTCAGGTTATTCCTGGGCAGAGGGCAAACCTTAATTGGCGAATTGCATATCCTATTACGGGTGACCCAGACGGGCATGATACTCGCGTCACTGCGCAGTTCATTACTTTGGCTACTGGCACTCGCAATACCGTCTTGTTTGGAACAAGAATCGGCGAAGACGGCCCTTTTGTTGAATTCTATAACGGAGTGGCCGAAGAGCATCCTGATTACGATCTTGAACCCGGCACAGTTATTGCTGAGACCTTGCTTTCTGCGGGAGATGAGATTTTCTTCGAACTTCGTCACAGCAGAACACGGATCGAACAATATGGTGGCGTTGTATCTACAGCTCGTGAGAATAATCTTGTAATCGTTCTTAACAGAGGCGATGATGTCCCACCTGTCCCGCCTGTTAGCGGTCAGCGCTCCGTAGCTGAGATTCTTGAGCCTTATAGCAGCGATGGAGTGATGACTATTGGTTCCAATCAGCAGATTATTCTTATGGAATTGTTCACAGATGATGAGGATCATTTCGGATATGATCTTCAGGACGCTGTGATTCTCGTCAGTCGCGACCGAGTCACTCTCGAGGAGGCTGCAGAGCTTGCGGCAAATCGTTAAGGCTTAATCGTAAATATTTTATCAAGAGCTAGCTTGCGTGTGCAGGCTAGCTTTTTTCTTTTTTGGGGTAGGTAATTGCTTGATAGAAATTGAGTTTCGCTTCTACCCAAATCTTGCTGGGTTGAGTGCGGAAAAATCGAAAGATAGGGATTTTTCGCTGACCATTTGCGAGACGAGTTTTCCGGTAATCGGAGCTAGGCTAAGTCCTAGCATCGAGTGGCCACTGGCGATGGTTACGTTACGATGATTAGGGGCTTCACCAATATAGGGGAGCCCATCGGGGGAGCAGGGGCGTAGACCGACCCATGGCTTAAGATCTACAAAATCATCTGGTTCAAAATCGCGGTAGACTCGACAGAAAGAATTTATGATTCCTTGTAGGCGTTTCTGGCGGATTGAGCGCTCATTGCCACAAATTTCCATTGTCCCAGCTACTCGAAGAGTTTTGCCCATAGGAGTAACTGCAACTCGACCTTCTTTTAGCAGGCTACAGATACGGGGCAATTTTTTAGGAGTGTCTAGCGTGAGGCTGTAGCCTTTTCCGCTTTGCATCGGGAGCTTGAGTCCGATTTTTTTAGAGAGGTTGTTGGTGATGACTCCTCCAGCAAGGACAAACTCATCACCACTAAGCGATTTGCCTGAGTTCATTTTGGCGGCCGAGATGGTATCTCCAGATATCTGAAAATCTTCGACAGTATCTTCAATGAACTCGCCTCCATTAGCGACAATAGCCTTCCGAAGCGCCGTTATGAAATCTATCGGGCTCAGATGACAATCTTGTTCGAACCAGATTCCTCCTTTCGCTTGGAGAGAGAGTTCGGGTTCGTGGCTTTTGAGGTCGCTTTCGGAAAAGACAGAGACTTCCAAGCCCAGTTTAGTCGCTTGCTCAGCGACTTCAATTTCTTCCTCGAGTCCTTTTTCGCTTTCACAAAGCATGAGTAAGCCACGTTCGACGAGGGGGAAATTTTCGTCTCGAGCTAACTCCGCGTGCAGGCGGCGGCTTTCTAGGCCGAGGTCTCGTAATAAAGTGGTGCTTTTTTCGACGTGCTTGGCATTTGCATGCCTGAGAAAGGTCGTTACCCAGCGGAATAGGTCCCAGTCGATACGCGGGCGTAGAAAAAAAGGGCTACTAGGATTGAGCATCCATTTGAGCCCTTGACCAATGACTCCGGGAGCAGCCAAGGGAATGAAATGGCTTGGGACAACCATTCCCGCGTTTCCTTCGGAGGCTCCTGAAAGAAGGGTAGAATCACGTTCGATTACCTTAACCTGATAGCCTTCACAAGAAAGATAGTAGGCGCTGGCGAGGCCGATGAGGCCTCCGCCGATAATGATGACTGTTTTTTTCTTCCGAGCCATGGCTTGTGCTTAGATGGGGTCTTTACTGAGTTCGCCATCTACTAAGCGCCAAATTCCGAGAGGGTTCTCGTTTTGAAGCTCCGCAGGAAGAAGAGCTTCAGGCATTGTTTGCCAGGAGACAGCACGCGAGAAGCGAGAGATTGCACTTGTTCCTACCGAGCTACTTCCTCCATCGGATGTGGCAGGGTAGGGGCCTCCATGGATCATGGATGGGCAAACTTCCACGCCAGTAGGGAACCCGTTTACAATGAGGCGCCCAGCTTTGTGAGAAAGAGCTTCCATTAGAGAGGTGGCATCGGAGATTTCTCCATCGGTAGCGTGGACGCTTGCGGTGAGTTGCCCCTCTAAAGTTTGAGCTGCAGCGAGAAAATCTTCGTCGTTGTCGCACAGCACGACGAGAGTGCTAGGTCCAAAGACTTCTTTGCTGAGATTTTCGTTAGCAAGGAAAGTACTCAAATTGGTTTTAAAGAGCGCAGCTCCTCCTTGTCCGTTGGCTGCCTCAACTGTTACAAGTTGCTCAACTCCATCTTGATTTCCCATTTCGGCTATCCCTGTTTGGTAGTTGGTTGCGATTCCCTGATGTAGCATTGTTCCTGGAGCGGTTTTCTCTAAATCTTCTACGAGCTTAGCGAGAAATGTGTCGCTCCCTTCACTTGGAATAAAGGCGAGTCCTGGGCAGGTGCAAAATTGCCCGATTCCGAGTGCAACTGAACCAGCGAGGCCGGCTCCAATTTCTTGTCCTCGTTCGGAGAGAGCTTCTGGGTAGACGAAGATGGGATTGATCGCGCTCATCTCGGCAAAGACTGGAATGGGGGCTTCTCGCGCCGCTGCTAGATCCATCAATGCTCGCCCGCCAGTTCGAGAACCAGTGAAGGCAACTGCGCTAATGGCTGGGTGTTGCACGAGTGCAGTTCCCAATGCGATGCCATCGTCGAAGACGAGAGAGAAAACTCCGGAAGGAAGATTACATTTTGCAACCGCTCGCTGGACGGCCTGACCAACGAGTTCGGCGACTCCGGGGTGAGCGGAGTGAGCTCGCACGATAACGGGGCACCCTGCGGCCAGAGCACTAGCGGAATCGCCGCCAGCTACAGAGAAAGCAAGGGGGAAGTTACTTGCGCAAAAAATAGCTACTGGCCCTCGGGGGCGTAGCATTGAGCGTAGATCGGGTTTAGGGATAGGTTCTCGGTTGGGTTGAGCGAGATCAATACGGGCATCGACCCAAGAGCCCTCGGCAACAAGATCCGCAAACATACGGAGCTGGCCTACGGTTCGCCCTTTTTCACCACGACAGCGTGGTTCGGGCAGCGCGGATTCAGCCATCATGCGAGCGACGATGTTTTCTTCGCTTACATCAATTTCATCCGCAATTGTTCGTAATAATTGGGCTCGTTCTTCGCCACTGGTTTTTCCGTAAACTTCAAAAGCTGTTTCCGCTAAGGATACTGCCTCGGCAAGACCTGCTTCATCTTCAGCGTGGAAGGTCGTTTCTAGATCTTCGTTTGTCTTTGGGTTTTTAGCCTGCCAAGAGCCTCCACGTCCTGCTCCCTTGTTCGCTCCAATGAGTGAGTATCCTTCTATAGTCATAGTATTGTTTTTTGTTATCCTCCACTTCCAAACCGATAAGGATCGTCTGGTAAGCAAAGAAGGTGGGTTTCCCCTGTGATAAATGCTTCTCCGGTTACGATGGGAATAATCCCTTCTTCACCATTTCTTTCAAATCGTCCTGAGAAAGAGGCTCCAAGGATGCCAGCTTGAACCCAATCTTCACCTTCTGACAGTTTGCCATCGGCGGCAAGACAGGCGAGTTTGGCGCTGAATCCCGTTCCGCATGGGGAGCGGTCATAGGCTTTTCCCGGGCAAAGGACAAAATTTTGACTGTTTGCCTCTACCCTAGCTTCGGGCTCCCCAAAGATTTCGATATGATCGACCAAGCTTCCGTCTGAACCTCTATGTTCGCTTTCATCTAAGGCTTCTCGCACAGCGCAGGCAAAGTCGGTGAGTTCGTCGATATTAGCTCGGCATACTTCCGGTCCTTGGCCTTGAATTAAAAAGAACCAGTTTCCAGCCCAAGCAATATCACCTTTGATTTCACCATGGGTTGGGACGCTGACAGTGACGTCTTTCTGGTGCCGGAAACTAGGAACGTTGTTGACGGTGACCTTGCCATTTTGATGCAAAGTCGCGGAAACCGTTCCGACTGGAGTTTCCAATAAGTGTGTTCCTGCCGATATTTTCTTTTGATAGGCAAGAGTCTCGATGACTCCGATTGTGCCATGAATACACATGCCGAGGTATCCTGTGTTGTTAAAGAAAACGACACCAGTTATGCAACGTTCATCATCAGGTTCACAGAGGAATGCTCCAACCATCGCCTCGAAGCCTCGCGGTTCGTGAAGCATCGATGTTCGTAGCCAGTCTGCTTCCTTTTTTAAGAAATCTCGAGCAGCTACTGTTCCTTTGGTTGGAGGCGTGGGACCACCTGAAACGACGACTCGAGTTGGTTCGCCAGCGGTGTGCGAATCGATCAATTGAATCTGACTTTGCTTGCTCATTTTCGAGGTTACTCGCCTTTACCATCCCAATTACTCCACCAATCGCGGAAGAGTTTCCACTGAGTGTGAAGATATTGACGTTGGCTAGGCGAGAGCGCATCAGATTGGTAAATTTGGTGACGATACTCTTCGTGTCCTTCCAGAACCATGAGCTCCTTATAGTGAAGCACGAGGTCTGGTTGTTCGTCGAATGTCGAAAGGACGGTCAAAGCTTCGGAGAGTTCCTGAGCCCATTTGCGGGATTGAATATTACCGGTTGCCGCTTCTTCGCAGAGTTGGACGAAACGGAGGATTTCACGCGGAAGGGCATTCCCAACTCCTGTGATAGCACCTTTGGCTCCGCAATTGACAAAGCCATGATAGACTTGTGTATCGACTCCGGCCATCAGCGTTAAATCGGGATCGCCGTTGGTAATGAATTCTGCGGCATAGCTTAGAGACTGAGCACCACCAAATTCTTTGAATCCAACCAGACTTGGGAACTCATCTCGCAGCGCAAAAAAGAGGTCAGCTTTGGTCTCAAAGCCATAATAGGGGCTATTATAGATTACTGCAGGGAGATCGCCGCCAGCCTTTAATATACCACGGAAGTGTTCTTTCTGTGCGGCTGGTGAAGCACCGCGGGAGAGAACACGAGGAATAACCATTAGGCCATCCGCGCCAACTTCTTTTGCGTGGGCCGCATGGGCTATCGCCAATTTCGAATTTTGAGCTCCAGTGCCGACAACTACCGGGACGCCTGCTTCTACAAGGTGTCGAACTCCCTCCATTCGCTGTTCATCAGTAAGTAAGGGCCAGTCCCCCATGGAACCACAATAGACCACTGCTCGCATACCCTTGGACATTAGATCTTGTGCCGTTGCTACAAGAGCCTTGTAATTCACGGCTCCTTTTTCGTCACAGGGAGTCATTAATGCTGGGATACAACCTTGAAAAATCGGATTACTCACGGCGGTGGTCTTATACGAAGAAACCTCGACTGTCTTGTTCAAATCTTATTTTCGTGAACTTTACAAAGGAGACTCTTAAGACATTCTATTCTTCATGAAAACTGAGGTGAAACATAGAGTTCAAGTCTTTGCTACTCGAGCTTATTGGACATGGCTGTTCTTATTTTTACTATTTGGGAGTTTGTGGGCCGAGACTTATTTGCTGCCTCTGTCGGAGTGTGAGTTCAAGGGGGACGAAGAGGAAATTAGCTTGGCTCTTGAAACGAAATTATTTGTGCAGCAAAGTGGAATTTTTCCATTTTTGCGAGCAGAAGAAGAGGCTTATCTGATTCCGGCTAATGGAGATTTTACGCTTCAGCAAGGCGAGTATCTTTTGGCGGTGCGGATGGAAGAGGGTAAGAGGATGAAAGGGCTAGTGGCGCTTCGATATTCCGGAGAGGGTTCGAAAGATTTTTCTTTTGAAGTCGAAGGGAAGAAAGAGCTAGCGGTTTCGGAGGAGAAGTTTCAAGAATTGAGGCGTTCTTACTATAAGAGTCTAGCGGAACAGGATGATATTGTGGGAGGTGCTTGGTTTAGAGCGCAAATGAGAAAAGGGGAAGAGAAGGAACTCGCCGCTTTTACCGAAATGGGAGGCGCGGACTGGAAGAGAAGTAGTAATCTATTTTCTATTTTCTCAGGGGGATTGGCAGTGGCTGAAAATTTGGCTTTGGACCGGGTGATTCAAGTCGGGGAAGGCGAGGAAGAAATCTGGGAGAAGCTAGCAGACGTCGAAGGGGTAGAAGTGGAGTCTGTGGATTGGAAAGTTCTCTTAGAAAAGAATGAAGTCCCAGAGAAGGTATCTCTCGACAAAACTGCGGAATTGATTTCTGAAGACCAACTTGCTGCATTTTTTCCTGACCTGCCTACCTTGCTAGGATCTCTTAATTGGTTACGTGCAGGAGTTGGTGAATTGGGAGGGCTGAAGATGAGAGCTTCAGTTTCACAGGTACTGGATTTTTACGAAGAGCAACTGGGTTTACAGGAATTTAAGAAGTTAGCGGCTGGTTTGCCGGTGAAGTCGGTAGCGCTAACCACCAGCGACGCCTATTTGGCGAGCGGATCGGAAGTCGCTCTCGTTTTTGAGACGGAGAAGCCAGAGCTTGTTTTTCAAGCTTTGTCGTTAGCAATACGGATGAGTGCGAAGAGGGCGCAAGCCTCTGGTGCAGATGAGCTTGCTTCCGAAGGTTATCCTTATCTCGGTTACGAAACTACGAATCGACGGTTTTCATCGCACCTCCTTCAGCTTGAGAAAGGGGTTATATTAGCTAATTCAGTGAATCAGATTCAGTCTTTGCTCGCGGTGCAAACGGGCGAAAAGCAGTCTTTGGCTTCGTTAGAAGAATTTCGGTTTTTCCGTCATCGCTATACTTTGGAGGAAGAGTGCGATAGTTTTTTCTTCCTCTCCGATGCAACGATTCGCCGTTGGGTGAACCCAAAAAATCGAATCGGAACGGCCCGTCGAATGCGTGCGCAAGCCTTGTTGGTGCAATTGAATGCTCAACTGGTGGCAGGAGGACAGAATCTTGATGCCTTGGCTGAAAGTCTATCTGAATTCATGGGTGAGCTAGAAGTTGTGGAGGGGAGTTATCATAGTTCAATATATGGTAGTGCTTGCTTCTTAACACCGATTTCGGAAATGTCCTTTGAAGAGGTAACGAAAGCGGAAGCTGATGGCTATCGTGAGTGGCGGGAAGGCTACGAGAGAGGTTGGACCGTCTTTGATCCAATCGCGTTTAGTTTTTCGATAAATGATGAGACGATTGAGTGTGATCTATCTGTTCTTCCTTTGACTTTGGGCTCTGGTTATCAAGAGGTGATAGAATTTATGGGGAAGGCTGTCTTAAGTCCGGAGGACTGTCAGCTTCCCGCCAAGGCTCTTCTCCAGCTGGCTATGGCAATTGATTGGCAAAGTGAAGAAGTTCTACAAACAATGGGTCTAGAGGAGTTTGCGGAAGAGCTTGGAATCACCTTAAAAGAGTTTGAGTGGCTGGGAGACAATGTGTCTTTGACCGTATACGATGATTTGATCTGGGATGTTGTTGCTAGGAGTTCTTTCCGTGATTTTGATCTGATTTGGAGTCTTCCGCTGGGATTCCGAATCGATTCTCAAAATAGAGAGTGGCTGATAAATTTTTTGCAGAAGTTAGAAGTTTATGTGCAGCGCGAGATGGAGGAAGAGTTTGTTAATTGGGAGACGAAAGAAGAAGAGGGAAAAGCTTTTGTGGAGATTCGAATGGAGGAGGGGCTCAATTCGTTTTATTTGAGTGCGGCTTCTAATGGGCTTTTATTGGCTTTCCGAAAAGATGTTCTCTTCAGGATGCTTGATGAGGAGGCAGAAGAGGCGGACGAGCAAGAATCGTTTGTTTCTCAGCTCGGCGCTCGAATGAATTTGCAGGGGCAAGCGAAGCGGGTTCATGAGCTTGAGCGTATTTTTGCGAATGTATTTTTCGGTCGAGTGAATCCCGAGGAATGGAGGATCTTGCCTCTCTTGAATGACCTACGAAAGACCTTGGTTCGCGAGGGACATGAAGAGGTTGAAGTCTTTTCGATGTATGAGCGCATCTATGATCGAGCCTTGCAGGAAGGGTATCGATGGAATGAAGAATCGATGACGATGGAGTCAGTGGAGCAAGGCTATCCAGGCTCTGAACGGTCCAAGGAAGCTTCAGTTTCTCCGCTTAATAAGTGGTTGTTGGCCTATCCAAAGGTGCAAAGTTCACTGTCTTTCGAGGACGAAGGGCTTCGAGTTGAGTTGTCTTTGTCCAAAGGAAAAGAGGAAGTAGTAGAAGAGAAAAACTTTGAGATTCTAAAAGAGGGGGGTGAAGTGATTGGGGTTGCTAAGGGTTTTCTTGCTTTCGAACCTGGGACTAGATGGAAAGTGCGTTCAAGCTATCAGCGAGGTGAGGCTGGAGAGAATGACTATCATATGGGCGAATCTGAGGATACGACAGTGCTAGTGAAATGTGAGAAAGCTGGGGTCGAATTACAAATGACTTACGAAGTGGACTCTCGGAGTGATGAGAAGGAGTCACGTAGTTTTGTTAGTCACTGTGTCTTGGATGGGAATGGGAATTTCTGTTACAAAGGGGATAGTGGAGGTGACGTTGGATTCGTTTTCGAAGAGCCACTTGTCCAGCTTCCGGGAGTGATCAGAAAAGGGATGGTCTTTCGCGTAAAAGAGGTGGCTAAAATTGGAGTAGCTGATGAACGACTTGCCGTTGTCAGTGACTACGAAATGACCGTTGTAGGGCGGGAGGATGTCCAGGTGGCTGCTGGGCGATTTCCGAATTGTTTGTATCTAGAGGGCCGAGGGATGAGTGCTTCTCACGAGGGGGTGAAGCCTTATGAAATCTATGTTTGGTATGCTCCTGGAATTGGCTATGTTAAATTTGCGACGTTAGTAGGGAATTTCTATAAGCAAGATGAGCTGCTTCAGTATGATCTCATTGGTCTTGATTAGTAGCAACGGTTGCTTTTAGAGATTTTTCTTTAGTTGCTAGTGAAGTTGCTTGGAGGCGTTTTTCGATAGCTTTAGAAATTGGAGTTACTGCGAGCCCTCCGAGACCAGTGCAGCAGATTTCACGGGGCATGAGATCGCCTACCTCACGCATGGCGTCAATGACTTGGTCAAGAGGAACAAGGTGTTGATAGTTGGCGAGGGCCATGTTTGAACAAGATAGGGCATTGGTGGCAGCCATGACATTCTTCCCAAGGCAGGGCGCCTCTACTCGATTGGCGAGGGTGTCGCAGGTCATTCCAAAGGAGTTTTGAAGGGCTTGGGAAGCGGCTCCTAGCTGCTGGTCTAGTGTTCCTCCTGCGAGTCCAGTGATAGCTGCTGCTGCCATGCTGGAGCCCGAGCCACATTCAGCCATGCAGCCTGCAATCTCGGCGGCAAAAGTGGAATGGGCGGTGATGAAGACGCCAATGAGGCCAGCTGTGAGCATAGCTTCCACCCGTTGTTCACGAGTCCAACCCATTGCATCGGAAACACCGAAGACTGCCCCAGGGAGGGCTCCACAGGAACCGGCAGTGGGAGCTGCGACGATTACCCCAAGTGAACTTTTCATTTCCATCATCGCGCTTACGTAGAGGATGATGCGATTGAGGACGTCTCCGGGGATAAGTTTGTTTTCTGCGAGTTTCTCCTGAAAGCCTCCGGATTGGCAGGGGAGAATGCGATCTTCAAACTTAGTTCCTCCTAGGCCTGTGCTAATGGAGCTTTCGAAGGTTTCTACGAGAGCCGTCATTCGTTCTCTGACTTCGGTAACAGAGATTCCGCCCCGAGCAGCCTCGTAGCGAGCAGCGAGTTCCGAGAGGGAAAGAGTTCCTCCTTCTTGTTCGCGGTAGGCGAGCATGTCTTCGCAAGTGAGAAACGGGACCGAGAGGTCTTTCATTCCTAGAATAGGAAGAACGGGATGGAGTAGAGCGAGAGAGGCAACGGAGGGGTGTTCCCGGAGAGCGGCGATTTGTTCTTTGGAGGGGAGGGTGCGACTGGACAGTTGGAGAAGTGTTTTTCCTTCGTGGCTACTCAACTTGATACTTTCGAAAAAGGATTGAGCAGAAAGCTCATCTTGGAGTGCGGAGTCGCTTTTATTGAGAATAAGAATGGTCTCATAATAGTCGCCTTCGAAGTGAACAGGAATCTCGTCGAGAGCTTGTACGACAATCATTCCTCCTCCGGTAGAGATGGCTTCGAGAGAACGTTTTCGTTCTCCCTGGAAAAGAGTGAGTCGATAGTTGTTTGGGTGTTTGGCTCCGTATGAGACGTAGCGAATATCGACTTCGATTTTAGCTTTTTCGATCTCTTCTCGAAATTTGGGGAGGCGTGGGTCATCGGTTTCCCAACCCATTAATCCTCCAAAGAGCCCAAGATCGGATCCTTGGGACTCGTGAGTGGTGACGAGGGAACCATTGGGATCGTACTCAACTACAACGCGATCGAGTTGTCCGTCCATGAGATCTAGTGCCAGCCGGCCGATGCGAAGGGCTGCAGCGCTGTGAGAACTGGAGGGGCCACGCATGACAGGGCCAAGGACATCGTTGAAAATGCTTGGAGGAGTTTTCGCAGGATTACTCATAGTCGTTGTAAGAAAGATGTCTTCAGTTACAGAAATTGACAAGTTGAAAGGAGGAGGGGACGTTCGTGGTGCAATAGGCTGCTAGCTCGGTGGTTTTATGCTTGTTAAAGGGAGCCGTTCATCTGAAATTCGCTGTAGATGCTAGATTTAAAGTTGTTTGAAGAATTTCCTCGGCGAAGCTTTGCGAAAGATGAAATCGTTATTCGTGAAGGGGAAATCACGGAATCTCTTTTTGTCCTTGTTTCGGGTAAATTGCAGATATTGAAAGAGGCTTTGCTTATCTCAGAAATTAGTCATCAGGGCTCGACCTTTGGGGAAGTTTCGGTGCTTTTGGGAAGGGAAGCAACTGCTTCTGTGGTTGCTTTTGATTATAGCGAGCTCATTGAGGTGCCTGAACCGGAAAAGGTGATGAAACAAAATCCGGAGCTTTTGTTCGAGGTTAGCCGACTCCTAGCTCGTCGTATAAACTGGTTAACAGAGAAGTATGCGAAAGAGATGGGAGATTGGGGATCGAGTTATTGGAAATCAGTCTAGCTTCTTTCTGGCTGGGGAAGAGGGCGGAACTTCGTGCCATTCCTTACCGTGAATCGTTTCGTTAGGGGGAAACTGTTTGAAACCCGAGAGTAAACGTAATTGAGTAAGTGTGAAGGGGAAGTTCTGGACGAAGGTGAGAAAACGTTGGGCTGCTATGTTGGCGGTGTCGGCGTTGCTTTGCCTTTTTGGGGTTAGCTTGTTGAATCGAAAGCTGGGGGATGGGTTGCGGCTTTTGAGCTACGACCTTCCTTATTGGATCGGTAATAAGGAGCTAGGGCAAGGGATAAGCGTTGTTTTTCTAGATGATAATACTTTTAAG